>NZ_WURP01000019.1:0-31055 GCF_009829025.1 Acinetobacter sp. 18QD2AZ41W | reverse complement strand
TCCCCACTTGTTTTTAAGTGGGGACTAAATTAAGGCTTATAGGATGAATTCATAAGGTGTGTTCAGCGGACGCTTACGCACCAACGCTAAAAAAGCCCCGTCGAACCTTCACAGCTGAATTTAAACATCAACTTATTCAGCAATGCCAGCAGCCAGATACATCAGTGGCCAAGGTAGCAATGCAACATCAGATCAATGCCAATCTGCTACATAAATGGATTCGTCAGTCCAGATCAATGCCCCCTGCATTAAAAACCCCATCCATTCCACAGACTGACTTTCTTCCGGTCATTCTTCACCCGACTCCAGTCAAACAAGAAGCACCTCTACCACCTGTGCCAGAGAAGAAAGCTGTCGCTCATATCAGGATTCCATTACATGAGGCACCAAGTTCCGCAAGGGATCAGATGATCGAGATCGACTGGCCGGTGGAGTCAGTAACTGAATTACTGTTGCTGATCCAGGGTTTGACTCAATGATTCGTATTGATGAGATCTGGTTGTCTACCCAGCCGATGGACATGCGTGCAGGGATGGATACAGCCATGGCTCAGGTGCTGAGAGCCTTTGGCTACATCAAACCGCATTGCGCTTACCTGTTCTGTAATAAGCGTGGCCATCGTATGAAAGTGCTGGTGCATGATGGACTGGGTATCTGGCTGTGTGCCCGGCGGCTGGAACAGGGGAAATTCCACTGGGCTAAAGTTCACCAGGGTGAAAGTATGGCGATCAGCCCGGAGCAGTTACAGGCACTGATCCAGGGTTTGCCCTGGCAAAGAATCGGACTGCAGCAAGTGGTAACAATGCTCTAAACCAGGCTCATCCATTCTGCTATTCTCCAAACGTTCTATTTCCTCTGCATCATGACCTCAGGCATACTGCGGTCATGAATACGCTGCCTGATTTAAGCCAACTGACCCATGAACAACTGCTGGAATTTACCAGACAGTTGGCGATGCAGCATCAGTCTCTGGCACAATCTAAACAACAACTGGAACAATCAAATCAGCAATTAGATGCCAGAGTTCAACATCTTGAAGTCACCAATCAGCAATTAGATTCTAAAGTTCAACATCTTTCTATTCTCAATCAAAAATACGAGCATGAGCTTGCACTATTTAAACAGCATAAATTCGGCAGTAAAAACGAACATCTAACCGCAAAACAAATCCATCTCTGGGATGAAGCGGTTGAAGAAGATATTGCAGCGGTTGATCTGGAACTGGAACGACTGAATGCAGATAAAACCAATGCAGCTGCACAGAAAGCCCCAGTCAACAAACCTAAACGTCGGCTGTTGCCAGATCATCTACACACCCTCCGTATTGAGCATGAACCTGAATCAACACAATGCAGTTGTGGCTGTACCTTGCGTCGTATCGGTGAAGATGTCAGTGAAAAACTGAATTTCAGACCGGCACAGTTCTATAAGGAACAGCATGTGCGTGGTAAATGGGTCTGTGATCAGTGTGACACTCTGACTCAGCAAGCGATGCCAGCCTATGTGATTGATAAAGGCATTGCTTCACCTGAATTGCTTAGCCATGTGCTGGTGTCAAAGTATGCCGATCATTTGCCTTTGTACCGTCAACGTCAAATCTTTCTACGCGCAGGTGTTGATCTGTCTAGATCAACGTTATCTGACTGGATTGGCCGCTGTGGGGTGGAACTGGAACCTCTGGCCAATGCCTTAAAACAGGTGGTACTGCAACAGCAGGTGATCCATGCAGATGAAACACCGGTGACGGTCATGCAGATGGGTGAAAATGAGAAAAAGCCCAAAAAAGGTTATGTCTGGGCCTATGCCAGCACACAGTACAATCCAGTTCAGGCAGTGATCTATGACTTTCAAGATAGCCGTTCTGGCCAGCATGCTGAAGACTTCCTGAAAGGCTGGCAGGGTCATTTGGTCTGTGATGATGACAGTGGTTATAAAGCACGCTTTAGATCAGGTCAGGTCATTGAGGTGGGCTGCATGGCACATGCACGTCGTAAATTCCATGAACTACATGTGACCAAGAAAAGTCAGGTCGCTGAACAGGCATTAGTGCTGATTCAGAAATTATATGCGATAGAAGCAGAATTAAGAAAAAAGACGGATGGTACAGCGGAAGACCGCTGCGAATACCGACAACAGCATAGTCAACCGGTCATGCAACAACTATATGAATGGCTCAACCAACATCAGCTGACGGTGCCATCGAGTTCTCCAACCGCCCGGGCGATCAATTACAGCCTAAAACGTTGGACTGCTTTAAGCCGCTATCTGGATGATGGCAATCTACCCATTGACAATAATTGGATAGAGAACCAAATGCGTCCCTGGGCCTTGGGGCGTAAGAACTGGCTATTTGCAGGTTCGCTGCGCAGTGGTCAACGAGCTGCCAATATCATGACTTTAATCCAGTCAGCAAAGCTGAATGGCTTGGATCCGTATGCCTATTTAAGTGATGTGCTGAAAAGGTTGCCAACACATAAAGTGCCCCAAATAGAAGAATTACTACCTCACCGCTGGAAACCTGAACCCCGTTAAAACTTGGCGATGGCGTTCAGCGGATGCTTACATAAATCCGAGAATTATCGTATGATTTAAAAAATTCAAAAGAATAAACGGTAGTCGACGCTTTTTATGCCTAAATACATCCGTAGCACCTTGATGATGACCACTCTCGTTTCGCTTTTGAGTGGTTGCCAAGTGGTCAGTGTGAAAAATCAATCACTGAACGTTACGATTACCAATGAGCGTGAGAGTATTTTAACGCGGGATAAGCTCAGTGAAGCGAGTCTAAACGTGCTGTCTATGACGGGTAGAGAAGCCAAAATCTGTTCAGAGCAACCTGAAGAATGTGTCAGCGAACTCAAACAGATTCCACAAATTCAGGATGAACAGCTCCTCTCTACTGCCAGCGAGCTGTATCTCGCTAAAGCACTTTCCTTAGAAAAATCATCTGCCTGTAAAGTCAGTATTTTAGCCAAGACACAGTCTGAAGAAAAACAGGCACTGCAAAAACAAAACTACCAAAGCTGCCTAGATCAACAACTCGGCATGCTGGATAAAAGCATTCGCTACAGTTATGCCTACATGTTTAACACCAAACGTGGCCCCCAAGACCGTATTTTTGATAACCGACAAGTCCAACTCCGTGACTTTTATAATCAAGCTATCGCTAAACTCGTGAATAGTTATGGCCTACGCCATGGGCCATCTGAAGTCGGTAATCAAATCAAAGTGGGGCAAAGTATTTACCGTATTAATTATGACAATTACCCACTTTTAAAAAACCGTCAAGTTGAACAACTGATGTCAACTTACAATATGAACTTTTCAGGCCTGCGCTCTATCACACGTCGCGATGGTTTTGGTTCAGAGTTTCTGATTGTCCTCCCACCTGAGCACAATGACACCTCACCTGAAAAAGCCAAATATATTGTCGATCCACTACATTATCAGTATACCAATGGTCGTAATCCAAACATTCACAATGCCCGTTATTTAGCAGCGACTATTACCGCACAGCCAC
Source organism: Acinetobacter sp. 18QD2AZ41W (assembly GCF_009829025.1). NCBI lineage: Bacteria > Pseudomonadati > Pseudomonadota > Gammaproteobacteria > Moraxellales > Moraxellaceae > Acinetobacter > Acinetobacter sp. 18QD2AZ41W. The sequence goes on along the minus strand of NZ_WURP01000019.1, from coordinate 27,535 downwards.
GCTCTGCATCCAATATCGATGAGATCTTAAACAACCCTGAGTTTGAAATCTCAGCTTATGATCCCTATAAGTTTGAATCTGCGAAAATTGCAGGCAAAAGCTACCCACTCGCTGCAAACTTTTCTGCACCTTATGGCTTATGGTTAGCACAAAACAATTTAGGTAAAGCCGCGTATTTATCACTGATTGATCGTGATGCACGCCTCACTATGCCACACCTATACATGCTTGAGCCGTACAATCCAAATAAAAAAGTGGTGGTCCTCGTCCACGGTTTAGCCAGCAGTCCAGAGGCATGGATTCGTTTGACGAATGATGTCATGGGCGACCCCGTGCTACGTGAGCACTATCAAGTCTGGCAAGTGTTCTACTCGACCAATATGCCAATTTTAGAAAGTCGTTTCCAAATCTATGCAATCATTCAACAAAGTTTTAATTTGGTCGACAGCAAAGCGCCTGCCAAAAAGGATGCCGTGCTCGTGGGACATAGTATGGGCGGCATTATTGCACGGCTTTTGGTGAGCGATGCTGACTTAACCCCTGCAGCAATGAAACTGCTACCCAATCGACGTGCGCAACAATTTAAAAATGACCCTCTATTTAAATCACGCCTCGATATTCAACCGATTCCAAACTTTAGTCGGGCCATTTTCTTGGCAGCGCCACATCGTGGGACAGAGTTTGCTGACCGCTGGTTTACCCTTGCGGCACGTAAAGTCATTCGTCTACCAGGTGCGTTTTTGGGAGCACTGACCGATGTTATACAAAGTAGTGACCCTGACCTACAAGCCTTCATTAAAGATGTCGATAATGGACTCATTCAAAATGGGCCAAGTGATCTCAGCAAAAACTCTAATTTTACTCGGTTAACTAAAAATGTCGTTCCATACAAGGGCATGAAATTCCACAGCATCATGGGGAATGCGACCAAAAGTGATGACCTCAATATCATTACAGACGATGTCGTGCCTTATACGAGTGCCCATCTAGATGGTGCATTGTCTGAGAAGATTATTAAAGGTGGACATTCTATTCAAGAAACGCCTGAAGCTGTTCTTGAGTTACGTCGTATCCTACGGTTGCACCTGACTGAACTCGGTCTGTATAAGCCTTAAATCTTAAAAAGCCTAAACAGATGTTTAGGCTTTTTTATTTTTGCTTTACACCTAATGCCTACAGCAATAATCACTTGGCTGTTTAACAACTGTTCGCTTTATAGATGATTTATTGTTTAGTCGTTTTCAATTTTGCTAAGATATTGCCATTCAGACAATAGCTGTTCATAGCACATAAATACATACGGTAAGCGGCGTCGCTCGGTCTATTTTTATATTGTGCATTTTCAAAGATTTAAGGATTTCACCTACATGAGCAATTCGGGAATCATAACTGATTTGTCCACCCTCACTCCCATGATGCAACAGTACATGGGCGTCAAAATGCAACATCCGCACTCTTTGATGTTCTATCGTATGGGTGACTTCTACGAGCTATTTTTTGAAGATGCACACAAGGCCGCTAAACTTCTCGGAATTACCCTAACCCATCGTGGCAAAGCCAATGGTGAACCTATCCCTATGGCAGGCGTTCCTTACCATGCAGCTGAAGGCTACCTTGCTCGCTTGGTGAAAAAAGGCGAAACCGTCGTCATTTGCGAGCAAATTGGTGAGGTTACAGGTAAGGCCCCTGTTGAACGTGGCGTTGTCCGGATTATTACTGCAAAACTACGTTGGGCGTGAAGTCATAAAAAAATTAATCAGGATTTTGCATAAATAGTGCGCCGTAAGGCGCATTATTTTTAAGGAAGGTTTGTATTACTCGACAATATATAACTTATGTTTTTTCTTCGGGGGCTCAACTTTAACTAAAGCATCAAATGTTAATTGATTAAAATCTTCTTCAGAGATTCCAATTTCATCAAGCATTTTATTTTTATCAAAAGATGGTTGTGAGGCTAAAACAGAGATAATTTTGGGCAACATCAAACTCTCATCTCGATGAGTTTCTTCAGGTTCATTAATGTTGTAGCCCAACGAATTGATCTTTATAGAGTTACTACGATTAACCCAATCACTAACTAATCCCAGCTTGTGAGCTTTATAGTTAATAGCCTTCAGGGATGTTCGCCAAATCTTTTTATACTCAATCATATTTTCTAGTGAAAAATAGCGTGGAGCAGTAGAAAGAAATGCATCTGTTGGCATTAAAAATTCAGATGAAAATTGATCCGCTTCAGTTTCGAGAACACGATTATCTTTCTCGACACGAATTTTTTTGTTATGCGTATGCATAACGATATGACCAAGTTCGTGTGCACAATCGAAGCGGGCTCTTTCGGCAGACTTAAATGTATTTAGAAATATGAAAGGGCTACCACTTTCATCATCAAAAAAAGATAGTGCATCAATTTCTCGAATTTCAGTCGGTAATCTAAAGACACGGATTCCCTTTAGCTCACACAACGAAACAATGTTATTAATAGGTTGATTACCTAAAGCCCATAAACCTCTCAACTCTGACGCTAGGTGATCGGCATACTTAGATTCACCCAAAAACTCAGTAATATCTAAATCAGGACGGTGAAAAGTAGGTAACTTTACTTTCTGATTTAAGTACTTGTTAATATTTATTGCTAAAAGAGTATATGCCTCATTAGCTTTTCTATGCTGTGCTTTAATACGAGCAACCGATCTATAGAAGATTTGGTCTGTTTCATGTGGTTGTGTGTCATTACCTGCAAAGAATGACTTGGGTAAATTTAATACACGGCATATATCATCTTGATCATTTTCATTGATTTCTTTATCCACGTCTAAAAGTTGCTTTACCTTAGAGATAGAGCAACTCAATTTTTCTGCGAAATCGGTATTGCTAAGTCCTCGTAATTCTTTAGCAATACGTAAACGATCTTTATTAAACACATTAACCTCAGATTAAACTACAAGCTGAATATCAAAATCATCTGGTTTAATTTCATTAGATGGTTCCAATACTGGCTTAGGATCAGTTTTTACAGGAACTGTATTATCTATTTCAAATGCAATTCTGCAAGTATGGTCACTTGGTAAAATTGAAATTTTTTTCGCTTTTAAGTCCTGTACGAAGCTAGTTGGGTATGCAAATTCAAAAGGAATATTTGGGATATCAATGTCTTTATAGGCTGGATGTGATGCTGAAGGAAAGTATAAAATCCATGTTCTCAATTTTGTCTCATCATCATAAGCAGACTGATTCTCCTTAATATTATTTAATGTCATTAATCCTTTTTCACAGTGTGCTGATACAACTTGATCAGCTAACCCCAATGCAATATTCCCGCTCATAAAGATAATTTGTATTTTCTTTACTGTATTCTCAATTCTTGGCTGGCTGTCATTGTGGAATATCCAAGCAGGATCAGATTGTCGAAGCAGTAAAGCAATCTGTTCTCCAATTTTTCCCCATCGTGCAATAAAGCGTGCACGGTTATAGTGAGTATTTGTTCTATAGTCAGCATCACCGATCATAATTGCGTTTCTGACTAACTCGAGATCAGGTAATCCTAACTGTTTAGCTTTTTTGATAGCATTTTCACCTTTGAAAAAATCACATGGCGTGGGTTCAGAAGGTTGGATTGATTCTTCATCAAGGAGATTTAAATTCATCTTAAAAGTTATCCTAAAGTAGCGAATGTCTTTTTTATAACATCTTTTGATGTTTTAAAAAAGACATTTTTTATAAATGTGTGCTATCTTCACTTACAACTTGATAATAAGAATTTTGGAGAAGAGACGTTGAGTAACTTATTCATTAATCATAAAAATTGTCCTGAATGCGGTGGCCGTATCAAAGGCTATTATTACTACTGTGGGCAGTGTGGTAGTCAAAATGTTGTAAACTGGAAGCACACGGGGATATTTTTGTTGATTGCTGGAAAGGTTTTTCTGGTTGCTATGCTTTTTTTGCTAAAAAATTTTGTTCAAATCCATTTTTTTCACAAGTTTCATTGTGCTAATTTTTTAAATAATTCATAGAGGTTGATAGTAAAATGAAAGTTAAAGATTTAATTAAATAATTAGAAGAGTTTGATCTGGAATTAGATGTTTTAATTGCTAATGAAGAGAACAAAATCATTGGCATAAAAACCCTAGCCCGATTCTTTGAAATAAGCTATGTTTCTTTTGTTCATCCAGAGACACAAAGAAATGATATGGAAAGAAATGTTGAATTTACCTTTTTAGGAATGTCGACTAAAGACTCTAGAGTTATTGTTTTTATTGACGTTGTTCCATAATTTTCAAGTAGTCAAAATGAGTATACAATATTCATGTGATGCAAGAAGATACAACTGGATAGGATGGGCCCATAAGTATTTGAAGCTGCCTCGTGTATGATCATGGGGACTGTCCAAACAAACGGCTTTTGAGAGTGCTGCCTGATACGAAAAATAATATCCAAGAGATGCTAGCGGTAAATTTAGTGTAAAATTTAATGCTAGCCATCATTAAAACTTATTTAAAAATATGAAGTTATATCGCACAGATTGGAATATGTTTCCTAAAACGGTTATTGACCGTGGTCTTGGAGATGCAACCTCTCATTACATGTATGAAGCTGCTAAAGCAGGGGATGTTGAAAGTGCGTATATTTTAGCTAAAGATTTAGTTTCGGATGAGGCGATTGCTGAACTAGAAAGAATTATCGATGGTCGGGAAACTATTATAGTACCTGTACATGCTGAGGAAGCAGTCGGTCGTAATATGATTCCTTTAGCTACTTCAGCAGTTATAGCAAAGAAACTTGGGCTTGAAGTTGATACGAATATAGTTCAAGCTATAAAAGTATCAAGAACTGGCGGTGATGGGTGGCATAGATTAGCCAACCCACCAGCATTTGATGGGACAATAAACAATGATAAATGTGTTATTATTGTTGATGATACCCAGACCCAAGGTGGTACTTTTGCAGCATTAAAAGGTCATATTGAAACAACTGGGACGAATAAAGTTATTGGAGCATATGCACTGACGGGTAAACAATACTCATCACAATTAGCTCTAAGTAAAGAAACTCTTCAGCAATTGAGGGATGTATATGGTAATCTTGAAGCATGGTGGAAATCGATTTACGGGTACGATTTCGAAAGGCTCACAGAGTGGGAAGCAAAGTATATCCTCAACTCTCGTAAAACAGCTGACGAAGTCCGAGATAGAATCATTGCGTCAAAACAAACGTGATGCTTATGCACTTATGATGAAAATGAATTAATTATTATTTAATTAAGTTAAAAGACTGCTATATAGCGGTCTTTTTTGTTTTTGAGCTCTACAAATTTTAATGAGTACATATAGTTACTTTTATAAAAATGATAATAAAGGGTAGAGGAGGTCATCTAAGAATTTAAAGCACAAGACTTATTTAACATTGATGACAGAAAAAGTGAGTTGTTGGGAACTTAAAGAAGAGGTGGTACTTATAATGGTTACTAAAATACAAATACTTAAAATATTAAATATATAAAACAATATATTACAAATATATATGATGCGTAGTGTACGCATCATATATATTTTCTTCTATTTTGATATAATGGATCTCGTCAATCCGCTGATAGGTTTCATTTAAATTTCATGAGTCTTACTGAAATTAAAGTTCGCCAAGCTCATTGCAAGGAAAAAACTTGTTTTTTATCCGATGAAGATGGACTTAGCCTGAAGATTGAGCCGACTGGAAGAAAATCTTGGTGCTATCGCTATACAGATCCACAAACAAAAAAACGTCGCCGCATTCAGTTGGGGCTTTATCCTGATTTATCGCTGAAAAAGGCACGACAAGTCAAAGATGACTTTAAAGACAATAATTATTGTTTTGAGCATGATACTGTCTCTAATGTCATCACCTTTCGTAAGGTAGGGGAGGAGTGGCTGCAGTTCAAACTGAAAAATGCATTTAATGATTCACCCCGCTGCGGTGTACTACAGTTAGCAGAAAGATGTTTACAGCAAGATATTTATCCAGACCTTCAGGATTTACCTTTTCAAAACATCAAGCGTTATGACCTGGTTTCAGTAATCAAAAAAATAGAGGGACGCCAAGTAAAAGAACCTGTCAAGAAAGCTTGTAGTTATTTGAACCAAATTTATGACTACGCTGTAGCGATGGGTTATTGTGAATTCAACATCGCGCATGGTTTAAATAAAATCGCCATTAACAGTAAAATCAAGAAGAATTATCCGTATTTGAAAGCGGAGGATATATCAGATTTTAAGAAAAATTTATTAAAATTGGATGCCCATCCGATTATTAAAAAAGCACTGCTGTTCAAATTACATACTGGCGTGCGAGGGGCTGAATTGTTATTGGCTGAGCCTCATCATTTTGATTTAAATGAAAAAATCTGGAAAATACCTGCCTTGCATATTAAACAGTTTCGACGAAAAGTCATATTAGGCCATGAGATTCCCGACTTCTTAGTTCCACTTTCAGATCAGGCTTTAGATATTTTAAAAGACGTCATGCAATGGTCATACGGTGAAAAGTACATTTTTGCTAGCCCACGGAAACATAATCAACCGATTCATTTTAATACATTAAATATGGCTATACGTAAGATGGGCTATGGAAAACATCAATTATCCTCTCATGGACTACGTTCCACTTTTAGTACCATTTTGAATGACTCAGGTTTGTTCCAGGATAACTGGATTGAGGCACAACTTTCACATATTGATAAGAACCGTACCCGTGCCAGCTATAATCACGCTGACTATTTAGCCCAGCGGACTGAAATGATGCAGTGGTGGGGTGATTATTTAAGTACTGCTAAGTGAAAATCGTACTTTTATACATAGACTTAAAACATTATGGGGTTTCAAATGGATAGTAAACAATATACTTGCCGTGTTACATGGTCAGCAGAATATAATGAGTATGTTGGGTTGTGTGCTGAGTTTCCATCATTGTCTTGGCTTGATGCGGATCAGTCTAAAGCATTCTCAGGAATAGAGGAGCTCGTTGCTGATGTTGTCGCTGATATGATTAGCAATAATGAAAAAGTTCCTACACCACTCTCCGGGAAAATATAGTAGGCAGTTTGTTGTCCTTGTTCTCAGTGGTTCAACAAAAACTAGCCCTCGAAGCCGCAGAACGTGGCGTGGACATAAATTGTTTAGTATCAGTAAAAAGAGCGATGTAATTTTAGTACGAGTGAGTGATAGAGCAGGAACCTATGCTTCATATATTCAGTAAATGGTATGTTTTTGAATTAATAGGTATCGCGGATTCAAATCCCAAGTGCGACACATTTGTAGTTAGTTGAAAAAGTTAGGTGTATTAGAATCATTAGACTTTTTCAACTCGCAATTGGAAAGCACACAATGAAGCAATACACCCAACTTTCTCAAGAAGAAAGATACGAAATTTATGCTGCCCTTGAAAAGTAAATCTTCAATCTCTACTCTTTCCAGATCAACCCTCTATCGTGAGATCAAAAGGAATACAGGGGAACGCGGCTATCGGGCTAAACAGGCTGATCGGTTTTCAAGTCAACGACGATACCGTTCTTCATCTCAGATGACAGACTTCGCCATATTTTACATCCGTTATCTGATTGCTCTGGATTGGTCGCCTGAACAGATTTCCGGGGCATTGAAACAACGCGGCTGGCTAGATGTCCCATCACATGAGTGGATCTATCAGTACATCTATCAGGATAAATCTAAGGGTGGAGAACTGCATCAACATTTAAGACACCAGAAAACCTATCGCAAGCGGGGTTATAAAAACACAGACCGTAGAGGCCAACTGGTTGATAGAACAAGCATTCACTGTCGCGACGAGATCATAGACAAGCGTCAACGTCTTGGTGATTTTGAAGGTGATACCGTGATAGGCAAGAATCATAAGGGGGCATTATTAACCCTGGTTGATCGCAAGAGTCTGTATCTACATATCGCTCATTTGGGGAAAACTAGAACCTCAGCTAAAACGATCACGTGTGCTTTAGAGTGTTTGCGCCACAGTCATGCATATAGTGTGACCTTTGATAATGGCAAGGAATTCTCAGAGCATTGGCGGATAAAGGAAGCAGGTATAGAAACTTACTTTGCAGATCCGTACAAGTCGATTCAACGTGCCAGAAATGAAAATAGCAATGGTCTGATCAGGCAATATCTGCCAAAATCCTCATCGTTTGATGATGTTTCAAAAGAACGGATAGAACAGATAGAATCTGCTCTAAATAATCGCCCCAGAAAGACACTGGGATGGTATACGCCCAGTGATGTTATGGCTGGTTTTTATACTGTTGCACTTGCCGCTTGAATCCGCCTATTTTTAAATAAAGCTTTCTTTGATTTAGTGCTTTTTATTTAATAAATTAATTTTAAAAACAACTTAGGCTAATTGATAAACACTATCTGGAAAGATTAAAAGAAAATATTTTTTAATTTCTGCTAATTCATTTAAGGCAGGTTCCCTTTCAAGCAGTTGAAATGTCCAAATAAGTACAGCCTGATGATTATCATAGCAAGTATTTACTCCAAGAAAATTAGCCATTCCATAACTTCTATTGATGTTCATTTCTTTAATTAATTGATTTCCTAAGTCACGAGCTTGCTGGCTGATCAATAACTCATTTGGTAACACGGCGGTCATCTCCACAAAATAATCTAATGCAGGTTCAATCCTTATATTTAAAAAGTTATAATTTAGTTGAAATGGATAAAATATACTTTCTATAAGTTGTAATAACCTGCTGTAGGTTAATTTTAGCAAAGTATTACTCAGTCAACAACTTCAAATAACCCACAGCAAGTTATTTTTTGTAAATTAATTTAAATATGATTACTTGTAAGTTATCTAGCCTCATGGGCGATAGAAAAATTTTAAAATTAAGTGAAGTGGTGCATGCAACAGGTATCAATCGCAACACGCTCACAAGTATGTATTATGACCGTGCTGTACGTATTGAATTACCAGTCGCCGATAAGTTGTGTAAGTACTTTAACTGTACGATGAATGATTTGTTTGAGTTTAAGGAAGAAGTTGAAGAAAAAGATTAACTTAATACTTCGTTTGATAAGTTTTTCGAAGAAAAAGACTAGCCAATACTTAGTTTGATAAGTTTTTCTCTGCAGATCTAATATTGAATTTTATAAAATATCATTACAAACAGATACTAATTTCATTACTTCTAAAATGAAATCAATCGAATGGTAGAGTTTTTTTGCTATTTGCATTTTAAGGTGGGATTTTGAGGCCTTGTTGCGCAAACCTACCGATAAGGTCTTATACAGCAATAGCCTACACCTAAATTTATCGTACACCGAATTGGTCATCCTACAATCATGCTTTGATCAATCATGGTAATTTTACAATTTGGTTTGATACTAAGATTCAATGATATTCGCAGTCACAAGGAAAACATGGTCGAAATCAAACTTATTCTGACATAGCCATTCAGTGCTATCTCATGATTAAATCCTTATTTCGTCTTTCTGTATGCATGGTGACTGGCTTTGTCCAAAGCTTGATTAAACTTTGCGGATTAGATTGGACAGCTCTGGATTATTCAACCATTCGCAGAAGACAAAAGCATATTGATATTCAAATTAGCTATGAAAAGAGTTGCAATGGACTGCATCTACTCGTTGATTCCACGGATTTGAAGTTCTTAGGTGAAGGTGAATGGAAACGTAAAAAGCATTAGCCGAAATATCGTCGCCAATGGCGTAAACTTCATATTGGTATAGATACTAAAACCCTGCTAGGCAGGACACTATGGAAAAAATGGTCAGGCTATCATCGGCGAAGTTTGGTTGAAACTAAGATGCATTGCATCAAATTATTAGGAGATAAACTCAGTGCAAGTAGTTTTGATAGCCAAGTCAATGAGATCCATGCACGTGTGGCAGTCCTTAACAGATTTACGGAATTAGGTCGACCACTTACCCAAGTTACGCCTTAAATTTGGCTCAATTAGGGGCGCTTTGCATTTCAAATCTTTGTGCAACAAAGCCGTTCCACTCTAGTTAACATCTTAGTTCCATTTACTTTTCACTTAATTTATATAGCAGTTAACTCGTAGCATCAATGAAATAACATAACATGGAAAATAATCAAAAAGACAGAATTTGGATTTTGATCAGATCTGCTGTTTACATGCTTCTACAGCAGCTTTGAATGTTTCACTTAACCTTTAAACTTTTTTTAAAATTAAATATATTTACATATACATTCTAAAATTTGATAGAATTTATTAAAACTTTAGATTCTAAGTGTAAATAATGAGAAGCGCTAATATTCGACGTGATGGCTACTTAAAATTTCTGAATACATGGCAAGACCGTGATGTCATTAAAGTACTTTCAGGTGTGCGTCGCTCTGGAAAATCCACCTTATTGGCGATGTTTCAACAAGACCTAAAAGCACAGGGTGTACAAGCCGAAAACATCATTGCCATCAACTTCGAATTTATGGAATTTGAAGAACTCACCGATTACCGTAAACTACATGATTATGTATTGTCCAAAGTTGATAAAAGTAAAAAAAACTATGTTTTTTTAGATGAAATACAACATGTTACAAATTTTGAGAAAGTAGTCGACTCTTTATATGTTCGGGATTATATCGATTTATATATTACAGGCTCAAATGCATTCTTTCTAAGTGGAGAACTTGCGACTTTACTTACAGGACGCTATATCGAGCAACATGTTCTACCTCTGTCATTCCAAGAATTTAAACAGTGGCATATTGAAAATAATCCGATCATCCAACAATTATCCAATCGTGATTTGTATGCCATGTATACGCGCAGTAGTTTCCCTTATACGCTTGCCATGACTAGCCAGCAGGAAACTTATGATTACTTGCAAGCGGTCTATGCCAGTGTAATGTTTAAAGATGTTATTCCCCGTTTGAATACTGCCGATATTAACTCTCTCGAGCGTGTCGCAAGATATTTGGCAAGCGTGACAGGCTCACCTATTTCCATCAATAAAATTAAAAATACCTTTGTTTCAAGTGGGGTTAAAATTTCATTTGAAACAGTAAAACGCTATATTCAGGGCTTACAGGACAGTTTGTTATTTTATAGTGCCGCACAATTTAAAGTACGCGGGCGTGAGTTATTACAATCCTCTGAAAAATACTATTTAGTTGATGTCGGATTGCGCCGGATTATGTTGCCTGATGCTAATGCTGATCAAGGTCATATCTTAGAAAATGTGATTTATCTTGAGCTTGTCAGACGAGGTTATACGGTCTATGTAGGGCGGGTTGATGAATATGAAATTGATTTTGTTGCTGTCGATACTTTACAGAATTTAACTTATTATCAGGTGGCATTAGAAACGCTCAATGAGGAGACACTCAGCCGAGAGTTACGTCCATTACAGAAAATTTCTGATTCGTATCCCAAGTATTTGCTTACCTTAGACACGATAGGGACTGAAGCGAATTATAATGGTATTGTAAAAATGAGTGCTCTCGATTGGTTGCTATCTGAAAATAAGTAAAGTTGAGGGTAGACATGGATACTCTTATTTATTAATTAAAACTCAAAGACTTTTCAGCATCATTCAAGAATGTATTCAAGCATAATTTCTGCTCCAATTGTAATGGATCGATTTACCTCGATTCGATTGAGTCAGACTATCATGATTGAGCCAGAGTCGCTTACTGAAAGTAGCGAGAATTGCGCTGGAGTTTCTGAAGGATCTTAATATCCTTAGTTTGCCCACTCACCCATGTGGGCATTTTTTTTGATCAAAATACAATGTTGTTTTTGCTAAAAAATGACGGCACCCACAATAAAACACAATATTCCAAAAATAATCCAAGGCCATATCTTTGCCTTCGGTTGTTCTAAATTCTGAGGATTATATTCCGTGTGTTCTAGCGATGTCGGTTGTGGAACACGGGTCTTTTTAGAGTAAGGCTGGTGTTTAGAGTAAGACAGTCCCGTACCTGGAATACCAACACTGGTTCGAGTCCCTTTTTTACCAATATTTAGAGAAGCACCAGGTTTGCCAATGCTGGCACTGCTGATGCCTTTATGGGTCAGATTAATTTTAAAACCCGGGAATAATTTAATACTTTTACGAAATCTAAAACCCATATTGCTCTCATTCTAAAACTTAGCTCAATTCACGCGCTATACTAGGATCCATGATCTGCTAGAGATCGTACTTTGACGGCTATCATCAGGATACTAGTATATTTTTTATCTGGTGATTGCAATACTACCTTTAAATACCGTCAAAAATGTTTACTGTATATTTGCTGTAGGGTAATCTTAAAGCTGCTATTTATTGACTGATTGGTATATGACGACAGATAAGCATGAAGTCCTGCTACGAATGCGAGCGATCGAGCTGCTTGCTTACTGGGAAGGTCGTTTGGTTACCAATCGTTTAATGAGCTGGTTTGGGCTCAGTCGACAGCAGGCTTCTGCGGATATCAAGCGTTACAATACGCTGTATAACCCAGATGCCTTGATTCATGATCCATCAGTAAAAGGCTATGTGCCTAAAGCCAGTTTTCAACCGGTATTGACTACAGCGCATATCAATGAGTATCTCAACATGCTTTCGGGTTTGGTCAGTGAATCGCATGCCCTGATTGCGACACCAGAACCGAATCTCTCAGCGGTACAGTTACCCGATCGCAGTGTGCGTCCTGAAGTCATCAGGGAAGTGTTGCGTGCCTGTCGAACACGAAGCTGTCTCAAAATTATTTATGCCTCAATGCATCAACCACAGTGGCATGAGCGCATGATTTCCCCGCATACCCTGGTGTATACCGGATTCCGTTGGCATGTCCGTGCCTATTGTCATCAGAGCAAGCAGTTTAAGGACTTTTTACTCTCCAGGATTGATCGCACACCTGTTGTGGTGGCGATTGATACAGTAGACCCTGTTCAGGATCAACACTGGCATGAAGAAGTTATACTGACGCTGATCCCTAATCCAAAATTGAATGAAGCTCAAAAAGCGCTGGTCGAAAAAGACTTCGGCATGCCCGATGGCAGATTACAGATTCCGGTGAAAAAAGCCCTGGCTCACTATACTTTGCAGCGATATCAGGCCGCGATCACGCTGGCTGAGGCGGATGATGCCTTGAAATATCCCTTGGTGTTACAAGGTTCAGATATCGAAAAGCTGTCGTCTTACCTGTTTGATCAAGCTTCATAGGAGATTGGCTATGTTAGAACAATTTCATTATGACAGTGACCTAATTGGTGGCTCACTGATGGTGCGTGAAAGCCGGCTGATCGCGGATCTGTTATTACGAGAGGCGACTCCAGAACAATGGCATCAGGCCATTCAGGTTGACAATATTCTGCAAAAAAGAACCGCAGCCTCAGCTCAACGCAATGCCACCGCTATTCGTAAGCGTCTGGAGCGCTTAGAGCCTGATTTCTGGAAAGCTTTGTGTGATGGGGATGATGAGCTGGCGACCCAGGTGGCCTTTTGTGGCGCACTGGAACGCAACCTGTTGCTGCTTGAGTTTATGGAAACGGTGATGAGGGATGCCTATATCTCCCAGGCGCAACACTTGGACAGTTATATCTGGTCAGATTTTTTGGATGAACGCTCACAACGCGATCCGGATATCTGTGATTGGAAAGAGTCCAGCAAGAAAAAAATGGGGCAGGTGGTGTTTCGCATGCTGGCAGAAGCCGGTTACTTAAAAAGTACCCGTAAGCTGGAGTTGCAGCGCGTGATCGTCAGAGCAGAGCTGCGTAGCCTGTTGGAAGAACATTATAAACAACGCATTAAAAGATCTATGGAAGTGTCGGTATGGACGCGTTAGTTGTAGAGGGGCAGCAATGAGTCAAACAATACATGAGCGTCTGAACCAGATTCCAGAGCGAATTCTTTCCACTGAGTTTCTCACTGGACAAGGATTGGGTAATGAAATTGGCTTCTGGATTTTTGATTATGCACCTGAAGATGAGCTGAAAGTCCGCGAATATCTTCATTTTCTGGAAGGGATGCTGGAGAAAAAACACAGTCAGCTGAAGGTGGTGAATATTAATCTGCTACAAGCAGTGGTGGATTATCTGGATGAGCGCAATTTCATTGATAAAGCGATCCAAATGCAAAAAGCCAAAGGCGATGAGGCACTGCTCAAGGCTCTGAAAGGTCCACTGCATATGGATAAGTTTGCGCCGTATCTGGTGAGCAAATATGCCACCAATGAGCAAGATATAGTGTTGATGACCGGGGTGGGGTCGGTTTGGCCACTATTACGTGCACATCATTTGTTAAACAGTTTGCATTCCTTGCTGGGGCATAAACCAGTCGTATTGTTTTATCCGGGGTATTACGACGGTCAGGCCATGAGTTTATTTGGAAAAATTCCAAGCAATAATTACTACAGAGCCTTCAGATTAGTGCCATAAGCACGACAAATAGCCATAAAAATTCGGGGAATTGATTGAGATGAATATTAAAGAACTTTTTTACAAGCCATTAGATCGTGCAATTAACGGGGTGGTCAAGGCAGATCAGGATGATAATGCCACGGTTTACCAGGAGCTGGATGAGTACGTGGTCACCAATGAGCTGGAAAAGCATTTTCGTGACTTTTTCCAGTCCTATGGTACAGACCTCAGCGACCCTTCGATTGCCAATCGTGTCGGCGTGTGGATTTCTGGCTTCTTTGGTTCAGGTAAATCGCATTTTCTGAAAACCTTGTCCTATATTCTGGCCAATAAAGTGGCACGTGACGCGGAAGGTAACGAACGCAGTGCTGCAGAATTCTTTGATGAAAGCAAAATCCGGGATGCGTTTATCCGTGCGGATATTGGTAAAGCGGTTAGTCATCATGCCGATGTCATCCTATTTAACATCGACAGTAAAGCCAGCTCCAATGATGACGGCAATCCGATTCTGAATGTGTTTTTACGGGTGTTTAACGAGTATCAGGGTTTTAGTGCTGACCATCCACATATTGCCCATATGGAGCGCCACCTGAGTCAGAAAGGGGTGTATGAGCGCTTTAAACAGGCTTTTGAAGAATCTAGCGGCATGTCTTGGCTAGAAGAACGTGATGGCTATCAGTTCTATCAGGATGATGTCGAAACCGCAATTTCCCAAGCCCTAAACTTATCTGCTGAAGCGGCACACAAGTGGTTTGAGGATTCTGAGCAGACCTTTAGTGTTTCGGTTGAAAACTTCTGTCAGTGGGTGAAAGAATACCTGGACAGCAAAGGACCCCAGCAACGCATGTTGTTCTTGGTCGATGAAGTGGGGCAGTTTATTGGCAGCGATACCCGCTTGATGCTGACATTGCAAACCATTACTGAAAACCTGGGTACGATCTGTAAAGGCCGCGCTTGGATTATCGTCACCTCACAGGCAGACATCGATGCTGTTTTAGGTGAGATGTCTTCTTCCAAAGCCAATGACTTCTCCAAGATTGCTGGACGTTTTAAAACCCGTTTATCACTGTCCAGTTCCAATACCGATGAAGTCATCCAGAAACGTTTATTACGCAAAACCCCAGAAGCAGAAGCATTGCTCAGATCGGTGTTTGAGCAAAAGGGCGATATCTTAAAAAATCAGATTACCTTTGACCGTTCAGGTCCAACCCTCAAGAACTATGAGGGGCCAGAAAGTTTTATTCATAACTATCCTTTTGCGCCGTACCATTTCCAGCTGGTGCAAAAAGTATTTGAAGAAATCCGTAAAGTCGGTGCGACCGGTGCACACTTGGCCTATGGTGAACGGTCCATGCTGGATGCGTTCCAGATGGCCGCGAATGCGATTGCCACAGATGAAGTCGGGGCACTGGTTCCTTTCCATCGCTTCTATACTTCAGTTGAAGGCTTCCTAGATACAGCAGTGAAGCGTACCATCGACCAGGCAGGGCAGAACAAGACCCTGGATGGTTTTGATGTGCAGATGCTGCGTACCCTGTTCATGATCCGCTATGTCGATATCATCAAAGGCACATTGGATAACCTGGTGACTTTGTCGATTGAGAAAATTGATGAAGATAAGCTGGCATTGCGCAAGCGGATTGAAGAGAGCCTGCAGCGTCTGGAAAAAGAGAGCCTGATTACCCGCAATGGCGATGAGTTCCTGTTCCTGACCAATGAAGAACGTGATATTACCCGAAAAATCAAAGCCACTGACTTAGCAGCTTCAGAAGAAAATAAAGAGTTAGCCAATCTGATCTTTAAAGATTTACTGCGCGATCAGAACAAATACCGCCATCAAGCCAACAAGATGGACTATCAGATTGGTCGTTTCCTAGATAGCCATAGCCTGGATGGCAAGTATGAGAGCGATTTGAAAGTTGAAATCATTTCTCCGCTGGATACGGAATACAATCTTTACACCGAAGCTTACTGTATTGGTAAAAGTACTCAGGCCGAAGGACAAGTGCTGTTTAAACTGGCAGATGATAAACAGTTCTTTAATGAACTGCGCACCTGGCTGAAAACCAATAAATTCATCCGCTTAAATGATGATGGCACTCAGTCCGATATTTCCCGTATTCTGGCAGACCGTGGCCGTGAGAACCAAGAACGTAAAAAACGCCTGCGTGTCCGGGTCGAAGAAATGTTGCTGGACGCGGAAAGTTATGCCTTGGGTCAGCATCTACAACTATCATCTTCAAGTCCAACCACCAAGCTGGATGAGGCTTGTCGTTATTTGCTGGAAAACACCTATACCAAACTGAGCTATTTGCAGGTCTATCAGCAGGATGCCTGGCGTGAACTGAACGCCGTCTTGACTGTGGATGATATGGCGCAGCTCGGATTGTCTTTGGATGGCGGGCAGAGCAATCCGAAAGCCCTACAGGAAGTGGAGCAGTACATTGCACTACGCGCCACTGGTACAGAGCGTATTCTAGTCTCAGATGTGGTCGATCGTTTTGCCAAACGTCCTTATGGCTGGCCGGATGCCGAGATTTTACTGCTGGTGGGTCAGTTGGCGGCAATGGGGCGGATTTCACTGCAGCTAAATGGCGGCAGCTTACAGTTAAAAGATGCCTTTGAGCCTTTACAAAACAGCCGCCGTCGCCGTGATGTTTCCATTATTAAAAAGCGCCAGACTGATGATCAGGTGTTGAAACAGGCACGCCAACTCACCCAAGACCTATTCTCGGCCATGGGACCAGCGACTGAGAAAGAGCTGTTTGAATTCTATACCCAACATTTTAAAAATTGGTTAGCCAACTTTAAATCGTATAAGAGTAAAACTGATGTTGGGCAGTTCCCGGGCAAGAAAGTGATTGAAAAGTCGATTCTCACTTTGGAACGTCTGCTGACCAATAGCGACAGCTTCGATTTCTTTAAGGCCGTGGTCGAGAACAAGGACGACTATCTGGATCTGGAAGAAGACTACCGTGATATTCATGAGTTCTTCAGCAATCAGATGCCAAGCTGGCAGCAACTGCAGCAGGCTCTACGTCATTTTGAGAAAAACAAACAGGCGCTGGGCAGTGATGAGGTGGCAAAAAAAGCCCTCTCCGAATTACATCGTATTGCCACCCTTGAATCGCCCTATGGCCTGTTAAATAAAGTGGCAGAGTTGGTTCGTACAGTGGAAAGCGTCAATGAGCAATTGCTGACTGAGAAGCGCAATCAGGCGATAGAACACATTGATGACAAGATCAAGCAGTTAGAAGCCGAGATTAAAAACAGTGGTATTGCCACCGCTGAGCTGAGTAACAAGCTATTACGGCCACTACAACTGCTGAAAACGGATATTGAAGTGGAAACTAGCCTGTCCACCATCTATATGCTGCAAACCCAAACCAGCGTCGAGCGTTTTGATGAAGCCTTGTATGAGCTGGAGAGCGAAGTTGAGGCGGAAATCCAGCGTCAGGCCAAAGCGGCACAACTGGCTCAGAGCAAAGCAGAGAGTGTAACCAACACTGCAACCACCTCCAGCCCAGCTACATCAGCACCTGCTGCGAGTCCGGTACAGCCTGTGACAGCCGTAGTGCCACCGAAACCTGTTGTCGAAGTCGATGTCGCCAGCATTTACAGCAAAAGCTCAAGTAGTGTCTATCTGGAAACAGAAGAGTCAGTAGATCAGTTTGTAGACGCACTCAAAGCTGAATTGAAAAAAATTGTGGGTGATAAAAAGCGTGTGCGTATTCGCTAACTTGGGTTAGGGATCTATACGGCATCAGTCATTAATTAAAGGTTTTAACATGAATACCAGTAATATTAAAAAATACGCACCGCAAGCACGTAACGATTTTATCGCAGCGATGCGCAAGCAGGCCGCCAAATATGGCATCACC
Organism: Acinetobacter sp. 18QD2AZ41W; assembly: GCF_009829025.1. Classification (NCBI taxonomy): domain Bacteria; kingdom Pseudomonadati; phylum Pseudomonadota; class Gammaproteobacteria; order Moraxellales; family Moraxellaceae; genus Acinetobacter; species Acinetobacter sp. 18QD2AZ41W. The sequence continues at coordinate 9,283 of NZ_WURP01000019.1, read as the reverse complement.
GCAGACAGCATTTTACCGGCTGAACAGAAAGGCGACTTGCTGCTGATTGGCGATCAGGTTTTTCCGCTATCCGTCATGAAATCTCGTGACAAGCTGATCAAGCGCATTCAAACCAGCAGTTTTGAGCAGACGATTGATTATATCGCTTACAGTTGGTTTAACCGTCTCTGTGCGATTCGCTATATGGAATGCAAAGGCTTACTGGATCATGGTCGCCGTGTACTGAGTAGTGCCGATGGTAGTGCAGGCTTGCCACAGATTCTGGAAGAATGTCTGGATATTGACCTACCAGGTTTAGATGCCAGCCGTGTGGCTGAACTCAAGCTTGATGGCAATAAAGACGAAGAGCTGTATCGGGAACTGTTACTGGCCCAATGCCATGCATTGAATCAAGTCATGCCACTCCTGTTCGAACAGGTGTCTGATGAATCTGAACTGTTACTTCCTGACAATTTAACCAAAACCGACTCCTTGATTCGTGATCTGGTCAGCAGCATTCCGGAAGAAGACTGGTCGGATGTACAGATTATTGGCTGGCTGTATCAGTTCTATATTTCTGAAAAGAAAGATCAGGTGATTGGTAAAGTCGTCAAGAGTGAAGACATTCCAGCTGCGACACAACTCTTCACCCCAAACTGGATTGTAAAATATCTGGTGCAAAACAGTGTCGGCCGTTTATGGATGATGGCACAGCCTGATAGTACGCTGGCCAGTGAATGGGAATACTATATTCAGCCAGCGGAACAGACCGATGAAGTCAATGCCCAGTTAAAACAGCTGATTGATGTCCGGATTAGTGAAGATGGCGATACTTTAAACCCTGAAAGCATTACGGTACTGGATCCTGCCTGTGGTTCGGGGCATATTCTGGTGGAAGCTTATGATTGCCTCAAAGCGATTTACTTAGAACGTGGTTACCGTAGCCGCGATATTCCACGTTTGATTTTAGAAAAGAATTTATACGGGATTGATATTGATACCCGTGCAGCACAATTAGCTAGTTTTGCATTGTTAATGAAAGCGCGTGAGGATGACCGCCGTTTATTTAGCAATCCACCGAAGCTGAATATTATTGCGCTACAAGACAGTCAGCCGGAACGTTTAGACGCATTGAGTCAGGATTTGGCAAACACTGGTATTGCGCAGGCAGATTTAAAAGAGTTACTGGAATTATTTGAACACTCTTCAACGTTTGGTTCTTTGATTCAGGTACCAGCAACATTCTCTCAAAAGCTACCTGAATTAGAAAGTAAGCTAAACACAGCTTTAGAATCAGGGGATATTTTTGCGCAACAGTCAGCACAAGAGTTGTTACCTTTAGTACAGCAAGCTAAATTACTCGCTAAACAATATGATGCTGTAATTGCTAACCCGCCATATATGGGTGGTAAGGGGATGAATCCAGCACTTAAAGATTTTGCGAAGAAAAAATTCCCTAACAGCAAGTCAGACCTATTTGCCATGTTTATTGAACGTGGTTTCGATTGGTGTAAGGACAGCGGTTTTAATAGCATGGTCACTATGCAAAGCTGGATGTTCCTGTCCTCTTATGAAGCAATGCGTGAAAAGTTGCTACAGGATCGGACTTTGTCTTGTATGGTGCATATGGGCAATGGGGTAATGGGAATTGCCTTTGGTACGGCTGCTACCATCATGCTAAATAAGTATATTAGCAATTATGCAGGTAGTTTTTCTTATTGTGAAAATGATGACCTAAGTGAATACGGAATTCCAAAACAATTTCCTGTACAAAATGAGCGATTAAAGACTGCAAAACCAGATGACTTTAAGAAAATTCCAGGTAGTCCTATTGCTTATTGGGCTAGTGAGGATATTTTAAAAATATTTAACAGTTTTGATAAGCTGTCATTATTAGTTAAGACAAGAGAAGGACTCACGACAGGAAGTAATGAAAAATTTCTACGTTTATGGCAAGAAGTTGATTTAAATAATATTGGATTCAATATTAGAAATAATAATGAAGCATATCAAAGCCAAAAGAAATTTTTTCCATATATCAAAGGTGGTGAATTTAGACGCTGGTCTGGTAATCGTGAATATATTGTTAATTGGTACAATGATGGAGAAGAGGTTAAACATCTTATAGATTCTGATACAGGTCGGATACGTTCACATAACTATAATGGTCAATACGGTTTTCAATCTGGTTTTACATGGTCCGGCATTTCAAGCGGTACATTCGCTGTACGCTTTGTTCCATCTGGTTATATGTTTGATGCAAAAGGACCGATGGGCTTTATTATAGATAAATCTAACAGTAAAAAAATCCTAGCTTTTTTGAACTCATCTATTACTAATCATTTCATTAGAATGTTAGCTCCAACAATGGACTTTAAATTAGGGCATATTTTAAATCTTCCCATAATAAAAGATTCATATAACACTTTGGATATTCTAGTGGAAAAAGCTATAGAACTATCCACATATGATTGGAACTCCTACGAAACAGCATGGGACTTTACTCGGAACCCAATTATTTGTACGCAACAGCCAAATCTAGAACAAGCCTTTAATGCATGGCAAAAGCAAAATGCTGACGCCGTGGCTGAAATGAAACGTCTGGAAGAAGAAAACAACAAGCTGTTTATTGATGCGTATGGCTTACAGGATGAACTGACCCCAGATGTACCGGATGAGCAAATCACCTTAACCCGTGCTGACCGAGAAAAAGACAGCCAGCGTTTAGTCTCTTATGCACTTGGCTGCATGATGGGACGTTATAGCCTGGATGAACCAGGTTTGATCTATGCCCATGCAGGCAATCAAGACTTTGATGCCAGTCGTTATCAAAAATTCCCAGCCGATGCTGACGGTATTATTCCATTGACCGAAATGCACTGGTTTGAAGATGATGCGACACATCGTATCCAAGAGTTCTTAACTGCGGTTTGGGGTAAAGACACGCTGGATACCAATATGCAATGGCTGGCAGAAAGCTTGGATAAAAAAGCCAGTGAAACAGCAGAAGATACCATTCGCCGTTACCTAGCCAGCAAGTTCTATAAAGACCATATGCAAACTTATAAAAAGCGTCCGATCTACTGGTTATTTAGCAGTGGTAAACAGGGGGCTTTCCAGGCATTGGTGTACTTGCACCGCTATAACGACAGTACCTTGGCGCGTATGCGTACTGAATACGTGATGCCACTGATTTCCAAAATGTCCGCTATGGCCAATTCTTTAGAAAGTGAAATAGAAAACAGTGATTCAGCTGCTGAAATTAAACGTAAAGAGAAAGAATTACAGAACTTACATAAACAACAGGCTGAACTGAGTAGTTTTGAGGAAAAACTGCGTCATTACGCCGATCAGCGTATTTCGCTGGATCTAGATGATGGGGTGAAAGTGAACTACGGCAAGTTTGGGGACTTGTTGGCTGAAGTCAAAGCGATTACGGGGGAGAAGTGATGAATAGCTTTTCTTGCGAACGAGATCATGCAGAGGTGTTTGCATGAACTTAAATCAACTTCAGCAAGGCCTGGAACAAGCCTTTTATACTGAACAGCACCGAATTGTCTTTTGGTGTGATGCAGAACAGTCATTTACTGAAGAAATCAAAGCCCTAGAGCTAAATGATGTCCAGATTCTGAATATGGCAGAAGAATCCAGCCTTGCGATTAAGCTTAAACTGGAACTTGAGGATCAGCAGGGTAAATACTTGCTGTATTTCCCAAGTGCTGAGCCTGAAACTGAAAAAGACTGGTTACTGGACATTAAGCTATATTCTCGCAGCTTCTATGCCGATCGTTTCTCGATTATTTTCAATGAGCTGGGTTTACAGCAGCAGAGTCTAAGAGAACATCTGGCCAAACGTGAAGAATTCCTTAAAGCCAAAGCCCGTCTGAGTACATTGAAACGCTATATCCAGCCTGATGCAGATGAACAGGATCTGGATATGGCCATGATTGCGGCTGTGGTCAAGGCTGATAGTGCCGAGCTGATGCATATCGTTCTGGCACTGGCAGATGAAATGGTACAGCAGAATCTGGCTCTGGAAGTCAATCCAGACTCCTTTACTGAACTGGAAAAATTCCAACTGGTGCCGGCTTTGGTCACGGCATTACAGGCGGAAATTGGTTATCCAGCATCGGTTGAAGAGTTGAATGGGGAAGCACCATTCAAGCTCGGTACGTTCTTTATCCGTTTGATGACTACAGGTTTCTGTGAAAGCTTGGGCGATATCCCCGTATGGGCTCAGGAACTGGTGATGTCATCCGTCAGCTCCCGTGCGACGGCTAGAGCCTTTTTGTCGCGCTGGAGAGACAGCTCCAAATACTACCCAACCTTCGATACACTCTCCCAGACCGTGGCCAATGCACTGCGGATCCAAGAAAAGGTCGGGGCCTTTGATCTGGAGCAGCTGCTCGATGTCATGACTTTTGAAGTGATTGAACAAAAGATCATTGTTGATCTGGCCAGCCAGATCCCTGCAGCAACCAAAGCTGAACTGGAACATTTCAGAACGATTATTTCTACCCGTCTGGATGGCTATTGGGCTTCCAAACATAAGGATGATGCGACACGCCGTAAATATCGCACCGTCTATACAGCGTTGCAGGCAGCGATTGACCTGTTCAGCCTGCGACTGCAGTTTGATTCTGGGTTCTATTTCGACTCCAGCGAAGCCTTGTATAAAGCCTACGAGCAGGAGTTGTATCGCTTTGATATGGCCTATCGCCACTACAGTGCTGCTTCTCAACGCGCTCATGTCGATATCCTGAAAAAACTCGATGAAGAAGTCGAAAATTGCTATTCCTACTGGTTTATTGACCACTTGGCACGAAACTGGGGAGAGCGGGTTGAAGCTGAGCAAAGCTTGAATGTCTGGAAAGTGGCAGATATCCCAAATCAGCAGAACTTCTATGATACCCATGTCAGCCCCTTACTGGGTTCTGCAACGAAACGCCGTATTGTGGTAATTATCAGTGATGCTTTTCGCTATGAAGCTGCGGTAGAGTTGCGTGATCGTATTAATGAAAAGCGTTATTCTGAAGCGACCTTGTCTTCACAGCTGGGCGTTGTCCCAAGTTACACCACACTTGGCATGGCCTCGTTGTTGCCGCATCAGACTTTGGAGTACAAAGAGGCCGCAGGGGATGATGTTTTAGTAGATGGACAGTCCAGCAAAGGGACTGCAGCACGATCCAAAATTCTGGCTGCCTATAATGGATTGGCGGTTACCGCTGAAACGGTAAAAGGCTGGTCGCGTGATGAAGGCCGTGAAGCACTCAAAGACCATGAGCTGATTTACGTTTATCACAACGTGATTGATGCACGCGGTGACAGCGCCTCTACAGAATCAGAAACCTTTATGGCGGTGGAACATGCCATTGAAGAGCTGACCGAACTCAGCCGCAAAATCTTGATGCACTTCAATATTTCTACCTTATTGATTACCGCCGACCATGGCTTCTTGTTCCAGCAAAGTAAACTGGAATCTGCGGATCGTTCAAGCTTGACTGAAAAACCGACCAATACATTGAAGAGCAAAAAACGCTATGTGATTGGGCATGATTTACCAGAGAGCAAGGAAGCCTGGAAAGGCTCAACCCAAGCTACGGCAGGCACATTATCTGCGACTGATTTCTGGATTCCAAAAGGGGCGAACCGTTTCCATTTTGTAGGAGGCTCACGTTTCGTGCATGGCGGTATCATGCCTCAGGAAATTGTGGTACCGGTACTAACGGTAAAACAGCTACGTGGTGAAAAGGCTGGACAGCGCACCAAGCGTAAAGTTGAGGTCATTTCTACCAAATCCACGCTGAAGATGGTCAATAACATCCAGAAGTTTGATTTGATGCAAACTGAAGCTGTCAGTGAGCTGGTCATGCCAGTGACTTTATCCATTGCCATTTATGATGGGGATCTCAAAGTTTCCAGTGAAGAAACTTTGACTTTTGATAGCAGTACCGACTCTGTTGCCGATCGGGTCAAACAGGTCAGACTGTCATTGTCTGGCACTGATTTTGACCGTAAGAAAGATTACTTCCTGGTACTGAAGGACAAAGACCTGAATATCGAGATGCAACGCTATAAGGTCACCATTGATTTGGCATTTACCGATGACTTCTTCTAATAACGAATTAACGATAGAGCGTAGCCTACATGGAATCTGCTAACGATAAAGAACTGGATCAGCTGCTGAATGAACACTTTGCTGGGCGGGTGGTACGTAAGGATCTGACTAAACTGATCAAAGAAGGGGCCAATGTCCCGGTCTATGTACTCGAATATCTGCTAGGGATGTACTGTGCCTCGGATGATCCAGAGATCATAGAGCAGGGACTACGTAACGTAAAGACCGTGCTGGCAGAGAACTATGTACGACCTGATGAAGCTGAGAAGGTGAAATCCCTGGTTCGTGAACGGGGCAGTTATAAGGTCATTGATCGGGTGACCGTAAAGCTGAATGAGCGTAAAGACAAATACGAAGCATCATTTAGTAATCTGGGCATCAAAGATGCCGAAATCTCGGCAGGCATCGTCAAAGAGTATGAAAAATTACTTGTTGGTGGTATCTGGGTCATTGCTACGCTCAGCTACTACTTTGATGAAGGGCAGACCAGTTCTCCATTTGGCGTGAGCTTACTCAAGCCGATTCAAATGCCGAATATGAATATGGATGAACTCTTCAGTGGCAGAGCAGCATTAAGCACTGATCAGTGGCGCGAGAGTTTAATCCGTTCCATCGGCATGGAACCGGCTTCGTTAAAAGAGGACGTGCAATGGCACCTATTAGCGCGTATGGTTCCGTTCGTTGAAAATAACTATAACGTTTGTGAACTGGGACCACGCGGTACCGGGAAAAGCCATATTTACAAAGAGTGTTCACCGAATAGTATTTTAGTCTCCGGTGGACAAACGACTGTCGCCAACCTGTTCTATAACATGAGTAGCCGCCGTATTGGTCTGGTGGGCTTATGGGATGTGGTAGCTTTTGATGAAGTTGCCGGTATTTCCTTTAAGGACAAAGATGGCGTACAGATCATGAAAGACTACATGGCCTCAGGATCTTTTGCCCGTGGTCGTGAACAGATGGAAGCCTCTGCTTCGATGGTTTTTGTGGGTAATATTAACCAAAGTGTTGAATCCTTGGTGAAGACTAGCCACTTATTGGCTCCTTTTCCTGAAGCAATGATCGATTCAGCATTCTTTGATCGCTTTCATGCCTATATCCCGGGTTGGGAAATTCCAAAAATGCGTCCGGAATTCTTTACCAACCGTTATGGTCTAATCGTTGATTATCTTGCTGAATTCTTCCGGGAAATGCGCAAGCGCAGTTTTGCGGATGCCATTGAGAAGTACTTCAAGCTAGGGAATAACCTGAATCAGCGTGATGTGATCGCCGTTCGCAAGACGGTTTCTGGATTGATGAAGCTGCTTTACCCACACGGTCAGTTTAATAAAGAAGATGTACGCCAATGTCTGGAATATGCGCTGCAGGTGCGCCGTCGGGTCAAAGAGCAGCTGAAAAAAATTGGTGGCATGGAATTCTATGATGTGCATTTCAGCTATATCGATAATGATACCTTAGAAGAACATTTTGTTTCAGTCAAAGAGCAGGGGGGTGGCGGACTTATTCCCGAAGGTCCTGCTAAACCAGGTTTTCTGTATACCATCGGACTCAGTAATAAGGGCATGCCAGGTTTATACCGCTTAGAACTGCAAGTCACTAAAGGTTCAGGAAAATTGGCGACATCTGGCTTATGGAATTCAAGTAGTGCCAAAGAACAGGTCAAGATTGCTTTTGATTACTTCAAGGCCAATGCATCCCGGATCTCGGGGGGCAGTAAGGTACTGGAACATGACTTCCACTTACATGTGGTGGAGTTACAGAATACCGGCCCGCTCAGCCATCTTGCTCTGCCAAGTTTAGTGGCTTTCGCTTCTGGCCTCTTAGGACGATCGGTTCAAAGTCAGATGGTGGTACTGGGTGATATGAGCTTGGGTGGTTCTGTGACACCGGTGGAAAGTATTGCCGAATGTCTGCAAGTTGCTTTTGATGCGGGTGCCAAGAAGGTTGCTTTGCCAATGAGTAGTGCGGCAGATATCCCAACGATTCCTGTGGAACTGTTTACCAAGTTCCAGACCAGCTTCTATGCAGATCCGGTAGATGCGGTGTTTAAAGGGCTAGGGGTGGATTAATTTCATATCTGTCTGGAAGAGTTACAGTAGATTGTTTTAAATTCAGTTTCTCAAGTTAAACACCATGTTGTAAAAGCATAATACTGCCTCTTTTAAAGAGCTAGTATTTTAGGGGGGGATTACCCTTCATTTTTTCTTGATCAGATATCTGTTGTATTTTGACAGGATTTTGTTGATCTAAATATTTTTGATACCAAACACGCAATGTTTCAGGAGTACAACCGATTTTAGGATCAATAGCTGTGATTGCTGCCCAAGTAGAAGGATAATCTTTTTCAGATTCAATTAGTAATTGAACCGCTCTTTCTCTGATTTCAGGGGTCAATTTTACTTTGCCATTTGTAAGGTAAAAGGGGGCAATTTTAGAATGCCGTTGACAATGTATCGCCTTTTGAGTTTGAAGCAATGTACAATGATAAGATTAACCCGTTAGGTCAGGCGGCCTAACTTAAATAAAAAGTCTCCGACAAACCCGGTACGGTTCAGTATTCGTTATTGTTTCCGATGCATATCAAGCTCCTGTTTTTAATGATCAAATTAAACGGAATAATGTTATTACAGGTTTCGGACAACACACATATACATCTTGTTTAGATGCTTTAAATAATGAATTATTTAAAAAGAAGTAGATTCTAAATATGAAAAAGATAGCTCTATCCTTACTCATAGCCTGTATTGGTACTTCTGCTTATTCAGAAACAGTATATGAATTAGCTCAAGCTCATTGTAAAAAAGCTGAAACAGTAGCTTCTTTAGCCCAAACATACAGACAATTAGGTTTGAAAGCTTCTGAAGCTACGGAAAAGTTAATGTCAGTTACAGCTAATATGACTGATCAAGAAGCAAGAGAAAGAGAAGAAAATCAAATCTTCTTTATTGTTCAGGATGCTTATACGGTATCTGTATATCCTACTCAATCGTTGAAAAAGCAAGCTATCTCAGATTTTGAAGAACGTCACTACTTAGCATGTAGCCAATCATTTCAAAACTCTATTAATACAAAAGAAAAGAAACTCCTTCTTTTCGATGGGACTATTAATGGCACTGTTGCAAATAGAGATTTGAGTCGATGATGTTCCCTTTAAAAAGTACTTAGAGACCGAAAACCCTGTTGATT
>NZ_WURP01000018.1:0-32841 GCF_009829025.1 Acinetobacter sp. 18QD2AZ41W | reverse complement strand
GTCCCTATCGTCTAGAGGCCTAGGACATCGCCCTTTCACGGCGGTAACCGGGGTTCGAATCCCCGTAGGGACGCCATCTATCGATCGCATACGATCAAGCCTTATTCAAAATTATTATTAATACATTGCAGATTTGTAGTTTTTCACTACAATAACTCGCTTCATTCTTCTGATTTTTTTCAACTCCTATGCACTCATCTCCGAATGATGCTACGCATCAGGGCAATTCTGCGCCTTTAAAACGCGCTATGAGTACTCGACATCTGGTCATGATTTCGCTTGGTGGCGCAATCGGAACAGGCCTATTTTTAGGGTCGGGTGAAGTCATTGCACAAACGGGGCCTGTAGGTGCCATTATTGCTTATCTCCTGGGCGGCATTATCGCTTACATGGTTATGCTCTGTCTGGGCGAACTTGCTGTTCATATGCCAGAATCTGGTTCATTTGGTGCTTATGCCAAACGTTATATTGGACCGGGTACAGGCTATACCATCACTTGGTTATACTGGCTGACCTGGTCTGTCACTCTGGGAACCGAATTTACTGCAGCCGCCTTGCTGATGCAGGAATGGTTCCCGGATATTTCCATGTGGTTATGGACCATTATTTTTGGTGTCTTTGTATTTAGCTTAAATATGATTTCGACCAAATGGTTTGCCGAATCCGAATTCTGGTTGGCACTTGTGAAAGTAGTCACTGTTGTTGCCTTTATTGTTTTGGGCTTACTGGCCATCTTTGGTGTTTTGGGCTATCAGGGCTACGAAGCTGCGCCTCTATTTACCAACCTGACGGCCCAGGGCTGGTTCCCTGAAGGTCTATTCCCGATTTTTGCGACCATGCTGATCGTGAACTTTGCCTTTTCGGGTACAGAGCTGATTGGTGTTGCGGCGGGTGAAACTGAAGATCCTGCGAAAAATGTCCCTAAAGCCATTAATACTGCAATTTTCCGCTTATTAATTTTCTTTGTGGGTACGATTATCGTGGTGACGGCATTACTTCCGCATCAGGAAGCAGGCTTAGCCGCTGAAGGCGTGAGTAGCAGCCCATTCGTAACCGTATTCCAGCACATTGGTATCCCATATGCTGAAGACATCATCCGCTTTGTGATTATCACTGCGTTACTTTCTGCTGCCAACTCGGGCTTATTTGCTGCTTCTCGTATGATGTGGTCATTGTCATACAGCAAACAGTTACCTGCCGTATTCTCAAGACTGAATGCTCGCGGTGTACCGTATATTGCAGTCATGGTGACTATGCTGGGTGCATTGCCAGGTTTATTATCTGAACAGTTTGCGCCAGAAACGATCTTTACCAACTTGCTGGGCGTTGCAGCGTTTACCATGGTGGTGGTCTGGATGAGTATTTGTTTAAGTCAGTTCAACTTCCGCCGGCAGTGGTATAAACAGGGTCGCACGGTCAAAGAACTGGGCTTTGCAGCACCATTGTTTCCGATTGTGCCGATTTTAGGCTTCGTGTTCTGTTTTATTACCTGTGTCAGTATGGTCTTTGATCCATCAATGCGCATCAGCTTCTTTGGCTGTCTGCTGTTTATTGCAGCCTGCTATGCCAGTTATTATGCGTTCTACCATAACAAGTCTTAAGCATCAGCTTTAAAAGAGCGACTTCGGTCGCTCTTTTTTGTCTATACTGATTGTATATTGGGCAGCTTCAATGGTGCGTCGATGAAAATTGTGTTTATTCACGGCATGAACAAGCAACAGTATACGGCGCCTTCATTACGCCAACATTGGCTGCATCTTCTCAAAAGAGGCCTCAGAAATAACCCGCAACAGCAAGCCCGTTTTAGCTATTTAAAACGGCATATCCGTATCCCTTTTTATGGTGATTTACTCTCTCGACATCATTTTCATAACGTATTGAATGCCAGCACCCTGATGCCGCAACAGTGGCCGCATTTCCCTTTTTTACATCCCGCACAGCTGCAACCGGCACCGCCACCAGATCAGTGCACCTATCAAATTTGTGACGTCCCGCAGTTAAATCCAGATAAGACACTCAACTTTGATCAAAAGCTGAATTTTATTACAGCATTAAGCAAAGATATTGCCTTGCGGGATTTTGCGGTACTCATTAATTATTTCCCCAGTTTACACGCCAGTTTTTTGCATAAGTTCCTGCTGGAAACCTATCTTTATTTGGCCAATCCGACTTTTATGCAGGAAGTTCATCGGCGCATTCATCATCAACTGCATAGCAGCAAACCACAGATTCTGGTGGCACATTCGCTGGGTAGCGTGATCGCCTATAACTATTTGCTTCAACATCCAGAACTGAATATCCAGCGTTTTATTACCCTCGGATCACCGCTGGAATTTCGTGTCATTCAGGCGCATCTTCCGCAACCAATGATAAGACCTGCTGCAATTTCAGGCGATTGGATAAATTTCTATTCACATGATGATTTTCTCACCGCATTTCCACTCTCAGCAGCTTCATTTAATTTTCAGCCTGCCATTATCAATCAGGAAATTCGTACATTTGTACAACGTCCACATGATATTGCGGGCTATTTACAGCATCCCCAAGTGTTAGCTGCCATGCTGGAATTGCTTAAAAATTCAGCTTAATTTAAGTCATTTTCCATTATTTCAACAATATTGTTTTAAAATTACGCACTCAATCCAGAAAATCAATTTTTTTATAGAAATGCGTTTGACACCCCCCTGTTTTCACCCTATTATACGCCCACCTCTGAAACGTCCCTATCGTCTAGAGGCCTAGGACATCGCCCTTTCACGGCGGTAACCGGGGTTCGAATCCCCGTAGGGACGCCAATTTTCAGAAGTACATTTTATTAAGTCCCTATCGTCTAGAGGCCTAGGACATCGCCCTTTCACGGCGGTAACCGGGGTTCGAATCCCCGTAGGGACGCCATTACTTCAAGCTAAAAGTAAGGGTTTTAAAATTGATCTTCTGTACTGTCCCTATCGTCTAGAGGCCTAGGACATCGCCCTTTCACGGCGGTAACCGGGGTTCGAATCCCCGTAGGGACGCCATATTCGAGATGGCAACATCTCAACAAAAAAGCCCGGGCATTGCGACTTGGGCTTTTTTACATTCTGAATATTTAAATATAATTTTTTACCACTCATTAAAATATGCTCTTCGTTACATAGGCTGCCATGTAATTCATATTTTACAATTTGCATTCTTTTAACATTTCTATTCATATAAATATCCGTTCATTTTCATTTAAAGCAATACACCAATAAATTAGAACAAAAATTCAACATCTAGACGTCAAGTCGCACGTTAAGGTAACTGAAGAGATATCTGCAAGGATCAGATTATGTTCGTCAGCACAGAGTTAAGTTTGCCTTTATCGCCAAATAATAATCATAATTATCAATTTAAAAGCTTTAAGGATTGGGTCGACTTTTTTCAAGATACTGAAATCTCGACGAATACCAAAACCGAACAAGCTGAATCTTATTTGAGTGATCTGATTAAAAAACTGAATATAGAAGCACTTGAATGGCTGGATCAACCGGCACAAGTTGAACAGCATCTTTTAGAACAACATCATCAAATTTGTGCCAAGTTTCAGGCTTATCTGGGACGGCGTAAACAGTATCAGGCCCGGGAGTATTTCCCAACGGTTTCACATGCTTTCGAATTTCTATCCAAGGTTGCACCGGTTAAACTGGTCGATGGTTCCTGGTTATATTCCACCGTACATAACTGCAATCAACCCAAGCTGAAAGATTTGATCTATATCTATCTGGAAGAACTGGGTCTGGGACATCCACGTGCCAATCATGTCACCATGTATCAGCACCTGTTAAGTCACTATGAGCTGAACAGTTATGCCGAACAACTGGATGCCAGTTATTATGAGCAGGCCGCGGTACAGTTAGCACTGGCTTATGCGCCGGCCAAATACTTGCCTCTGGTGATTGGTTTTAATCTCGGCTATGAACAGTTGCCGCTGCATCTGCTCATTACCAATTACGAATTGGCTGAACTCGGGATTGATCCCCATTATTTCAATGTGCATATTACGATTGATAATGCCCACAATGGCCATGCACAAAAATCCCTGCAAGCCTTTATCCAGCATTATGACAATGCGGAAGATCCAGAGACCTATCTTGATTTGATCAAGCAAGGCTATCTGCTCAATGACATCGGTAAAAGTTCTTCCCAGATTGTAAGAGAGCTAGATATTGAGCGCATGGCCTTAAAAGTATTCCAGAACAAAGCACTGATTGGCCAATATATTCATAATCAGAAATGTCAGTTTAGTGGCAAGACTATCAATGACTGGTTATCTGATTCGGCACAAATTTTCAAGTTCCTGAACGTGCTGATTGAGAAAGGCTGGATTATTAAAGATGCTCCTGTTGAACAGAGCCGTTTCTGGAAAATGATTGATCATCCTGAAGGTAAAATGTTTGGTGTGTTTAATGCGACTGAAAAACAGATCATTAAAGACTGGATTCAGGGGGCAACTTTAGCGACTCGGCTGTCTTCACGCAGCGCAGCGCCGTCTCAGGCGAAAGTTGAACCTGCCTTAAGCCGTATAGATCAACAACGTTTAAATCAGTTAAAAAATCGCTTTATGCGCTGTGAAGGTGCGGAACAGAAAATTGACTTGCTGATTCCCTATACTTCACCGCATATGCATCATACTGAAGTGGGTTTATGGGCCACTCGTCAACTGGGACAGTTATTATTTCCTTTCCAGACCCAGGCGATGCATTATTCTTAACTATATGATGAATAAAAAACCGGGCCGGGCATTCTAATTGCCCGGTTTTTTTATGCTTAGATGATAAATTTAAGCCGATTTACGCGAATTCAACTGCCCTTTAATTACGGCTTTAACATTGCCTTTGAGGTAGTTCAAAAAGACTTTTAACGGTGACAGTTTTGGATTCGGCTGTTTGCCTTTGGCAATTTCCTTAAACTGCGCGGCATACCAGATAATTTCCATAATCGCCATTTTGTCAACCAGCGGAATACCGGTTTTAATTTTCTCAACCGCATAACGTACATCTTGCCCTGCAATCAAACGATCACCCAGATCCGGCTCTACCGCAAAAGGTCGGGCGATGCCAACAAAATCACACGCACCACTGTCGAGTGCAGCATTCATGCCGTCGACGGTTCTAAAGCCACCGGTCACCATGATATGGCAATTGACTTCCTGACGGATCTTTTCGGCAAAATCGAGGAAATAGGCTTCACGGGCAATGGTTGAAGCTTTGCGTTTGTCTTCTTTTACACCAGCCATGGCAGGCGCTTCATAACTACCGCCGGATACTTCAATGATATCAATCCCGGCTGCATCCATCGCCTTAAAGACATAGATCACATCTTCTTCACTCATACCACCGCGCTGAAAGTCAGCGGAATTCAGTTTGACTGAAATAATGAAATTTTCTGAGCTTGCAGCACGGACAGCCTGATAGGTTTCCAGCAGAAAACGGGTACGGTTTTCAATACTGCCACCCCATTGATCCTGACGCTTATTGGTCAGCGGTGACAGAAACTGGCTAATCAGATAACCATGTGCCCCATGCAACTGGACGCCTTCAAAACCGGCCTTTTCACAAATTTGCGCTGAAGTGGCAAAGCGCTGGATAATCTCCAGAATTTCAGTTTCAGTCAGCGCACGCGGTGTGCCGAAGCTGACGGCCAATGCCGGACTAAAAGGCACGGCCGACGGCGCAACTGTTTCTTTATTTAAGCCTTTGGGACACTGACGACCCGGATGTGACAACTGCACCAGTTGTACCATACCCTGCTGCTTGCCCACTTCCGCCCAGACTTTAAGCTGCTCCAGATCACGCTCGGTTTCTACCACCACCACGCCCGGCTCATTCTTGGCACGAAAGTCCACCATGACATTGCCGGTAATGGCACAGCCCAGTCCACCTTTGGCCCAGGCTTCATACAACTTGAAATGTGCCTGATTGGGCTGGCCGGCATCATTGGCCAGCGCCTCACTCATAGCGCCTTTAATAATACGGTTTTTGAAATTGGTATGACGAATTTGAATGGAATCGGCCAATTGGGTCATGATCTGTCCTGATATTACTTTTATTTTGTACTCGTTTATAACGCAAGTCAGGATAATTGACAATTCAACTTGTCAAATTTACACAATTTTCATCTGCTTATTTTTACGATGATTAAAAAGTTCCGTGATTTATTGTCTTGGATCAAAAGCATCACGCACTGCTTCGCCAATATACATCAGCAAACTCAGCACAATGGCCAGACTAAAGAAAGCTGATAAAGCCAGCCACGGCGCATTTAAATTATTTTTGGCTTGCAGCAACAGCTCTCCTAAAGAGGCTGTTTCCGGTGGTAGCCCATAGCCTAAAAAATCCAGAGCCGTCAGTGCGGTAATATTGGCAGTCAGCATAAAGGGAAGTTGTGACAGACTTGAACCGATGACATTCGGCAATATATGCCTGAACATGATTCGCCCATCTCCTGCACCCATACTTCGTGCCGCCCAGACGTATTCCAGATTGCGTGCACGCAGAAATTCAGCCCGTACCATGCCCACCAGAGTGGTCCAGCCAAACAACAGCATGATCAGAAATAGCCAGTAAATATTGGGACTAAACAGACTGACCAGCACCATGACCATAAATAGCATCGGCAAACTGCTCCAGACTTCGAGCAGTCGTTGCCCGATCAGGTCGATCCAGCCGCCATAATAGCCCTGCACAGCCCCCAGCAAAACTCCAATCGCCGCCGACAATAAAGTCAGCGCAAAACCAAATAAGAGTGAAACCCTCAAGCCATACAGAATCCGCGCCAACACATCACGACCCTGATCATCTGTTCCGAGCCAGTTTTGTGCACTTGGTGGCGAAGGCACCGGAACAGCCAGTTCCAGATTCGGGCTTTGATATGAAAATGGAATGATTGGCCAGATCGCCCAGCCTTTTTCTGCAATTAACTGTTGAACGGCAGGATCTTTATACTCGGCTTCGGTTTCAAATACACCGCCAAACGCCGTTTCCGGATAAGATTTTAAGATAGGCAAATACACTGCATGATCATATTTCACCAGCAAGGGCTTATCATTGGCAATCAGTTCTGCGCCCAAGGACATGATAAAAATAAGGCCAAACATAATAAAACAGCCAAATCCCAGCTTGTGCTGCTTAAAGCGTTGCCAGCCTAATTGCATCAAGGACGACATTAGGAGGATCCCCGACGTGAACTGAAATGAATCCGTGGGTCGATCAGTTGATACAGCAAATCGCTTAATAATCGCAATATCAGACCAAGCAAAGTAAAGATAAACAGAGTACCGAAAATCACCGGATAGTCGCGCTGGATGATCGCCTCAAAACCCAAAACACCTAAACCATCGAGATTAAATATAATCTCAATAAACAGGTTGCCGACGAAAAACACCCCAATTAATACTTCTGGCAAACCTGCGATCAACACTAACATCGCATTTCGAAACACATGCCGATATAGCACTGCATTTTCATTTAAACCTTTGGCCCGCGCAGCCAGAACATATTGCTTACTCAGCTCTTCCACAAAAGAAAATTTCACCAGATAAGTCAAACTGGCAAATCCACCCAGCACCATGGCCAACAATGGCAATGCCATATGCCAGAAATAATCCTGAATTTTCCCGAAAAATGAGAGTTCGGCAAAATTTTCAGAGCTGAGTCCCTGTAAGGGAAACCATTGCAGAAAAGATCCACCGGCAAAAAATACAATCAGTAAAATCGCAAAAATAAAGGCTGGAATGGCATAGCCCACAGCCAGCATTAAAGAGGTGATCTGATCAAAAACACTGCCATGTTTTCTGGCTTTGCCGATGCCTAAAGGGATAGACACCAGATAGATGATTAAGGTACTCCACAGACCTAAAGACAGCGATACCGGTAGTTTTTCCCAGATCAGATCAGTCACAGCCTTGTCTTTAAAAAAACTAGTGCCCAGATCAAACTGGGCATAGCGCCTTAACATGTCCCAAAAGCGGATATGGGCAGGCTGATCAAAACCATATTGAATATTGATCTGCTCGATCATCTCAGGGGTGAGGCCTTGCTGCCCCTGATACTGTAATCCGGTATGTGTCAAGCCATTGACCTGTTGTGCCTGATAAATCGCTTGTTCCACCGGCCCACCCGGTGCCAGCTGGATCACCATAAAGTTAATCAGCAAAATGATCAGCAAGGTTGGAATCATCAGCAACAGACGCTTGAGTATATAAGTGCTCATGGCACTCCCTGATAGGCTTGGAGCTTAATGTTGTTTGAAATAATTGGCCACACGTTGAGCCTTTGCCGCATCGACCCACCAGTAGTCAATGCCCGCGGAGAGCTTAGGTTTAAGCTTGGGCTGCTGATACATGTTCCAGTAAGCATACCAGTATTCACCCGTACCATAAGTCGGAATATGATAATAACCTGCCCGCAGCAAACGGTCTAAAGCTCGGGTACTGTCAATCACCTGCTCCCGGTTCTGCGCCTGAATTACTTGCTTAATCACCGCATCAATAGCAGGATTCTGAATACCGGCATAATTATAGTTACCGACCTGCTTGGCAGCCTGACTGCTCCAGAACTGTTTTTGTTCCTGCCCCGGTGTCAGGGACTGTGGCATGCTGTCGACAATCATATCAAACTGGTAATTTCGTAGCCGTTCATAATACTGCGCGGTTTCGACCATACGAATATTCGCCTGAATCCCCAAACGTTTTAAATGACGTAAATAAGGCATCAGATGACGCTGCTGTTCCACCTGATGCAGCAAAAATTCAATCTTGACCGCTTGACCGTAAGCATTGACCAACTGCCCCTGTTGATAACGATAACCGGCTTTTAACAGCAATTGACGGGCTTTTAATAAATTCTGCCGGTTAAACCCTGAGGCATCGGATTGAGGATATTGCCAGTCCTGAAGTACAGCCTGACGCTGAACCGGATGAAGCTTCTGCAAATGAGGCTTTAAAATTTGCAGCTCTTGGGCACTCGGCCGTCCACGAGAAGCCAGCTCGCTATTGGAAAAAAAGCTGTTCAGACGTTGATATTCACCATAGAACATGGCTTTATTCAGCCATTCAAAATCGTAAGCGAAACTTAAGGCCTGACGGAAGCGAATATCGGCAAAGGGCTGACGCCGGGTATTAAAGACCAGACTCTGGGTCGGGACCGGATTTTGATGCCGAAAACGATAACGTTTGACTTGTCCTTGCCGAACCGCAGGAAATTGATAATCCCTGATCCAGCGATTGACCTGTTTTTCCTCATGCAAAGTAAATTGGCCCGATTTAAAGGCTTCGAACTTGATTTCCGGACTACGATAATAACGATACTGGA
Source organism: Acinetobacter sp. 18QD2AZ41W (assembly GCF_009829025.1). Taxonomy (NCBI): domain Bacteria; kingdom Pseudomonadati; phylum Pseudomonadota; class Gammaproteobacteria; order Moraxellales; family Moraxellaceae; genus Acinetobacter; species Acinetobacter sp. 18QD2AZ41W. The sequence continues at coordinate 23,509 of NZ_WURP01000018.1, read as the reverse complement.
TCCGGTCAAAATTATAACGACCGCGATTCACCAATAGATCTTTTCCCCAGTATTGAGGATTGCGCTGATACGAAATACTGCGGCCGGGATCTATGCGTTCAATCACATAGGGCCCTGAACCCAGAATCGGTTTCAGCGTCAGGTCTTTAAAATCACGCCCTTGCCATTGCCGTTTAGAATAAATGGGCATCTGCGCGACAATCATGGCCATTTCCGGATTATGCCCGGATTTAAAATGCATTTTGATTTTTAAAGGTGACAGCACTTCCAGCTGATGTATATCTGCCAGATACATTTGCAAGCCAAAATTGGACTGGGTCTGATAAAGCTCAAAGCTATATTTGACATCTTCCGCAGTTAAGGGCTGACCATTGCTAAAGCGCGCTTTCGGATTTAAATGGAAAATGATAAAGGCGGTTTTCTTGGGGTCAAAACTGACTTTTTCCGCCAGCAAGGGATAATACACCCCGGGCTCATCCAGTGATTTCGACAGCAAACTGTCAAAAATATAGTTGATCCCTTCAGTGACATTGCCTTTGCCATTCATGCTATTTAAATTATCAAAGCTGCCATCGGCCGCCAGAATCAGTGCACCACCTTTGGGGGCTTGCGGATTGGCATAAGGTAAGGATTGCAGATGGCTATATTTCGGTGGGCTATGTAGCGCAATATAAGGCGGGGTGATCAGGGCTGCCCAACTGGTATTCATTACCAGCGGGACAACCATGCTTAAAACAAATAAACTAAAAAATCTCACGATGAATGAATTAGTTTGGCACTTTAATCACATCACCAATACGTAATTGTGTATTCGGTTTGAGATCATTCATTTCCGCCAGTTGATTGCTGTTCATGCCGTAACGTGAGGCCAGACCGATCAAGGTATCGCCGCGTTTGACTTTATAATCAGTCACCAGTTTTGGAATCTGGATGGTTTGACTGACACGCAATCCGGCACGTGGACTGAGATTATTTAACTCGGCCAGTTCGGTGACCGTAATTCCTAAACGGCTGGCAATCGCATTCAGGGATTCGCCTGACTTGACGGTATAAGATTCAGTTGCTCTAGAAGCCACAGGCGTAGCTGCCACTTTCACGTCTTCTGCTTTTTTATCCGTCGGAACATCACCCACAATTTTTAAACGCTGACCAATACGGACGTTGCCATTGGCATTCAGGCCATTTAAATCGGCCAGATACTTGACCTGAAGATGATACTGACGCGCAATAGAACTTAAGGTTTCCCCGGATTTCACCACATGCGAATCGGATTTCATATGTTTCGACACCGTTTCCGCCACAGACTCACGCACGGGTTCAGCTGCCTCACCCGTCAGCTTTAAACGCTGACCGACGCGCAGGCCGGCATTACGAGAAATAGCATTCAGACTCGCCACCTGATCCATCGACAGATTGTATTTTGCTGCAATGCCGGTCAAGGTATCGCCCGATTGAACTGTATAAGTTTCAGGCACCTGACTGCCGGCCGGAATCTTGATGGTCTGGCCTATACGTAAACCACTATTGGCCGCAAAACCATTTAAAGCTGCCAGCTCAGACACACTGAGCTTGCTTTGACTGGCAATGCTATACAGGGTTTCACCGCGTTTGACCTGATAATTTTCAGTTGCTGTCTGATCAACTTTAACATTTTCAAATGTCTGTTCAGTCTTTTGGGTCGATGCGGTCAGTGCTTCAACTTCCTGAAGTGGCACATTGATTTTCTGTCCCACCATCAAACTGCTACCCGCAGTTAAACCTGAGGTGAATGACGCCAGTTCAGCATTTGACAGTCCATAACGATCGGCAATCAGTTTCAGATATTCACCGCGCTTGACTGTATAGGATTTGGTTTGAACTTTGGCAGCTTCAGCTTTTTTAGCATCTTCTACTTTGGCTTTAGATGCAGCCGTTTCTTTCAGCGACAGCTTCTGACCGACAAATAAACCACTGTTGGTACTTAAACCATTAAAATCAGCCAGCTGTTTGAGACTTAAACCAAACTGGCTTGCCACACTGGTTAGAGAATCATTGGCCTGAACCACATAAGATTCCGGCTTTTCTTTGGCTTTGGTTTGTTCCTGCACCGGCTTGGCATCATACAAATAAATCGTGGTGCCTACATATAGCGTAGAGTTTGGATCGATCTGGTTCCATTTCGCTACATCACGCCAGTTCACCCCATTTTTTGCTGCAATCAGTGCCAGATTATCCCCCGGTAAAACCTTATAGGTACTACGCTTGCCCTTAGGCGCGACCACCACCACTTCAGAATCAGTCTTGACGTAATTTTTACCCTGGTTCAACTGGGCTTCGACCGAAGTCGCTGTGGTATTGTCAGCAACTTCTTTCGGATAAGAGAAGCCTTTGGTAAGTTCCTTGCCTTGCTGCTCAGCCACAGACAGGCTGGTTTGAATAGCCGTCAGCTTGATTTTACCATCATAAGGATCGACAATTTCTGTGCCTGCCGGCGCCAATGCTTTCAGCTCTTCAACTACCTGAGCCTGTTCTGCCGGTGTTGCAACAGGCTGCAGAACTTCATCCACAGTTTTGTTACTTTCCTGCGCGGTGACGACCTGCTGAACTTGCTGACGCTCGGCTGCAGAAATCGGTGGTTCGACCTGAATCTGTTTCGCTGGCGCTGCCGGTGTCACTGCGACCGGAATACGTGGCGCACTTGGAATCGGCAAATCACTTTGGGCAGCAAAACTGGCCAAGGCAGATGAGCCTCTAGGCGTTGAAATCTTTTTCGTGGTCTGTGCCACTGTATTTGCCGTTGTCACCACAGGTGCAGTCGTTGCAGGCCGAGTACTGGCAAGAACGGGTGGAGTCTGTTTTGCCGGTGTAATCGTTTTCGCATTTAATACGGGAGGCGCAGCTTTGGTCGGCACCACTGGGGTGGTGTTTTTCGGCAGATTGCTGGCACTACTCGCAGATAATCCGCCGGAACCAGATAGTTTTTTCAGCTTTTCATCAACTGAAGGACTGAGGTCAGCAGGAATCAAAATACGACGCGGACTGGTAGGGTCAATATGATCACCACGATGCCCCGGGTTCAATTGATACAGCTCCGCACGGCTCAAACCGGTGATGGCTGCAATTTCATTTAAATTGGCCACGCCTACAGGCACTTCACGGAAATGCGGACGGTTGGCAATTGGTGGCAGGCTCACCCCATACTGACCTGGAGTTTTAATAATTTGTGCAACTGCCAGGAAACGTGGCACATAGCTCATGGTTTCTTGTGGCAATTTGAGTGACCAATAGTCGGTCGGCAGACCTGCTGCCTTATTGCGGTTAATCGCCTGCTGAATACGTCCCGGGCCAGCATTATAAGACGCCAGCGCCAGCTCCCAAGAACCAAACTGGTTATATAAACTGCCTAAAAACTCATAGGCTGCACGAGTCGATTCCACCACATCACGACGACCGTCGTATAAAGGGGTCTGCTTTAAACCATAAATACGGCCTGTGCTTGGAATAAACTGCCATAAACCTGCCGCTGCCGCACTACTGGTCGCTGCCGGGTCATAGGAACTTTCAATAATCGGTAATAGCGCCAGCTCGGTCGGCATACCACGGCGTTCTGCTTCTTTTACCGTGTAATATAAATAACGTGAGGCACGCGCACTTAAACGATCCAGATAAGGCTGACGTGAAATAAACCAGCCGCGCTGCGCATCAATCCGCGGATTCCAGACACTTAAATCCATCTTGAAACCCACAGTCATGCGTTTCCAGACATCACCATGCTTCAGAACCAGTAAACGGTCGCCTTCGACTGCACGCATATCGGTTGCAGAGAGTAAATCTTCCAGTCCATCCAGACTGCTGGCATCCAGATATTGTGATCCAACTTGCTTGCTTTTCGCTGTTTGGGTCGCACTTTGTGTAGATGAACAGCCCGTCAGTCCCAGAGAAGCAAGTGCAGTTCCCAGTACAGAAAATTTTAGGAATGTAGGTAATGTCGGCTGCCACAAGATTGCGGTTGGTTTATACATAAAGAAATCCAAACAACTCGTATATAAATTTATTTTTTAGATCTGCCATTGTAGTGAAGCATGTTGCAGACACAAGGCAATAATTTACCGTGATTTCACGTTAAATGTTACAAGAAATTAAAAAATCCGGGACATAGAGATTGATCGACTGCATTTGCGCTATACAATAAGCCTTCCAGCGTGTTCTCTTTTGATCGGATTTTAATTTATGTCACACACTATCACACTTTATGTTGATGGCGCTTGTCGCGGCAACCCGGGTTTAGGCGGTTGGGGTGCGTACATTATTAACGGCCAGCAAGAACACAAAATCTGTGGCGGTGAAGACCATACCACCAATAACCGCATGGAACTGACGGCTGCCATCGAAGGCATTCTGTTCTGTGACAAACAGGATAAGCTGGTGATCTATACCGATTCCAATTATGTCAAACAAGGCATTACCGAATGGATTCACGGCTGGAAAAAGAAAAACTGGAAAGACGTCAAAAACCCTGACCTGTGGCAAAAACTGGATGCAGTCTGTCAGGGACGAGAGATTGAGTGGCACTGGATCAAGGGTCACGCCGGGCATGCCGGCAATGAAATGGCCGATCAGCTGGCCAATCAGGGCGCCGATGAAACCCTGAAAAAATCCAAGCAAAGCCCTTCAATATCTGAAGATAAAAAAAAATCTGAACCCGACTGGCTGCTAGATGATCCTTTTGGTCTGGATCTGGCCGAGAGCGAAGAAGAGCTGGACGATATGCAGGAAGAAGAAATCATTGAATTGAATGAAGTTGCCGACACCGAGCAAAGTGATCCAGCGCTTCAAGAGGTGGATGCAACCGTTGCCAATAGCTCGCAACTACATCCCCAGATTGTGATTACCCCCGCAACCTTACAATTGCATGGCCCGCGACAATTGATTCTGGATACCGAAACCACCGGTTTTTATTATCAGGATGGTGACCGGATTATTGAAGTTGGCGCGCTGGAAATGATCAACCGCAAACTGACCGGCAGCTCGATTCATATCTATATCAATCCGAAAACACCGGTCGGCGACTCGGTCAATGTCCATGGCATTACCGATGAGTTCCTGCAAGACAAACCGTTATTTGAGGAAATCTCTCAAGTATTGTTTGACTATTTGCACGGTGCCGAAATTATCGCGCATAACGCCAGCTTCGATATGAATTTCCTGGATATGGAATTCAAACGCGCAGGTTTTAAAGCCCTGTCCGAAGTTTGTGAAGTAACCGATACCCTGGCAATGGCCAAGTCCAAGCATCCGGGGCAGAAAAACTCGCTGGATGCCTTAGTGCGCCGCTACGAGATTCCAAAGCGTGACCGTACGTTCCACGGTGCCTTGCTCGATGCGGAAATCCTGTCTGATGTTTATCTGGCGATGACCGGTGGACAGGTGTCTTTTGATATCGATGCTTTGTCTCATTCTGACGATCAGAACAACCGTTCAGGCATGGCCAGAGTTGAAATTGAACTGCCGGTGATTCTTCCCTCAGAACAAGAATTGCAGGAACATGAGAAATGGATCAAACAATTCGAAGAAAAACATGGAACTGCTTGCCTTTTCTCGAAATAAAATCTACATTTCCGAGCATGCTTTAGGTTAAAAACTACAGTTCTTCAGTTATAGTAAATACAAAGAGGTTCCGCAGCTTTAAGCGGGGCTCATATATAGATAATACTTCAGGAAAGGTGCAGATCCATGTCTTACCAAACCTCTATACATTTTGATCCAACAGCCTTACTGATAATAAAAAATGAGGTTGATAACTCGATCAAGTTAGTCGAATCAGCAGTAAGCACCTTGGTAGAAGATCAGACTTTACCTTTTGGCATTGATGATGCATTAAATCAGTTCGAACAATGTGCCCAGGTTCTGGCACTCATCGACATGTCCAGTCTGGCAAAAGTCGCTCATTATTCAGCAGAACTGATGCGCAAGATTATGGGGAACCCGGCACAGGTCAATACGCAGGACGTCATTGCCCTGAGTGAAGGCACCACCATGCTGAAACGCTATATCGAATTTATCTGCCTGCGTGAAGTAAAAATTCCACAGTTCCTGCTCGACACCCTGAACCGTCTGGAAATTGCGCTTGGTAAACCGCTCACCAGTGAAGGTCAGCATATTGAATCCCTGCTCGATCTGATCACGCCTGACTTTCAGTTACCACAAGCACCCGGTCTGGAAAAATCCAAATATGTTCAGCGCCTGTACAAGCTGTCCCTGAACAAGCTGCTCAAGCAGGAAGAAAGTGAACTGGATCTGCAGGCGATTAAACTAGTGGGGGCTTATCTGGCTGGGCTCGCTCAATCGCACACCAGCAAACAGTACTGGAATCTGGTTTTCGTTGCATTCAGCAATATTGATCACTTGCTGATTAATGAGCCACGTCTGCGCACTCTGGTGAGTATCGAGCGCAACATGGCACAATATTTTGGCTCGCCGGACAGCTTCAAGGCTTCACTTGCAGACCTGGCCAATGTCCTGAGTCTGTGTATTAGCCAGGAAGATGATACTGCACAACATATCCGCAGTCAGCTCAATATTGGTGAAGACCTGCTGACCGATATGCAGTTACAGGTCTTTAGTCGCCACCTGTATGGTCCAGACTTTGAAACCATGCATACCATTAGCGAACTGGTAACCACAGAAATGGCGCAGATTCGTAATGACATCGAGTTTAACTATCAGAACATGAGTCCTGAAAAAACTCAGGAATTGCAGGCACAGCTCAATAATCTGGCCAACATCTTCAAGGTATTGAACCTGAATGAAGCCTATCATGACCTGAACCGTCAAGCTACTTCACTGAGCCAGACTGAAATCCTGAAAGATCCGGGTTTTGCCCAGCAGTTGATGAATGTGATTCTGTCTGCCATGAACTCGATTGGGGTACTGGAACGTCATCACACCTCGAGCCGTTTGCAGCTGCGCGTCAACAACATGAATATTTCTCTGGACCGCCTGGATGAAGCACATGCGGCTTTACTCACTGAAACCAAGGCCCTGATCGAGCTTTCCAGCCAGATTCTGAGCAACTATCTGCAAGATCAGGACTTGGCTGCACTCGAACCTGTGCCAGTACAATTCTGTGAAATTGGCGGGGCGATGCTGTTCCTGAATGCAGAACATGTTCGTACTGCATTCACCACCACTGCAGCATTCATCAAGAACCGTATTGATCTATCAATGGCATTAACGCCGGAAGAGATTCATCGTGCTCTGGATACTCTGGCGAGTGCCGACATGATGATTGATAACTTAAAGAACAAACAGCCTGTTTTACAGGCTATGTTTAAGGTAGCATTGGACAGTAGTGAAAAACTCAAAATAGTTGCCTAATGTCCAAATTATCACTTGCTTATATTTTTCAGCAGCAGCAACTGCTGGTCGATCAACATTTTCAGCTTCCACAGGTTGAAGCCCTCGCAAGTGATTTGTTACTCCACACGGGTGATCAAGTGATTGCCCGTGACCTGCTTCCCGATGAGCCGATTCCTGCAGGCTTGCAACTGGTACCCATCCGCCAGTTATTACAGTTCTGGAATACCCAGCAATTCGAACAGGCCAGCCGTGCGGTACAGCTTTTAGAATGGCGCCGGAATCACAAATTTTGTAGTCATTGCGGTACAGCCACCGAAGCACATCCGCTTGAACATGCGATGCTCTGCCCATCCTGCAACTATCGTCAGTATCCACGGGTTCAGCCTTGTGTCATTACTGTCATTACCCGGGGTGAAGACGAAATTTTGCTGGCCAAAAACGCGCGTAATACCAAAAGCCAGATGTATGGCCTGATTGCCGGTTTTGTTGAAGTTGGCGAAACGCTGGAAGAGGCAGTACGTCGTGAAACGCTGGAAGAAGTCGGTTTAGAGCTCAAGAATATTCAGTATCTGGCTAGCCAGCCCTGGCCGTTTCCAAGCAATCTGATGATTGCCTTCAAGGCTGAATATGCCGCGGGTGAAATCGAATTACAGCAAGAAGAAATTAGCGATGCGCGATTCTTTAAATTCGATCAGCTGCCTGAAATTCCGTTCAAGGGCAGTATTGCCCATGCCATGATTATGCATGTGACTCAAGGTACGGCTGTCGCAGACGATACCAAGACCTGGCTCTAGCTCTTATTGAGCTCAAGTTTGGCTGAACCAATAAAAAAAGAATCCAAGGGAGATAATCTCCTGGATTCTTTTTTATGCCTTACTACTGGGTTAAATCCCGCTATCAGTCTCGAGATCTAAATGCATCCTCGAGTGCCCAAAGCACCTGCGCTTTGGTCTGGAAATAGCGACTGAACAAACTAGATAATGAACCTACGATTGTAATATGGCCAAGTTTCGGAATATGAATCAAATGGCTATGATTGCCCTTTTCTCGCAATACCCGATCTAGATCCTGACTATTAAAATGGCCAACGATGTTGTCCTTCTCGGCAATAAACAAATAATGCCGGGTTGGGCTATTTTTAACAAAATAATAAGGCATGACCTGCTGATATGGCACCGCCTGATCAAAAGCATCAGCACAAATCGGATCATTCTTATAATCAAAATGATAAGGCCCCGCCAGACCAATAATCGCACGGATTAGACTGTGGTCAATGTTGGCAGATTGCGGATGATACAGTGCAGACATGACATTGAATGCCCCGGCCGAATGTCCCATCAAAACCAGGTTTTCAGCACAGATATCTAACCGGCCGGCAGACTGCTGCAAGTGGTTCAATAATAAATGCAGATCATGAATATAGGCTGGGAAAATATGTTGTGGTGCCAGATGATAATTCATCACCACCACATCATAGCCTTCTTTGGCAAAGGCCTCACCAATGAACTGATAGTCCTTTTTATCGCCATGCAACCACGCGCCGCCATGTACAAAAACAATCAGGGGGCGATGGGGCAAAGGCTGCTGGCTACGGAACAGATCAAAGCGTTGCCGTGATTTTAGACCATAAGCCAGCTGAGTTTCGATCGTGTAACCCTGTTTAGGCGTTAAACGATTCAGCGCATAACTGCCAAAATCATAGAGTCTAAATGCTTTATAGCGTTGCTGGACTTCCAGAATCTGATTCGACAATTGGTTTTTAAAATGACCGACCTTATGGAGCATCGGTTGGTTCAACCGTATCAGGATCTATCGCAACCGGCGTCTGTTCAATACCGGGCTGTGCATAAGCAGGTGCTGCAAAGTTCTGACTGCTCAGATTTGAAGACTGTTCAACATTGTCAATCAGGGTCACAATTTTGGTGACATTGCCCACTTGCTGCAATACCTGATTCAGGTCAGCAATTTCTGCGCTGTTCAAACGTCCCATCACATACAGCACGCCATCTTCAGTATGCACATGTACTTTACTGTCCGCAACCACAGTGGCTTTCATGATCAGGCCGCGAGTATTCGCTGTGACCGCAGTATCCTGCATGATGGTGCTATAGCTGATCTGGTTGCCTACAGTAATAAAATTATGTACCGCTTTGACATCGCTCATGGATTTGACATTGTCTTCTGCCAGCTGCTTGAGATGTGCATCGGGCACCTGACCGGTCAGCAAGACATTGCCATGAAAACTTTCAATATTGACCCGAGCCTGCTTAAAGCGCGAATCCAATTTATAAAGATTAATTTTTGCAGTACGGACAATCGAGGAATCAATAAACACCTGCCCCAAGGTACGCGCCCCACTCTCAGTTCCTACAGGAGCCGTACCTGTGCCGCTAGAAATAAAACTGGCACAACCTGATAAACTTGCGACACACAGCATTGTTATTGCAATACGCTTAACCACTCAGCAAGACTCCTTCATTTTATTACGTCTTTTTCAATCTAATAATCTGTCTTTAAGCTCAGATCATGGCAACTCTGCTTGAACTTTACAATGATCTTGAGGCAAATATAAGCATCTTTAGACCTTATTTTATTCACAGATTAATAAACTCTTGATCAAAAGTAAAAGCATTTTCAATCCATTCCAGATCATAAGGGTATTGCGAAAAGTCATGCTGTAGGGTTTTTGCAAATTGCTGTTTAAAATCAAAACAAATCACGTCAAAACGATAGTAATAGTGTGCAAATTGTGGATTTTTCTGAATAAAGCACATTGCCGTCTTGAGCATCTTGCCCTGTTTTGCTTTCGACACCGACTCGATCGCTTGCGCATATCCGGTGTGTGCACGAGCTTTGACTTCAACAAAGATCAGCTCCTGTTCACGTACCAGAATCAGATCCAGTTCACCATAACGGCTGTGATAATTGGCTGTAAGCAATTGAAATCCCTGCTGCTGCATCAGTTGGGCGGCTTGCTGTTCTGCCCATGTACCTAATTGCTGTCGCATTATTCTCTTTCCCTGTTAGAGCAGCTTTACACCTGTGCCACTGTACTGAAAACATTGCGGAGTACGCTGGACACCGTGTTCAGTGATCTGAATCCGGCCGGTTCTGCCCTGAAATTCAATCGTTTGCAGCCGCGGCTGAGATAAATACTGCTGGGTGATGTGCCAGGCATCGCCGCCAAAAGCAATCAGGCGCTGATAAGACAGATTAACCGGTTCCTTGGCATAAGCTTGCAGCACATCCGGCCAATCCGCTAAGTAAAGCACTGGAACATCACAAAACTTGATCCCTTGTGGCAGCTTGTGCTGTTCGCTCATGGCATTGGCTACGGTATACATCCGTGAACGATTTAATTCAGGCATGACAGCCATCCATTCTGCATTGCCCAGAAACAATAATCCCTGCTTGGGCATTAAAAATCGTGGTGGTTTATCTACGATTTTAAATTTCAGATCACTCTGGCTCAGCAAGGACATCAACAACAGTTCATGCTCCGCTTCACTGCCCGGCTGGCGTAAAATCAGCAGTTGCCGAATCCCGTCTTTGAATAAAAGTGCTTTTAAGGCAGCGGCATCATCTTTCTTGGATAGACTGAACTGCCAGACATTGGGAGAGACATCAGCCACTTCATTCAGGCTGAGGGTACGTACTTTGGGTTTGCTGTTCAGCAGTTGTTCCACGTCGCTACGTGCCAATGGCCCCACCACCATTCTGGTCTTTTTATTGACATGCTGTTTAAGTAGCTGGGAGATATTTTTCTGATTGGCATTGACCCATTTCAGCGGAATCTTGTGTCCTGAAGCGGTATAGGCACTGAGAAAACCCTGTTTGATACTCGATGTAGCTCGCGCCAAAGGCCCGGATTCGGGTAGAATGATCAACACTTCTGCTTGAACGCTGCTGATGCAGCTGACTAAACACAAGCCTAATATTTTATTTTTCATCTTCCATTTTTTATTATTCAATTTATTCCACATGGAGAAACCTATGAGTGCTCAGTTATTTGTTGTTGCGACTCCAATCGGGCACTTAGATGATATTAGTTATCGTGCAATTCAGGTGTTGAAGTCGGTGAGTCTGATTGCTGCTGAGGATACACGAACTTCGGCACAGTTGCTTAAACACTTTAATATTCAAACACCTTTGACTGCATGTCATGAACATAATGAAAGCAACAAAATTGAGCAGCTGATCCAGCGTCTGCTCAATGGCGAAGATATGGCCCTGATCAGTGATGCTGGCACGCCCCTGATTAGCGATCCTGGTTTTAAATTTGTTCGGGCTGCTCAAGCGCATAATATCCGTGTTATTCCTGTGCCCGGTGCTTGTGCTGCCATTGCGGCCTTAAGTGCGGTCGGCTTGCCGAGTGACCGTTTCAGTTTTGAAGGCTTTCTGCCATCCAGACAAAGTCAGCGCCTGCTGAATCTGGAAAAACTCAAAGATGAAACCCAGACCTTAATTTTCTATGAAGCACCGCACCGGATTCTGGAATGCGTTAAAGATATGGCGAGCATATTTGGAGCAGACCGTCCTGTTGGCTTCGCGCGTGAAATTACCAAGACTTTTGAAACCATCAAGAAAATGACTTTAGGTGAACTGGTCGAATTCATTGCTAATGATCATAATCAGCAAAAAGGTGAAATTGTTCTGGTGATTGGCGGAGCAACCGAAGAAAAAGATCTGGATCAGGAAAAGCTGGATAAATTATTGAATCGCTTATTACAGGATCTGTCAGTCAAAGCAGCTTCACAACTGGCAGCAGATTTAACCGGTATCAAAAAGAAAGTGGCTTATCAACGTGCTTTAGAACTGACATCAGCCAACGATTAATATTCTAGCTATCTATCACTTTTATTTTTGCAAAAAAAACACCACAACTGATGTGGTGTTTTTTTATAAAGCCAAGTCAAGGAATGACTTATTCTTTAGCTACTGACTCATCTGCCGGTACTTCAACGATACGGCCGCCACTTGCGAGAAAAGCCGCAATTTCGTCTTCAAGTGCCTGACGCTTCTTTAACTTTGCAGTCACTGTCAAAGTTTCAGCTTCTGCAAGATCGTTATCATTGACGACCTCTGTACTCTCTGTTGCGCCTTTTTCAGCTGCTTTTGCTTCATCATCGTCAACGATTGAATCTTCAACGTCGTCGTCATAATCATTCATGTCTGTCATTTGCATCTCCCCCAAAATGAGCGCTCGCTTTGTATTTAAAGCCAGGTGTCGAATTAAGTGAAATTTAGCAATCTATGTGGCATTCGCCTAGTACCAAATATTAAAAAATCGTATTTTTTTTAAACAAAATCGTTACTCTTTATGGATGTTTGTTTAAAAAATTTACATTTCAACCCTAAGCTGCATAGCGTGTGTCTTTAAGTAAACTCAGACCATTGGCCTGTGCCATAAATGCATCTTTTAACATTGGCTGATTTTCTACCTGTTTCAGACCGAAATTACGTGCCCAAACCATCGGGAAAAATGAAGTCGTTTCCATCCAGCCAATCGCAGACATGCTGTGCATCATGGCATCGTTTTGTCCTTTACGGCGGTGCTCATAACGCTTCAGGCTTTGCTCATGTGCCCAAACACCACGTGACTGATCATGCAGCAATACATCACAGAGCACGGCAGCATCCAGACAGCCAATATTCACCCCTTGACCTGCCAGCGGATGAATCACATGGGCAGCATCACCAATCAAAGCCAGACCATCTTGAACATAGTATTGGGCGGCACGTGCTTTTAATGGAAAAGTCGCACGTGGTGTAGCTTGTACGACCTCACCGAGCATATGATGACTTTCACGGGTCAATAGCTGTGTAAAGTCAGCATCTGACAATCCTGCATATTCTTCAGCATAATCATCCGGCAAAGTCCAGACGATGGATTGCCAATGTCCCTGCTCTTCTTTTTTTAAGCTGGCCATCGGTAAAAAAGCCAGAGGGCCGGTTTCCAGAAAAATCTGGCGCGCCATATGCTGATGGGGCTGTGCAGTTTGAATCGCACAGCTGATCCCGGCCTGTTGGTAATCCAGCACATCAATATCAATGAAAGCTTGCTCACGGACAAAGGAGTTGGCACCATCTGCACCAATCACCAGTTTGGTTTTAAGCTGTGTGCCATCGGCCAGATGAATGATCCAGACACCGACTCCGCGTTCTACCCGGCTGACTTTAACTTCGGTACGGTAATCCTGTACATCGTCAAGCATCTTTTGCTGAATAGCCAGATTCAGGATACTCGGTTCCACCATCGAACCTAAGGCCTGTTCTACTGAGGGTATTTTTTCTGAAGGCTGGCCGAAATTAATATCACCATAGCCATTTTTATTCCAGACCTGCATACCGGTATAAGGCTGCTGACGTGCCAGTTTTTCCCATACACCGACTATTTTTAATAGGTGAATGGTTGCCTGACTCAGCGCCAAAACACGTGGATTCGCTACACCTAATGCCTTATCTGCATCTAAAATTGGGGCAGCGTCTAAAACTGTAGGCTGCACACCACCTTGCGCCAGCAGAAGTGCAGTCAGTCCACCGACCAGTCCACCGCCAATAATGACCACATCCAAGATTTCGTTATTTTGATTTAAGCTCATGCTTTTAATCCCATGGCATAATTCGCAACCAAAGGTTTAATGCCTGGAATATTTTCAAAGCAGATTAAGCCTGTGTTACGCATCAGTTTGAGGAATGGATTCTGGTTACTAAAACCGCGTACCACTGAATCACAGAATTTAATGACCCGCTGCTGATCTTTCAGGCGTGATTTTTCGTAGTCCTGTAGCATGGCTGCATCACCTAAATCAGCACCCTGCTCAAGTTGCTCTGCCAAATAGCGATTAAGCACATAAGCATCGCGCATACACAGGTTAAAGCCCTGTCCGGCTACAGGATGGATGGTATGTGCAGCATTGCCCATCAATACCACACGGCCAACGGCCTGTTTTTCTGCCAGGACTTGAGACAATGGGAAGCTAAAACGGCGACCGGTTTTCTGGAATTTTCCGGCACGATCGCCATAGGTCTCTTGCAAGGCATCAAGAAAATGCTGATCATTTTCATCGCCCAACCATTCACCTTCTGTGCCTTTTTTTACCGGCCAGACCACGGAACGGCGATATTCACCCGGCAATGGCAATAACGCCAAAGGGCCTAAATGACTGAAACGCTCAAAACCGACATGACCATGGGGCTTCGAGGTTTGTACTGTGGTCACAATCGCGACCTGATTATAATCGTGTTCTGAAGTACCAATGCCCAATGCTTTACGGCAGAAAGAATCACGACCGTCTGCGGCAATAACCAGCTTGGACTGTAATTTTAGTGATGATTCACCGCGCTGAGCTTCGATATAAGCAAAGTCTGTATCTTGAGTCAGTGAGGTCACCTGCACACCATCAATCAGTTCAATCAGCGGCTGTTGTTTCACTTGGGTCAGCAGCACACGGCCGAGCCAGGCATTTTCAATCACCTGACCGAAACTTTCGACTTTTTCCTGTTCTGCTTTTAGGCATGCCTTACCAAAGCTGCCTTGTTCGGTAATATTGACTTCCAGAATTGGTGTGGCATGTTGCTGTAGTGCATCCCAAAGGCCGAGTTCCTGATAGATCTGTACACTACGGCGCGACAAGGCACTGTTACGCGCATCAAAACTGGAATGATACGGGGCAAGATGTTCATCATCATAATCTGGATATTTGATGGCTTCTAAAAGTTTGACTGCAATATTGGTTTTCGCCAACATCAGTGCGAGGCTTAAGCCCACCATACCACCACCGACAATGATGACTTCTTGTTGCATGCTATAATCCTTTCAATGTCGTATCTAAGTCAATAGATACTTATAATCATGATGGATTTTATATTAGCTCAAAAAAATTCTTTTTTATAATGAAATAGCGTGTCTCGCATCTGATGTTTATTGTTTCCGGGTGGCCAACCAGCACAGAATTGCTCCAGCCGTAACCATTGCCACACCCTGCCAAAAACCAAAAGACAAAGACGTACTCAGCAATAATGCTGCAAATAAAGCAGATAACACCGGAGTAAAATAGGAAGCACCCGCCATTAATGTCATGTTTCCAGAAATAATTCCAATATTCCAGGCACCATATCCCAAACCTAAAGCTCCGGCTGCCATAATCAAAGTGACGGTATTATCATAAGTAAAATTAAGCGCTGCTCCATTCATCAGGAAATATTTGATCCAGAGCACAACCGCAGCAAGGGCAAAGAATATCGTGACCAAGTTTTTACCTTGAGAAGTTTTTACGGTCACGGAACAATATGCAGCCCACAAAACCGCTGCAGCAAAAGCTAAACCATAACTAAGAGGATTAGCTTTCAAATTGCTCCATATTTGTAAGAGATCAAAGCCGGTATCTCCGCCTAAAACCCAACAAATTCCAACCAAGGCCAATAGGCAACCAGGAAGAATTAAGAGATTGGCTTTAACGTTGTTAAAAATGATTGCAAATAATAAGGTAAAAGTCGGCCATAGATAATTAATCATCCCTACTTCAATGGCTTGCCGACTATTTTGAGCATAACCAATAGAAAGGGCAAAACATAATTCATAAGCAACAAATAAAAGACTTCCCCACCATAAATAAGGCTTTGGAATAGTAGAAAGCTTGGGTAGACCGATGGTAAAAAATAAAATAATGGATGCCACACTGTAAATCAGGGCAGCACCTGCGACCGCTCCAAAACTCTCACTGACACTACGAATTAAGCCAACATTCGTACTCCAGAAGATGACCGCAGAAAGACCAATTAAAGTCGCGACATTTCGATTAAATACCGGTAGAGCGTTTAAGAGCATGAGCTATTTACTCAGAATCAAAGATATTCAGATATATGCTTTTTTAGTTTTAAAGATTAATTTTTCGACTCATTCAAATCATGCAGTGAATCAGAATGATAGTAAATAATGCAGACTTAAATTTTAGATAAGAACTGTAACTTTCAGCTAAATTTATAGTTTTGTATGACTAAAATTGGCACAACATTTATTTTTTTAAATCGTCGCTTAGCTTTTAAGGAGAACTAAGATCTACAGCTTGGAGGTAAAAAAATCATTTGTTTATGGACGTTTTTTCCTCATAACTCCGCTATTTTATGGCTATCCAAACACCCAAAATGCCGTCTCTGTCAGCCAGTCATCTAGCTCAAATCACCATAATAAAAACGGAGCCTCAGCTCCGTTTTATTGATAACTATTCCATCCACTCAAGCCGAATTTTAATTATTTAAAATCAACCTTGTAGGGATGTAAGTCATATAGATTAATCGTTGGCGTATTAACGCACCACTCGGCTATGCGGCTCAGTGTGATGCACTGTTTTTCCTAATTTCGTACCGGTATAGATCAGGTACAATGCCGACAAACCAACCAGTACATAAACAATTCGAGAAAGCGCAGTCATATCACCAAAGATTGCAGCAACCAAATTAAAGTCGAATGCACCAATTAAACCCCAATTGATGCCACCAATAATTGTTAAAGCGTAAGCAATCCAGTCAATCGTATTTAGTCTCATAAGTCTTCTCCTGCTGTTCTTTAAGTTTATTTAAGGATCAGAGAAAGTATGAGAAGCAAAGCGCATTTAATATGTAGCTTTGATGCTAAAAACCGATTTTCTGTGTTGAATTCCTGTCAATTTTTAAGCTGCAAATTTTAACTGGGTGAGTTTTATTTGACTTGTTCGTGATAAATGTAATTGAAATCTTTTTTACTATCGTTGCGCAATCTCTCAAAAGATCTGGCTTCAAATCTATTAAAGCAGTCATAAAAAAAGCCGATCTAAGGATCGGCTTTTCATGTCTCTAAAATTAAGCAGCCTGTGCTTTCGCCATTAATGCTTCAATGTCTTCTACCGTTTTCACGACTTTCGCGGTTAACACCAGCGGGCCATTTGCAGTGGCCACGACATCATCTTCAATCCGGATGCCAATGCCACGCCATTTTGCATCCACAGTTTCATCATCAGGTGCAATATATAAACCCGGCTCAACGGTGACCACCATGCCTTCTTCATACGGACGCCATTCACCATCGACCTTATACGCGCCAACATCATGCACATCCATACCAAGCCAGTGACCCGTGCCATGCATGTAGAACTGGCGGAAAGCTTCTTTTTCTATAATGTCGTCGATATCACCTTGCATCAAGCCAAGATCAAGCAGACCTTGCACCAGGATGCGCACAGCAACATTGTGCGGTTCTTTATAGGAGTTGCCAATTTGCACGGCATTGATCGCAGCGATTTGGGCATCCAGTACCACGTTATACAAGGCTTTCTGTTCCGGACTGAATTTACCATTCACTGGAAAGGTACGGGTAATATCTGAAGCATAAAGCTGATATTCAGCCGCGGCATCAATCAACACCAAATCACCATCTTTCAGTGCTTTATCATTTTCTACGTAGTGCAGGATGCAGGCATTTTCACCGCCACCGACAATACTGTTATAGGCCGGAACACCGCCATTCTTGCCAAAAATATAATTCAGCTCGGCTTCGAGTGCATATTCCATCATGCCCGGACGTACTGCTCGCATCGCTTGAGTATGTGCATCTGCCGAAATATCTGAAGCAATCTGCATCAGTTCAATTTCATTGTCATCTTTATGCAGACGCATTTCGTCAATAATACGATCCAGCTGAATCACTTGAGCAGGTGCAGACGTACCACGCCGGCTTTCACCACTTGCAGTCGCAATCCATTTCGCTACACGTGCATCAAAATCCGCGTTGTGGCCAATGCGATAAAATAACTGGTCTTTATTTTGTAATTTTTCCAGAATTCCTTCATCTAGCAGATCAATCGGATAGGCTTCATCTGCATCATAATCCTGCATCGCCCCATCAATCCCTGCACGATAGCCATTCCAGATTTCCATTTCCCGGTTACGTTCCCGGCAGAATAAACTATAGCTATAGCCTTCTTCTTCAGTGTCAAAGGTTTCAATCACAGCCACAGCTTCAGGTTCTGAAAATCCGGTTAAATAGAAGAAACTACTGTCTGCACGGTATTTATAATCTGCATCACGGTTACGCATCGCCACCGGACTGGTCGCGATAATCGCAATACTGCGTAAACCAATTTCCCCTGCGAGAATACTGCGACGTTCCTGAAAATCAGCTTGTGTTAATTTCTTCATTACACCTTACTTCTTGTCAATTCATGCTTTTATTGAAATATTCTCTTGAAAACAGAACATATATTCTAATGAAACAGCAAAATATATGCCTGATTTCAAGCAGTGTGATGACATAGCTAACTATTTAGTTAGCTTGGACGTTTAGGCGAGAAAATTTCGACCACGCTTTGCGCCTCTGTAGCAGAAACCTGAGGCTGCACTTTTTGTGTCAATTGCTGCAAGAGTGGCGTTTCCTCAACCTCCACTTTCTTACGTCCCAAAGACAGGCTCACTGGAATCAGGCGCACAAATTCATACAATTCCTGATAGCTTTCTTCACCTTCGGCATCATCGTCTGATTCTTCAAACTCAACCGCGGCTACATCTTGTAAATGTTCAATCAGTTCTACTTCGTCCTGACGAATATGACCAGAAGCCAGACCAAAACCTAACACCACGCCTGCGCACCAGTCCGCCAATGCCTGCACACGTTCTGAGAGCACATGCTCATCATCTGGAAGCAAAGGTAAATAATCCAGTTCATCTTCAGACAATGCATGGAAAACATCTTCAGCTTCGCCAGTCAACAGTTCTAATGCTTCGGCATCCAGTTCAGGCACATCCAGTGTTTCTAAAATCTGTAACCATTCTTCACTGCTCGGTGCCTGGGTGACACAAACAATCCCGGTCAGCAAACCATGCAGTTCACTCGGGCTAGAAATTTCCTCAATTGAAGAAAAATTGCGGTGCCATTCGGTCCAACCTGAAATATCGTCTTGCATTCGTTTATCCAATCTCTATACTGCTTATATATTACCTCTGTTTGCAACACTGTGCGACCTCGATATGTTAGAAGAATTACAGCGTCTACAAGTGCAGATTGGCGTGTTAAAAACGCGACTCGCACGGCTTGAAAGTGAGAATTCCAGTTTGCGCGAAGAGCAAGACTCTTCCATGGTGCAACATCAACAGCAAATTGAACAAAAGAACAGCGTGATTGCGCAAAAACAACAAGAAAATGAACACCTGACCGAACAGCTGACAGATTCTCGTGCCCAGTTTCAACTGCTCAATAATGATGCAACTGCACTGGCAGACCGTTATGGCCGTCTGGAAAAAAGCTGTACCGATCTGAAAAACCGTTTTCAGGAAATTCTGGCTGAACGAAATGAACTGCGGGTTTTGAAGGAAAAGATGCTGATCGAACAGCGTCATGCCCAACAGGAAATTCAGCGCCTCAATCAGGAATCTGAGCGTTTAACCCAGAAAAATGAAAATGCCAAAGCCAAAGTTGAGGCGATTATTCAACGTCTGGCAATTCTCGGCACTGCGCAGGATCATCATGCACAAGAAATCCAACAACTGGCCCATCCGACTGAAGTGACTGAGGAAGCCTCATCATGAGTGAACAAATTGCAATTGATCTCAGAGTATTGGGGCATAGTTTCCGTTTGGCCTCTACTCCTGACAAGCAGGAAGAATTAGAGCGCGCGGCACAGTTATTGAATGATAAATACGATGAATTTCGTCGTAAAGCACCACGCATGGAACCCAGCAAGCTGATTATCATGGTGGCACTTGAGCTGATGCAGGAAGTCTTGAACATGAACAGATCACTTCAACAATATGCGCATTGCGAGCGTTTGTTACAAACCATTTTAGAAGAAGTTGAGGAACTAACAGAATAATCTCATATTCTGTTTAAACTTCGGCCATTTGGCTGAACTGTTTACAGTTCATGAACAGCATAGAGTTGCCACACCGACATTATCGTTTATAATTAACTTATCTCTGAGGTGTTCGCCAGTGGGTCTATATCCCTGCCGATACTTATATCTCCGGATGCGTTCTGCATATTTAGAGTGTATGCCTGCCTTCGTGCAGGAAACCCAGCAAGTATGCGTCGCGTCCACCTTGAACTCATCGGGTTCAGGGTAACGACATGCAGCGGCATCTTCGGAGTACTTTAGTTTTTTGCTTAAAATATACTTATAATTCTCTTAAAATCCTTTCTAAATTTTCTCTCAGTTCTATATTTCAGTATTTATCTCGGTCATTTTTCAAAGTTCATTTTATTCATGCCATTATCTGGTAGGCCTATAAAATGCTTAACAAGAAAATCGCTTTAACTTTCTTTTAAATACACATTGAATTTTCAAGTTATTTGATCTCGATCTAAAATAAACATGGCCCAGATTGCGGCAGGAATCCAGCCTAAAATTGAAATCTGCAGCATGAGACATATTGTTGCTTCAACCGGTTTGTGAATGGTCATAAATAATGACCAGGGGAAAATAAAGGCAATCATCAACTTCATTTTAAATACCCTCTTGTGTTCGTGTTTGCAATTTTAATATCCAGTTTTTACTGGACTCTGTGTTCGCTCTTTTTAGAGTTATCAAAAAAATATGCATGCTGTATCATTCTAAAAAACATCTCAAAAGCCTAATTCAGTTAGCTTAAATGCAGCTTAAAAATTATTTTAAATCAGCTTAGCGAACTTATATTTTCAGTTATCGTCTTGACGTTTTTATGAAAAAGACCTTGCTTTCACTCGCGCTGCCCAGCAGCTTTTCACTCGACTGAAACCCCTCATCTTTGGGCTGTTTAGGTGAAAACTGATTGCTACTTGGCAGCCGTATTCAAGGGTGATACCCGCCAAATCACGTCACCGACATCATCAGCCACTAAAATAGCGCCTGCAGAATCTACGGTTACACCAACAGGGCGCCCAAATGCTTTGCCCTGCTCGCTTAAAAATCCGGTTAAGACATCTTGAGGCTGACCGAAAGGCTGGCCATTTTGAAAGGGAACAAAAATCACTTTATAGCCACTATGCGGTTTGCGGTTCCATGAGCCATGCTGGCCAATCAGTGCACCATTTCGATAATGAGGCATCAGATCTGCTGTATAAAAACTTAAGCCCAATGATGCAGTATGATTACCCAAGGCATAGTCTGGTGGAATTGCTCGTGCCACCCGTGCAGGGTTTTGCGGCTTGACCCGTGTATCTACATGTTGGCCATAATAACTATAGGGCCAGCCATAAAAAGCACCGTCTTTAACCGAGGTGAGATAATCTGGAACCAGATCATTGCCGAGCTCATCACGCTCATTGACTACCGTCCAGAGTTTGCCACTCTGTGGTTGCCAGTCCATACCATTCGGATTACGAAGTCCGGTCGCAAAAGGTCGTGCTTGAGCATTAGCCAGGTCAAATTCCATGATCAGTGCCCGGCCCTGTTCCTGGTCTAAGCCATTTTCAGCTACGTTACTGTTGGAACCTACCGTAATATAGAGTTTGCTGCCCGTAGGATTGGCAATGACATTTTTGGTCCAGTGATGGTTTAAACGACCCGCCGGTAAATCCAGTACTTTGGTGCCGGTTGCAGTAATTTGAGTAGCACCTGCTTGATAAGGAAAGCGCATCAGGGCATCAGTATTGGCCACATACAACATATTGCCGACCAGTACCATGCCAAATGGAGAGTTGAGATTCTGTAAAAATACAGTTTTTTGTTCAGCGACTCCATCACCATTACTGTCACGAAGCAGACTAATGCGGTTAGCACTCGGATGCGATGAGCCGGCTCGCTGCATTACCCATTTCATGATTTTGCCTTTAATTCCTTTGCTATCATCAGGCTTGGGTGGTGCATCGGTTTCGGCCACCAGCACATCACCATTTGGCAATACATAGAGCCAGCGCGGATGCTGCAACCCT
The DNA here is from genome assembly GCF_009829025.1 of Acinetobacter sp. 18QD2AZ41W. NCBI lineage: Bacteria > Pseudomonadati > Pseudomonadota > Gammaproteobacteria > Moraxellales > Moraxellaceae > Acinetobacter > Acinetobacter sp. 18QD2AZ41W. The sequence continues at coordinate 1,293 of NZ_WURP01000018.1, read as the reverse complement.
TTGGCAAATGCCTGAACTTTTAAACCTGTAGCGGGAGTGGGCATTTTACCCTCAGGCCAACCTTTGGCAGGTGCAATATTGACTGTAGGCAGCAAGCTGGATTTTGGTTTGGGTAACTGTGGCTGGGAACCATAACTGTCAGCAATTGGCGACTTGGATGGCATAGTACAAGCCGTCATCGCCAGCAGAAGTGCCAAGCCTGCACCAGGCAAAAAAAAGTGAACCGGCTGAATAGGCATTTTTATCTCTTGTTATTTTTTATCGTCATCGACTTACTTTAAAAAACAATTGGAGATGCTACTAGCGGCTTGATGTTTTTTCTGGTTATGAATTGGTTATCAATTTTGAAGTAGATTTGTTTTTTTGTCGTAGCAGCATGATGCACAAGAGCTAAAAGAATTCTGATCAGCCATTCGATTCAGGGATTGTTGTAGTTCATCCAAGCAAAGCTCTGTTTTAAGGTTTCAGATACTGTTCAAAAGAAAAGCCCATCTTTTGATGAGCTTCTACGTGCAGATTAGACCTGAATGATCCTAAACCTAGAGAATCTATGAATAAGAGAGTCGGATATTCGTCTGAAATACTTCAAAAAACAATTAAGGGAAGTCCTCCAAACAGCTGGGTAAGATTGTGCTACACAGCCAGATCCACTGGAATGAAAGATAAGATCCGTGGCTCTCAACCACGAAATGCCGCTTCAATCGCGGAGATGTCAATTTTCTTCATGGTCATCATTGCATCAAAGGCGCGTTTGGCGGCGGCACGGTCAGAACTGGTCACTGCCTGAATAAGCACAATTGGTGTAATCTGCCAGGAAATGCCCCACTTGTCTTTACACCAGCCACACTCGCTTTCCTGACCGCCATTGCCAACAATTGCATTCCAGTATCGGTCGGTTTCTTCCTGATCTTCAGTTGCCACCTGAAATGAGAATGCTTCGTTATGCTGGAATGCCGGGCCACCATTTAGTCCAATGCAGCTAATACCCAGCACCCTAAAGTCAACGGTGATGACATCGCCTTCTTTTCCAGAAGGATAGTCTCCGGGTGCAAGGTTGATCGCGCCAATTGAGGAGTCAGGAAATGTCTCGGCATAAAATCGTGCAGCAGCTTCAGCCTCGTTATCATACCAGAGGCAGATGGTGTTCTTCGCAATATTCATCATGTTCAATCTCCATTGATTTAGGTCTTACGCGCTCTGCCTAGGCACAATGTGTTAGGGTGTGTCCTCATTTGGCTTTGCACCAAATAAATATACAGGCTATACGAATCATAGATTTATAATTGCGTGCCA
>NZ_WURP01000017.1:0-37207 GCF_009829025.1 Acinetobacter sp. 18QD2AZ41W | reverse complement strand
AAAATATAGAAATCAAAAGAGCTTAAAGGAGGATTTTAAGTATTTAAAACCAATTTTTCAAATGAGGACACGCCCTAGCATAATTATTCAAACTGATTGAACTTTACATCGACGGCTAATACGAAATTTATTTATTATCTAAGCTTATATATTGAATGGCAATTTTTTTAATGAATCACCACTTAGCTGTGGTGTAATGAGATTCCAGACATTATAAATGAGCGCCTATGTATCACATTATCGAGTGTGTTGGCTTTTAAATTTTAGTAACTTCAATATTTTTTTAATTGACAGAACGTAACAATCAATTTTTAATCAGCAGATTGTTGCATAAATGGAATTTTGGAATGCTGACTGATCTTGATGATTTTTACTGCTTTGCACAGGTGGTGGAACATGGCGGCTTTAGCGCAGCCGAACGTGCAACAGACATCCCTAAATCCAAGCTTAGCCGTCGTGTCCATAACTTGGAAGAACGTCTAGGTGTCCGCCTGATTCAACGCAGCTCGCGTCATTTTGCGGTCACCGATATTGGCATGAACGTTTACCGCCATGCACAAGTCATGTTAAATGCAGCACAGGCAGCACATGATCTGGTCGATCATCTTAGTACCGAACCGCGTGGTACGATTAAAGTCAGTTTGCCGGTTTTAATTGCCCAGAATGAAATCGCCAAAATCCTGCCAAACTTCCTCAAGCAATATCCAGAAATTAAAGTTCAGATGATGATCACCAATCGCCGGGTCGATATTATCAATGAAGGCTTTGATCTGGCCTTACGTGTCCGTTCCAGCCTGGATGATGACCCAAATCTGGTGATCCGCCAGTTTGAAAAAATTGAGCAGCATTTATTCGCCAGTCAGGGTTATTTAAATGAATTTGGTGAACTAAAAAAACCAGAGCAACTGGCTGAACATAAAATCCTGAGTATGGCCGAAGACCATACCGAACAGTTTCTAACCTTACAAAACGAGCAGCAAGAACAAAAGAAAATTCGGGTCAGTCCAACTGTATTGGGTTCAGACCTCAATATGTTGGCGCAACTTGCGGCTTCAAGCTGCGGGGTGACCTTATTGCCAGATAACGTGGTAGAGCAGTATGTGGCACGTGGCGAACTGGTACGGGTTTTACCTGACTGGAAAGCACCGCATGGTATTTTTCATGCGGTTTATCCCTCACGTCGCGGTCTGCTGCCTGCAGTCCGGGTATTTATTGACTATCTGGTCGCAGAATTAAACCATAGCTAATAAAAATATGGACAAAAAAATAGCTCATTCTTGGGGAAAAATGAGCTAGAGAAACAGGTCACTACAGCACAGTGAATAAAAAAGGAAACTTTGTAACTGATTCTCAGTCTAACCAGACTTCTATTTTCAAACCATTGTTTTGCTGTAGTGTTTTGTATATTTTTGTCAGCAAAAACGATGAACTTGTAAATTTGGCAAGTCAAAAGTTTTTAACAGAAATCCCGTCAAAATTTTAAATTTCCGGATAATCACCCGTGCCTTCAGGCCATGGAGAGAGTAATTCAAATCCGGTTTCGGTCACATAAACCATATGTTCCCATTGTGCAGACCACGATTTATCCGTGGTAACCACAGTCCAGCCATCTTTTAGTTCTTTGACACGAGCTTTACCCATATTCACCATCGGCTCAATGGTAAAGACCATACCCGGGACCAGTTTAATGCCCTGACCCGGCTGGCCGTAATGCAGAATGTTTGGCTGTTCGTGATAGACCTTGCCGATGCCATGACCGCAATATTCACGCACAATGGAATAGCCTTCACGCTGTGCGACCGTTTGAATCGCATAACCAATATCACCCAAGGTCGCGCCCGGCTTCACCGCATGAATCCCGGCCACCATGGCTTCATAAGTGGTATTGACCAGTCGCTTGGCTTCTGAAGATGGTGTTCCAACATAGTACATCCGGCTGGTATCACCAAAATAACCGTCTTTAATAATGGCCACATCAATATTGATAATATCGCCATCTTGGAGAACGACTTTTGATGATGGAATGCCATGACAAACCACTTCATTCGGTGAAATACAGGTGGTTTTGGTATAGCCATAATAGCCAATATTGGCTGGCGTCACTTTTAATGTATTGACAATAAAATCATGACAGAGATCATCCAGATATTCAGTCGTGACACCTGGCTTGACATGCCCCCCGATCATCGCTAAAACCTCTGCAGCCAAACGCCCAGATATCCGCAGTTTTTCAACATCTTGCTCAGTTTTAAGACTAATCGCTGGAGCTCGCATATACCTATCCTCACTATGAATCCCTGAATTATAATCCCTTTTTTGCGAAATATGTCGCAGTTGTTGAGTTTCAGCACAGCAATTTTCCTTGAAATAGGAATTTTCACTGCTGCTTATTTATACAAACAATAACTGACATATTTTGATATCAAGTGTAGATATCTTTTGAGCTTATAAGGAAAAATATATTTTTCAGCGAATTATCAAACATATATTTCTACCAAGACTTGAATGAGCGGTTATGTGATCTGCAAACTCACTAGAATCAAGGCTTCCAGCCTTAAAATAAACTCCAAAAAATTGGACATATACACTAAAATCGCTTTCTTTTGTTCTATTGATCTCCCTTTATGACAAGTCTGCGTACCCGGGATATTGTCGCCCTTGGTTTTATGACCTTTGCACTGTTTATTGGTGCGGGCAACATTATCTTCCCACCGATTGTGGCTCAACAAGCCGGTGAACACGTATGGCTCGCTGCTTTAGGTTTCCTTATTACAGCAGTCGGCTTACCCGTGATCACCATTATTGCGTTGTCTCGCGTTGAAGGCTCCATTCAGGCACTAAGCTCGCCTCTTGGCAAAGCAGCCAGCATTTTACTGACTGTAATCTGTTACTTAGCTGTTGGTCCTTTATTTGCGACGCCACGTACCGCAACCGTTTCTTATGAAATTGGTTTTTCATCTTACTTTGGTAATGAATCTGGCAGCCTGCTCATTTACAGCATCATCTATTTTGCTGTGGTGACCATCGTGTCCTTATATCCCAACAAGATTCTGGATACCGTCGGCTATTTCCTGTCGCCACTTAAAATTATTTCTTTGATCATTTTGGGTGTAGCAGCCGTGATGATTCCTGCCAGCAATCCACCGGCAGCGATCAATAATTACGTTACCAGTCCGGTGACTGAAGGCATCGTCAATGGTTATTTGACCATGGACACTTTAGGTGCTTTGGTTTTCGGGATCGTGATTGTGAAAGCGATTACTTCACGTGGTGTAACCGATAAAAAACTGATTACCAAATATGCGGTGAATGCCGGCATTATTTCCGGTATTGGTTTAACACTGGTGTATTTAAGTCTGTTTAAACTCGGACTCGGTAGCCACGAAATTGCACCGAATGCAGCCAATGGTGCCATTATCCTGCATGCCTATGTACAACATGCCTTTGGTGATATGGGTGCTTATTTCCTGTCTGGCATGATTTTTATTGCCTGTATGGTGACTGCGATTGGCCTGACCTGCGCCTGTGCCGAATATTTCTCCAGTTTGACTAAAATTCCATACAAGATTTTTGTATTTATTCTGGTCGGTTTCTCACTGATTATTTCAAATCTGGGTTTAACCAAACTGATTGCCGTTTCGGTGCCCATATTGAGCGCGATTTATCCACCTGCAATTAGTGTGATTTTATTGAGCTTCTGCGCTAGCTTCTTCAAAAAACCGTCTCATGTGATTGCACCAGTGACGCTAGTGGCATTTATCTTCGGTATTTTTGATGGAATAAAAGTTGCTGGTTTTGAGTTGCCTGTCGTACTACAAAATTTGCCGCTCTCAGAACAGAATCTGGCCTGGTTTATTCCATCCATGATTGTATTGCTAATTGCAGCTGTGATTGACCGTATTAGAAACTAATCTTTCTAGGCTGTCTGATAAAGATCGTATTTTTACCCAAAATCCGGTTTTAGCGTGATCAATAATTGTCAGGTTTTACCCAAACGGACTTTTATTGCTTCTTACAGACAATATCAAATCATCGCTGTGTGTCTATTTACTCGTGCTTTTTCCAGAAAGTGTGATTCATAATCAGGCTCGAATGATCCTATTTTTAATATAAATATAAATAACTTTTTGAATTTTAGCTTTTAGATACCTGTTGTTGCTGACTTAAACCATCTTGCCCTCTGACTTATACACAGTCTTACATTCTATTGATTAACACTACATATCTTTGGCGTAGAATTTGCATTTTCTATCTGCTCACATCAAACAATTGCTAGCTATTGTTTTCATGACGATATGGAGGTGTAATCTGAATATATAATGCTTTACTAATCAATTGATTATGTATTTTTACGACTAAAGAAGGCCATTTTGACCTTGAAAGTGCAGCCCGATGGTTGCAAAGGCTGATATTAAACAGTACAACTGTATGTTCAATTCTGACTAACTTAATCTGCTTTAGTCTTCAATAACATAAATAAATGGGAGGGATGGAGATGTTATCATTACATTTCAACAAGCAAGTCTTCATTGACGCTCTTAAAGCCAACGACACCAATCTGGTGACATTTATATGCACCACTTTTGCACTTATGCTGACTTTAACCGTCCATTGCTTAATTCAAGGTAATTTAAAACTTGAATACTTTGGTTATGCGCTGATCGTCTCAGCTGCTTTCTTCCTGTGGGCTGCCATAGACCAGAAATACCGATAATCAAATTTTAAATTAGCCCAGATGGATGATGTGGCCAGTCATCCATCTGGTAAAAAAACCAAAATATTACTTTTAAGAATAATTAAAATAGCCCACCAAATGCGCCATAGAGTAAAATCCCCGTTCCTCCAAGTTCTGCAATAATTAATCCCAGCATTGCCAAGCTCATCAGACTGCCAGGTAGATGAAACCGACCCAGTTGATGCGGTTGCTTAAACTGATTGGTGGTATCTTGCAGGAAACCATGCAGCATATAAGCTGCAATCGAAAAACTAAAAAATACGATATTCACCAGTACGCAGATCAAATTCATGGCACTGGATAAATCGGAATAATATGCCAGAACTGCCAGAATTAGCGTCGCTGGTGCATATAGCAGACTGCTACGATGGGCAATATCGACATAATAATGTGCGCGTGACTGTGGTGATTGACGGATCTGCCAATACTTCCAGACCCCGGTAAACATCCCAATCCACAAGAATATTCCACTAAAAATAATGGCGATTTTAACGGCCAGTGCAAGTTCCATTGATAGCATAAGCTCATTCCATATCTATTATTTTACTGACTTTTAAGTCATGCTTTGCGCAAGCATCCCTTCAAAAACTGTATAAAGTTAAAGCTTCATCAGGAAGCTAAAATCATAGTGTATCGTATGTCTGAATTTGAAACATTGACTCTACAGTGCCAGGATGGCTATCACTTAAGTGCACGCTTTTATGCGGCTTCTTCAGAATCTGAAAAACGTCCGGTATTGGTCTGTCCTGCCACAGGTATTACCCAACAGTTTTATCATCATTTCTGCATCTGGTTGCAAGCTCAGGGCTATGCGGTACTGGTCTTTGACTTTCGGGGAATTGGTGAGTCACTCGCAGGCCCTTTAAAACAGTCCAAAGCCAGCATTGTGCAATGGGGTCAACTGGATATTCCCGCCGCGATTGATGCTTTATTAGCACGTACTCATGCAGAAAAAGTGATTTTGCTGGGGCATAGTGCTGGTGGTCAGCTTCTGGGGATCGTACCAAATTATGACAAAGTCGCAAAAGTGGTGGCTGTTGCTGGCTCAACCGGACATGTCAAAGGACTTAAAGGTAAAACCAAACTGCTGGCGCCGGTCATGTTCAATCTCATTTTCCCACTGGCCCGTATGAGCAAAGGATATGCTCCAACTCAAGCGATTGGCATGGGCGAAAATCTGCCTAAAGATGTGGCGCGTGAATGGGCACAGTTCTGTAGCAAACCGGGCTATGTCATGAATGCAATGGGTAAAACCCTATTACCACGCTCAGATTTTCATGCTCAAATCACCTGCCCGATTATTTCGATCTGGTCATCGGATGATGAAATTGCAACAGAAGCAAATGTAAAAGATTTACTGCGTTTATACCCCAATGCAGACACTCAGATGATTGAGCTTCAACCTAAAAGATATGCGCATAAAGCCATTGGCCATATGCTGATGTTTAAAAAATCACATCAAAACTTATGGCCGGTGATTGAACAACAATTGACGGTTTAAATCAGATTTAGATGGTTATTTGCAAGCTGCTATGTTCTAATACACTCAGTTTGAGATGAGCCTCTTACAGTATATGGGCTTGACCTATATACGACTAGCCCCTAACCATGGGGCTTTTTATTGTCTGAAAACAAATACTTATAAATAACTGGCGAAAAACTGGCGTAATCCTAAAGTTATCCACAACTAACAACTTCTTGTTTATGCTTATTATATCACTCATCTTGAAATAAAAAGAATGGATGGAAAAATGAAAACATGGATCTACTTTTACATAGAATACACGATTAATAATGGAGAGATTTTTAGGAAGGAGTCTGGGTGGGCTTTAAATTTGCAGAGTAATTATGTGGTTTTGAGTGGGGTGAGGAGTTGATAAAAAGAGAAATAACCGTCGTCTTAATAAGTACAGCTGTAGGTATAGGGGTTGTAGCAATAGTTTCATTTTTTATTGTTTGGATTGGCTTTCCTGCTGAAAATCCAAAAGACTCATTCAGGGATGCTTTGAGCTTTGCTGGTGGTCTTTTTGGTGGGTTAGCAACATTTGGTGCGGCAATTATTGCAGCTTACTTATTTAATGACTGGAGAATAATTCATAATAAAAACATAGATGTTGCCTTCATTAATAATATCATTAAAAATTTTGAAGATTTTGATCTTATGCTTACTCGACAATATATTCCTATTCAGGATTTGTATTATCAATCTCAAGATAGCAAAAGCCCAGTAGACTCTGAAGCATACAAATTAACCTATGAAAATTTGTGTAATAACTTATCAGAACTGCATCTCTGTTTTTTAATACTAACTAGGTCAATACAAACTTTAGCAATTGTTCATGATGATTTTATTGAAACTGTAGATAGCTTAAAAAGCTATAAAAGTGAATTTAGAAAATTTAGGAAAAAAATAATAAAAACAGGATTTCAAGACACCCCGCCCAATATACTGACAATTCTTCATGCATTTGATGATTTTCAAAAATCCTTAAGAAAGCTAGAGAGAAATTTCATTCGAAAATACACAGCATCCCTTAAAGAAAATTAAAAATTACTATCCTTAAAAAGCCTTCACATATATCCCCACATTCACATTCATCGTAATTGAATAAGCTGTGCAGCCAATAATTATTTATTAAAGTAAAAAACAAAGCCCTCATTAGAGGGCATTTATCTATTTTATTAAACAAGTGCTCTTAATTTTAATAAGTGCGCTTTACGATCCGCTAGGCCATTGGTGCCACCATTGATCCGGCGAGTAATAGTCAACACATCATCTTTATCAGCCAGAGCATTCAGGCCATTATCAGACCAAAACTTACAGGCAACCATTAAGCCGATACTTGGGATTGCCACAATCTCAGGATTGTTTTCAAAGTCGATGCCGAGCTGCTGACCGTATCTGCGATAATTGGCACGTCCAGTCAATTGAATGGGGCCACGGCCTTTAAATCGCTTGCCATCCCCTGACTGTGTATTACCCAAATCCTTTCGACCTTCGTACGCAGCACCAGATGCAATTTCTTCCATATATCGGAAGTTACCAGACTCATGTGCAAGCTGTGCAAGGAAATGAATAAAACGAAGCGAGTTGTCCAGAATGCCAAAGTTTCGCAGGTGGACATTGGCAGCTAGACCCAATTCTTCAGCACGCAACTGACTAGCACCAAGCTTGCGAAATACCGCAGTCAAGGTGCCACGCCCGATGATGCCATCGTCATGCACACCTACTGTTCGCTGGAGTTTTTTAATTTGAGTGGTGTTCATCATCTTTATCCGTATTAAAAAATTTAGGACGTGCACCTTCTTTCCCCCAGATATAAAGCTGTCGAGTGAAGAGTACAAATACAATGCTTACTGTGGTGTAAAAAAGGGTTCCGGCTGGGCTGGGTGAGTAATCATCTTTCACAAAGAGTGCCACCCCAAAAATAATTGACAGCATCAAAAGAAAATCGATGTGCTTTGGTAGTTGAATTTTTGGGTGAAATACCATGATTCCAAACGAAACTATAAACAACACCAATGCCGTCTTACTTATGATTAGCAGCATCTTCATTCTCCTTTTTGACCAAACCAAGAACTCTTGATCGAGCCAAACTCAGCAATGCTTCAGCTGTACTTTTACCAGCAGCGCCCAGAATGAAACCAAATAGTTCTGGGTAATTTCCGCTAGCAAGAAATAAACTTGCCGGTTTAGCAAAGACCACACATAAAATGAAACCAGCAAAGAACCCTATCCAGCGATCCCGGGTTGGCTCCTTGCTTAATAGAAAGCCAAAAGTTGCACCCAGCACACCTGTAAAAAGGATGTGTGAATGGTTCTTTATGCTTTCCAATACTTGACTAAGAAAGTCCATATACATCCCCTTTAGTCATACATACCCCTATTTTTTGGCAATAAAAAAGCACCTAAAAAGGTGCTGTTGTTTGGTTAAGTTTAGACTTCTATTTCTGAATACTCGCCAGTGGGTGCGGGCCTTAAAATCACCTGGTTTGCAATAAAAACTCGGGCACCCAAGTTATAAGCTGTGCCGGATGTGCAAAGTACCGGACCCGAACCGCCATCAATCTGTACCCGGTATTCCGGATGATTGACCGATGTAATGACGCCAATGTATTCAGCATGAGTTGGATTAAGTAATTTTCGCAATTCAAATAAGGGATTCGTCACGACTGATACGCTCCACAGTAATGGTTTCATTGACCTTTTCGTGTGAAAAGCTACCTGAAACCGAATCAATCACACCCCACCACTGGCCATTAAATGCAATCGATTTACCTGGTAGCATCTCGCCAATTTCCGAACTCACCGGAATATCAGAAAAGGTATGCAGCTCCTGAATATTGGCTTTGACCAATTCATTTTTGCCATAACTGGCACCTGACACCAGATTGAATAGTGAACCAGTGACTGTTTCTAGTGGCACATCGCCTGAAGTTCCTCGTTGCTGTACTTTCAGGCTTTCACCGCTACGGCTATTCACTACAGTAATGGCATTAAAGTCAGCAATATATTCATCGTTCTGTTTGATGTTTTGCTGCATCACCAGGCTTTCTGATAACAAAATATCATAGTCATCAACTGTCATCGTATCCCAGTAGCCTTTCTGGTACCGGGGTAAAATAGTCAGTGTGTTGCCTACCTTCTGGCTATAGATAAAGCCACCGCCTGCATCAACCACCTGTTTGGTTGCATCAATGGGTGCAAGTTCTGCATAACTCAGGCTTTCGATCGGAACGATCCATCCCAGTTCATCAATGAGCTTCCAATCCAAAACAGTACCTGCATTGGCCCGATCCAGTTCAGCCTGCACCAACTGCACAGAAGTTCGTTCATTGTCTTGGATAAATGAGCGTGAAGGTGCATATTTATCTGAGTTCAGAGCTGTGACACTTCGGCCTGGGTAAGTGTAAAGAATACTGGCAAAACGTCGGGTTTCTTCTGGATCTTCCAGCAGAATATGATGCTCAAAGCCATTGATTATGACTTTGAGAACCACAGGCTGACCATTGATTGGTTGCAGCTTGTCTTTTTCCGTATGAGCCACAGTAATTGAGTAGGTCCAGCACCACTGTGATCGGCTGGTACTGTAAGTGCCATCCATGACTTTGATTTTCTCGCCGGTATCCAGTCGTTCGGCTGTTAATGTGTTCACGATATACCACCAGTTTCTGTTCGGCAGTGCTGGAATACAGTCATCTGCACCAAAATTTAAAACAACATTGTGTGAATCAACGTCATGACAGAGACAGATAAAGTTTAAATCTGTACTGCCTTGGTATGGCTCAGGTTCAGGCTTTGGCCAATGTAAAACCGGATGCTTGCGGTAATGAATCGCTTTGGCTTTATCCCAGGGCAAATCCGACTTGGTGATAATCTCTAGACTTTTATCCCATTCAAATGAAAATCGGTGCTCAAAGACTTGAGCCACTTCATGTGAATAAGTAAAAGTCTTACGCCGGCGGATCATTTCCTGCCAGACTGTTTCGCGGTTATGGCGCAGCTTGATTGTTTCTTGATGCAAATATCGCTGATGAATGAAGCGCTTATCAGCTTCTTCCCAGATCACGTGCGCATCAGAACTTAAACCGGTTGCCTGCTCATGTAGCGACCTGATCGCCCGGGTTAATGACCCTGCTTGCTCATACTGAATATTTGTCTGATTGGAAATCACCAAGCCCTGGTCATAAAAAAGAGCCTCATTCGAGACTCTTAATATTGGCTTGGCCCATGGTATTTCTATGCTGCTTAAAGCTGTAATGGCTTTTCTGTACCGCAAACCTAAACCTACAGATACACCAACCAGGTGATTGATATCGAATAGTGCCTTAAGTTCAAATTGAAACTCAATGTCTAAAACCGCATCAATGATGCATAAGTTTTCAACAAATACCGCTTCGACTTCAAAACTAAAGCTCGTATCTAAAACAGTATCTATCTGACCAACAACATCGGTACTTTCATCATCCTCCCATTCCTCATCCACATAAGTCACGTGAATATCATAAGGCGACTGGAGGCTGGTCTTGACCAATGCTTCCTGATAAACAATGATCAATCCATAAGGGTTGTACTTTGGGTCTTGCTCATTCATATCATTTTCATCTTTAAATTAATTTCAGATAGACATAAGCCGATGACCCAGTTGGATTGCCTGCTGCATAACGGCTATGCGGCTGATAGGCTGCCAACATCGATACTCTAATCTTGCTGACTGCAGACATATTTTTTACAAATGTGTATTCATTGTATTTTGTCGTTGCGGCAGGATTGACGGGTGTATATTTAATACCTGTCGGCAATATGTCTAAATAGCCATTTGCTGTGGGATTCGAGCCTGTAGATGCAAGACTTGCTACCGTTTCAAGCGTATTTCCAATTTGCAATGTAGAACCGAAATTACTCGTACCCTTGTCCACTTTTAAGGCCGCAATTACGTTATTTGATGCATCCAAGAATTCTAGGAACATACGACCATAATTGCTGTTGTATGTTCCTGCAGAGACTACAAGCTCAAACCTTTGATTCAATATCTTGTCACTGGCAATAGTTTTGGTAGCGATGTCATTTGTGAAGATTGCCCCATCATTATTGTAAGCGCGAGTATAAGCAATAAAATCTTTCGTTCTGCTAAAATTAGCCGGCCAAGTTGGTTCTGTTGTTAAATCCTTATTGAATTGCGGTAATTGAGCTGTCCCCCAGCACGCTACAGCCAAGGCCCAGAATCCGGTAGGTTTATCAAATTCCATTGTGATCTGTCTAAGATCGCTGAATTTTCTTGCCACACCATAAGACAACTCAACCATTACATAATAAGTGGTACCTTCCGCCACAGAAGGAAAAGTATGTGAATTTCCCCCTGCAACAATTGGTGCAGGCAATGTGTCTATTGTAAATGGTGAGGTGCTTAAATAAATAAGTGGAGTTACAGCCCATGGGTTGGGGTTGCCCCAGGTGACGATTAGGTCCTGTTCATTTCCATTTGGATTTGAGATCAGGCTAACACCCACAGGCCCAAGAAGCGGGAATGCGTAAAAAATAGAATCACTATATTGCACCGCATCACCACGATGACAGGCCACCAAATAATGATAATCCTGACCAATCACAATACTATTATCGACATAAAACATGGTTTTTATGTCAGTAGCTAAGGCTGTTGGTAAGTTATTTACCGCGATAGGGAGCAGGGAGCGATAGACTGTGAATTTATCAAAATCACCAAACTGTGCAAATTCCAATTTATTAAAAGCCATACCAATTGACTCCATTAAGCAGGTCTAAGTTTGATTGAGGTGATTGACAATGTGCCGCCCAAAGCCAAGTTGGTATTGGCTAAAGATATGTCTGTACCTACAGTTAGATCCGCTGCCACTTCACCCGCACCATTGAAAATACGAGCCCATGTTGCTGTGCCTGCTCTAACCACGGTGGCAGTGTTGGTTGGATGAAGCTCTACATAAGTTAATGTGGTTTCTTTGATACATGGCTCTGGGAAAGTTAGTGTTGCCAAGGTATTGCTTGAATCTGCCGCTACCACAGGACTAGCTGGCTGCATACCTTCGTAAAAAATAACGGTAGCACTTTGGCTACCGCTATCCATAAAACTTGCAAAGGCTTGGATCATGGCAAGCCGAGCTTTAATTGATGTTTGACTCATTTGGCCACCACTTTGTCTTGGATTGCTGCGTTGTATTGATTATCTGGATCAAATGCCACTACAAAACATTCCAAGCCGACTGCAATGTTTCTAAAAGCATATGTACCATCTGATCCTGACTTAATTTCCCATAGCAATTGTCGGTTAGACCTTTTAAAACAGCAGACACTTACAGATGGGTATTTATTTCCTATTTTCTTTGTGGTTCCTTTGATCTGACCAAAACCTTGATTATCATTTAATACAGTGATGATAGGGCGTGGCAACCTCAAAATACTGTAACCAAACTCCATAAGTCTTAAATGATCTGGGTTATAGCCACCAAAAAAGAATCGAGAAAGTTTAAGCGCCAATTTTTATCTCCTCTACCGGAACTGCAATAACCACCAAGGCTGTAGATGATGCGCTATAACTTCCAATCCCGTGCAAATAAACTGGATTTTCAAAATCAATTTCGTACGTTTTTGATGGTGCGCTTGACCTAGTCATAACGGGTTGGTTGGTTGCAGCATATTTGGCGATATAAGCTCCCCCTGCTACAAAACCAAGAAACTGCTTTGTTGAATACTCATAAATTGAGATAGGTTCTGTTGTTGTCGTATTAAACGGGGCTAATTGAGTAAAAGAAGAGAAAGCTTGGGGTGCTTTAAATGGCATACCCGATACAACATTATCTTGAATAAATGAAACACGAGTATTACCAACATAACCTCCAAAAGACTCACCATAGTGAGAAGATCGGATGTCTTCTGCTGATGTGCTAGTGGCGTATGTAAATAGCATCGGTAAATTTATAGCTCCAAAGCTCAACGTGGAGCAAGGAACAAACCCGTTTAGCACTGTATGTACAGGGTTATATGTTTCAATATTACTCATTATCAGAATATGATAAAGACTGCCTACTACAACTCCCTTCCCAAATACACTTAACCCTTGGTTATATGAGTAATTATTGTATGTTCCTGAGAAATTAGCCGTAAAATCCCATTTAGGCATGGATTTAGCGGAATTATTTCCAGACTTTCCATTAGCGTACGCGTTTTGGTCTGTAATTGTTCCATTTATTAAATCAACCAATCTACCAATACAGGGCATAACGGTGTTGCGATGAAATTCGCCTGGTTGGAAGGCTAGGCGAAGATATAAATCCGACTCATCTAGATCCTTAAACTGGTAGATGTGAATAAGTCCAGACTCATACACTATTTCCCAGCCTATTGGCGCAATACGAGTAGAGAATCCACCTGGAATTGAGGTTGGTGCACCGTCAATTGTCATTGTTATGGTATTGGTAGTAACAGAGTCAATATAAAATTCGCCCTCATGAAGCGTTGCTAAAGCACCTGAATCAACTTTTAAAACTCGATCTGCGGCATAACCATGTGCACCACCATAAGTAAATGTAACTTGATTACCCGCTACCACCACACTCAATACGGCTTGGGCGTTATAGCCGAGTGCAAACATCTTTTTAAAACGATCTGGAAAGAGGCTTTTGGAGCCAGCACAAAAATCCAAACCAACATCTTTAAAATCAAATAACTTTGTTTGTGTCTGCTTCATCGCCATTTTTATTCACCCATAAAAAAGACCGCATAAAGCGGTCATATTTGACTTTAATTTTAAACAACGCGGTCAATATCACCACGCAGCATGATCTGGAACTGATCTGATAAAACTACTGGCTCAGACTGCTTCACAGTGCGAATTACCCATATTGGGAAGTTTGCGGCAATAGTATTGAATCTCAATGTATTGCCATTCGCCCAACCCGTTCCCCACCCTTCCTTTTTAATTGTGAAGTATGGAACACCTGTCACTGGATTAAGTGGTAAATAATCAGCATTAATTGAACCAGATAGCGTTAGTCGACCTGTATATTCACCAACACAATAAAAAGCCTCTCCGCTAGTGAAGACAATTGCCCATCGTTCCTGAATAGCACCTTTATTTGTCACGGCAATTGGATACAGTGCATCATTGTAGTTTGATGAAATGTTTGTGCCTGAAGCGCTATCACTCCAGATATTACTCCAAGTCTGCTGCACAAATTTCCGCGTGTATCGAGCCTGCATATCACCAATAACCAATGCAGATCCCACAATGGTATCCACCGCATCATAGTTATGAGTTAAGGGCTTGGTAAAAGTGAGCTGGCCATTAATCTGTACATCACGGATCAGCCCCATATCCTGATAGCGGTATTTCACTGTCAGTGGTGCAACCAGATTACCTAGGACGAAGTCACCGCCCAATGTTACGCGTCCATAGTCATAATCGACTGTGTACAAATCGAAAGCGACTTTCGTTCCGTTAGCATCTTCAAGTTCAGCCCATGAAATACGCTGATCATTCAAATCGTATGTGGTGCCTGCAATTGCACTGGGTAGCTCTTGAGCTTTGCTTGAGCTGACAATACCAATGCCACCGACCCGAAAGATCGGCACCCGGCCATCAATCGGTAATCGAGTAGCAGATAAGCCCAGGATTTCAGAATCCAGAGGAATGTAGGTATACGCGACTGCGTTATAACGTACAGATGAAGCATCGACCCAGACTGGCACATTAATATAACGACCATCTAGATCATCATATTCGAGTAGTGGGTCATACCAATCATTCGCTTCAATGTCTGCCCGATTGGCTTCAGTAATTTTGGTTTTAATGTAGAAGTAAATCGTGACAAAGCCATTATCCCAGTTCACCTGACCATGCGCCCGGCTGGTCTCAATCACCCCATTCTCATCGGCGGTTAATGTGAGCTGACCAAATTCAATGGTGCCCACAACCACAGTTAAAGACTGAGGCCGGATTGGCATGATTGGTGTTCTGAAACTGATCTTGTTGACCGGTAAAAAGTCGGTTGTGGTGGTCAAGGATTCCAGTGTAATTGTGTTATCTGCATTCGGTGTCCATGAGTCGATTTCAATAATACCGGTGCCATATTGAATGACACCAGACTGAATTCCGCTGTTATTGGCTGGATTCACATTACGATACAGCAAGCCAGTACGGTCTAGGAAAGTATCAGCACCGACTTTGAATCGGGCTGAGCCTGTTAGAATCTGCTCATCAAAGCCAGAGGATAAATCCAGCTTTAACTTGTTGGCCGTCACTGTGTGGGTTGCTGAATTGGAGCCGGATGTATCACGGTATTTAACTTGAACATCAATAGTATTAAGGGCTTTTAGTTCAACCTGCTGACCCTGAATGTCTGATGTTTGTGGAGAATAAAAAGACATATTTCCTCGCTAGGCAGCCGAATAGATAGCCATAGGTGTAAAGGTTTGCACAAATCTGCTTGCTGTACTTTTTGGTGTGACTTCAACTGCGCCAGTGGCATAGATAATGGTGCCTTGCACTTCACCGCGGCTATTCACTAGATTACCCATAGTTGCATTCACCGGCACATCTGTCAGAGTTACAGACCCTGTAATCCCCTCACTGCTTTGAAGTGGAATTTTTAACTCAACACTATTTGGCTGAATTGCTGGTCCTGTACCAATGGTAAAGGTCAGCTTTTGATTTGCAGGGGTAACATCCATCTTGGTTTGTTCAAGTGAGTATCCATAGTTATAGATCACAGAGAAGACTGTACCTTTCTGCGGCAGCTTGTTTGGAATAATCTTGCCAGTACCGGTGGCATAGTTAATTTCACCTGTGGCATCCCCAGTAAACTTACCTTGAGCATTCGAAGTCGCTGTTTTGGACTCACCCTCAAGCAACCAGTTGATGGTCATGCCTGGCAAAACACCTGGTCGGCCTAAATCAAAATCAAAGGCAGCTTTTTCAACACTCAAGTTTGATCGAACAAAAGTGACAATCGGTGTGCCCCAGTTCAGCAGAATTGGTGTGTCTACATCTGGTAGTGCGCCAGTTGTTAATAACCATGAGCCGGTTTCATAGTTGATCATGCCTGAGCCAAATGAAGGGCTGGCAGCCTTTAACTGGCCTGAACCATCATCTTTAAGCTCATAGAACTTGCCTTGTGACATATACGAGATTGACAAAGCGCCTGGTGCTGGAATCGGAATTAAAACTCCAGTCCAGTTGGTGCTCTGGTTATTCTGAGTCACTGGAATCGCATGGCTCTGATAATACTGATTCGGTGCAGCAGCTGGCTTGAATGCAATATTTAGACTTATGGTTCCAGCTGGTGCTGCTGCAGTCCACTGAATTAATCCACGTTGATAATCAATCGTGCCAACTTGTGTGCCTTGCGTGTTCTTAAGCAGGCCACCCTGATCATTAATCTGCTGGCCTTGCAGGCTAAACGACACACTTGATGGAATCACTGCAGAGCCGATATACAGGTTCTGACTGATACCAATCACCATATTCGGGTAATTAACCGTGATAGTACCTTCATTACCCGCTACCAGTACCACACTTTCACCAGCCGCGTTCACATCAATGATCGGGGTTTCAGTCTGGGCCGATGGGATCAGTTGAGCAAAGATACTTTTGGCATTTACCGTGAATTCACCCACATTGGCTTCAGAAGCCAATGCAGTAGATGAATAGTACAGGCCGGTATCAGCAACAATGGTATCACGGATGATAGTTTTGGATTTTTCACCGTTGTACCACTGACGCGCTGAAAGACCCACAAAGTCAACCTCAAGAGCATCATTCAAGGAATACGTAGCAACCTTATACTCAACATTCTTACCATCGATGACCATAATGGCAGTGCGAGTCTCAACTTTAGTAATGCGTACATACTGCTCACGCTCTAAAGCCTTACCTTCATCACTGATCAGGACAATCGTATCCCCAACGGATGATTCAACCTCTTGCGGAAACATGGCCACTTGCAGTGATGACATGCCCTGCCAATGCGTGTCCAGTGGTATACCGGCAATCTGACCACCTTTGGCCAAGTAGTTTTCTACCCGGTTTTGAGCAGACTGACGTTCATCCGTCCAGCTTTTGGTGCTGAACAATAATGCTGATACGTTTGGATCCTTTGGCAGCTCAGATATAAAGACTGTTGCTCCCATGAGTAAATCAGTGTCTTCAGTCGTAACCATTGGAAAGACCTTGCGCATGGATACATCACCCATGGTTCGATCCATTTCCGACACATCATTGAACAGGTTATTGCTAATCCCATCCTGAACCACGACACCGGAATATTTACCACCGCCATCAGGGTTATCAGTCAAGCGTTCAGATTTGACAATCACTAAATCTTTGGTTTCAATCGCCATCGTTTAGCTCCGTAAAGCGTAAGGTCACATTAAAATAATCATCCAGTGATACCGCTGGAATCCCTCTTACTGGTGTGGCCTCTAAAGCCCCATCCTGGTGGTTAAATTTGACGGTGAATTGTCGGTTGTCGTGTGGTTGTTCAAACTGTAGTTTGAAATTCTCACCCTGCAGCTTGGACCACTCCAAAACAGTCCGTAGTTCACGCAGCTTGATCCAGCCCATTTGTGAATCTGCCGGTTGCAAAGTAATAGGTCGGCCAGACTTCTTTTTGCCTTCCTGAATATGCAAAGTTCCATCCATTGCATAGGCTTGATTCTGCTCAATAGCCTTCCATGAGAATTCATCAGGCCATAAAAAACCGTCCTCTAATGGGACGGTTTCGGATGTTGCTAAGCGAATGAGTTTCATGTTGATTTCGCTATACCTTTTAATTGATTTACCAGACTGGTCATCACATCCTTTTGGCTTGCATCGCCTGTAAGGGATAGGGTTTGACCTCCGAATTGAATGTTGTAATTCACACTATCACCCCCCTTACCATAATCTTTAGTTGATGGTACGGAAGGAATAGACGGCGCATAGTCGTTTAGGCTACTAGATCCGATCGATCTACCATTTTTACCAACATACTGCTCCAGCCGTTCAATCTGCTCCATAACATACATCGCATTACCAAGGGCCTTTTGGTTATCGTAGGCGGTGGTTCCATACTTTCTCTTCACCCACTCATTGGAAGCTGATTTGTAATAACCACCTGCCACTGGTTCAGCATCTTGGAAGAGCTCTTTAGCTTTTTGCTTGGTATCACCTTCATAACCAATATCCTTAAGTCTCTGTTCAATTTCTTCAACAGAAAGCCCGTGTTTAGCGGTCGTTCCGGTTTTGGATGCCTTCATCTTGCCCTGAGAAGCCATAGCTGCTTCCGTTGCTTTGCGAGCTTCTTCCCATGCTTCAGTAGTATCGTTACCCGCTCTAACGCCTCTACGGCCAAGATCATCAAAGCCATCACCAGCATTACCTGTGGCATTGCGAACACGGTGTAAGCTTTCTTCTACAGCATTATTGGCTTTTACTGAAACTTGGCCGGTTTCACTTACCTGGATCGATAAGCCTAGTGAGGCAGCTTTGGCATTTGCTGCAGCAATACTTTGAGCATCACCCGAGGCATACGCCAGCTGAATTGTCTTTTCATAAGCCTTTTGAAGATCCGCTTGAGTAGCCTGGCCACTCTGGCGTACTGTTTCAAAATCAGCCAATGCCATTTGAGCTGACAATCGAAGTTGCTCTTTGGTTTTAATGCCAAGCCGCTCGAAAGCCCTTCCTGTTTCATCCAAGACATCAGGTAGTTCAGAGGTGGCTCTCTTTATTGCAACAATACCCAATTCAACCTGCTTGGTTGAGAACACACCCTGCGCTTCAAACTCACGCATCTTGGCATTTGCCGCATCAATCTCAGCTTGACTTTTCGCCTTACTAAGCCACTCTTCCCATGCTTGGTAAAGAACATCACCAGCCTGTTTACCGGTATACCCTGCCTCACCCAACTTAGTCTTAAGTCCATCCAGTTCGTTTCCAGAACTAGAAAAAGACTTAGAAACTTTATTTAGCGAAACATCCAGATCCACGCCAAACAGCTTGGCAGCGGCAGATGCTCTTGAATAAGCTGTTTCCGCCACTTGGCCAGATCCAGCATTAGCTTTATTGAGTTCAGCTATCCGTAAATTACGATTATTGGCCAGCTCTGCTTCTTTGGTATTAATGGCATTAATGGATGCTTGGGCGGAGGCTAAGGCGTTCAAATCACCAGACTTTTTGGCTTGTTCAATCTGCTGTTCCAGAATTGCACGTTCAGCTGCAGCCTGTTTTTGATAAGCCAGATATTCCTCATCGGCTTTCTTAACATTTTCTTTGGCCAGCTTGAGAGCTTCTTCCTTTTTAGCAGCACTTTCAGCAGCCTGCTCCGCACTCTGACTTGCCTGAACACTAACTTTGCCAGCCTCATCTATCGTAACGATATAGCCTTTAGTTAATAGATCGGCCTGCATCACGCCGTCCATGACACCGCCATTGGCCTTGATAGCAGCCTCGGCATAATCCTGAGCAGAAGCCAGCATATCCTTATCTAATGCGGCTTTATTGGCTGCATGCTCCTTTTCGCGGCCCTCCAGTTCATTAGATTTTTGAATGATTGCATCAATGGTCGAGTGGTTGCCATCCTTACGAGCCTGATTTAACTGCGCATCGATAGCAGCACGTTCGCCAGCCAAATCTTTGGATTTTTGGGTAAATTCTTGATTCTGCTTTACTAGTTCTGAAAAGGTGGCATTGTTGCTCTGCAGGGATTCTTGGTTTTTCTGATCTTGGGTCTTTCCAATGTCTTCAATAGCAGCAATACCTGCAGATTTAAAGCCCATTGCACCAGCAGTTGCACGGTCATAATAATCCTGTGCTTTCTTGGCCATTGCATCCATATCTGCAATAGCCTGATCCTTGGCATCGCCCCATTTAAAATTGGCTTTAAACCCTATCCATGCAGCACCAACATCATAAAACACGCCAGCAAGCAGGTTGGCAACTATACTAATTGCTTCAAAACCATCACCAATGAATCCAAATACTACATTGAGAGCCTGCAAGGCTTTGGTGAAGCCATTAGTCTTATCTGTTGCTGTATCTATGCCGCTTTCAAAATTAAATATTGCTCCAAGCAACGTATCAAGCTGGTCTACGGCGATTCCAATTCCATTGCCTAAAGAACCAGCCATGGACTGAATAGTCTCGTAGGTGGTGCTTAATGCCTCTTTAAGTGCCTCAATTGTGGATGGATCGATTTTTTTAAGCTGATCCCCTACCCAGATAAAGCCTTCACCAATATCTTCGAGTATGGTCTGCACTACATCCATATTGTCAGCCAGAGTTACCAGCCATTGTGCTACCGTTGTAGATGCGCCGTTTGCTTGGTCCATAGTGCCAATCAGGATCTGCCATTGTGTAGCGATACGCTGTAAAGCGTTGCCAATAGTAGTCGGGAACTTGGCATAATCGGCTTCAATTGCGGCTGATTGGCTTTGTAGAGCCTTAATAACTTTCTCGGCTGACAGTTCGCCATTCTCTGCCATCTTACGCAGCTCACTGGTAGTTACACCAAGTGACTGAGCCAAAGCTTTTGAAATGCCTGGGGCCTGTTCCATGATGGAGTTAAACTCATCACCACGAAGTACACCCGATTGTAATGCTTGCGTGAACTGGGTTATTGCTGCATCAGCTGCAGCTGCTGATTCACCGCCAGTCTGAATAGCCATATTAATCGTTTTGACCAGATCAAGACTTTGTTGCTGGGTCATCCCCATCTGCTTACCGGTATCATTCACTTTCGTAAATAGGCCTGCAGTAGCGTCAAGACTTGAGTTGGTCATCAGCGCAACTTGGTGCACCCCAGCCATGGCTTGCTGAAAATTACCACCATCACTGGTTGCAATGTTGATTCGAGCTGAAAGGTTGGTATAGGAATCCGCGGCCTCTGATAATTCACGAAGGCCCAAGCCAATACCAATACCCCCCATTGCACCAACAAGTGCTGTTACAGCGAATTTTGCACCATTAAGCCCTTTTTGAGCTGTTTGTGCTGCACTATCAGTATTTTTTAAGCTTGTATTGGCTTTGCCTATTTCTGCTTGAAATCCACTAAAAGCCTGATCTGCTTGCTGAACTTCTTTTTCTAGCTGATCAACTTGAACCTGCGCCTTTTCAATATCAGCAGGTGAAGCTTTGGTTTTTGAAAATGCTTCAAGATTTTGCTTGGCTTGAGCTAAATCCCCTTTAAGTTGGCCTAAAGCTTTTTCAGTTCTATTGCCAAAATCCGTAAAGTTTCCTGCCGTGGATTTTGCATTGTCACCAGCATTTTTAATGATGCCTGTAGCAGCATTTAAGGACTGGGTAAGTTTGTCTGCCAACTCACTGGTGCCTTTGGGGATGATATTACCCATTTCCTTTGAGGCATCGGTGGTTGCTTGTTTTAATCGATCAGACTCTTGCTTGATCGTATTAAATACTGACTTTGTCACATCTTCAGACTGCCTGATATTGCCAATATAGCCCTTGGTATCGGCATCCATGACTAATTTGAATGTTAAATTTTTACCAGACATGCTGACCTCTGAATTTTAGGCAATAAAAAACCCTGCAAAAGCAGGGCTTGGTTTTAGCTATTAAAAATTACGGTGATGCTCTTATGATTTAGGATGCTTTTTTATCTGCATCGTCCAATTCATCAAGGAAGTTATTTACTTGTTGTCTAAATTCCATTGGTCTAGAGATATAAGGAATAGGTGCATGTGATCCACCAACTCCCTTTACTACAATTGATCCAAAATTTAAAATTCGCCCCAAAATGCCTTGATCTACACCCAGACTTTCGACACGATTTACTTTTAACTCAATCGTATTTCTTCGAATTAATCCAGACTTAGCAATGATACGTCTATTTGTTAGAGCTAGCTCTGTTGTTAAAACATGTATAGCAGCTATCCCAATTAAAAGTAGCCCAATAAAAAAAGAAACTCCGCTTTTTGATCCCAGCGCAGATAAGATAAATAGCCCCCCAAACAACAAATACCAGAATTGAGACAACCATGTTACTTGTGCCTTGATAATGATTTTCTCATCTCTAGCTAAGTTTTCTTCAATATAACTTCCCATATGCCCCCCTCATAAGTATTGATTTAATATGGCCATACTACTGTTTGCTTATTTCTTTATCAATCAGAAACCATTTCTTTCTTAAATGATTCAAAGCCTTTCTTATCAGATTGTGCTACACGTCCAGCTACGGCGTTATTAAAGATTCCCTGCTTATACAGCTTGTTTGCAGCCTTAACGTAGCCCTGGAATGCGCCGTATGTCATTTCCATAATTTCACTATGCTGATGGCCCATGGATACCAGAAACTGGAATGAATCAAACCAAGTCGAGTCATCTTTCTTTTTAGCTCCACGCTTTGGCTTTTCATATTTGAAGTAAGCCTGATTAACGAGAAGCACCGCTTTAAGCAAATCCTTAAATCCCTGCTCATCAGCAGCAAGCTCTATTAGTGATTCATGGTCCAGATCGGTGACGCATGCCATAGTCGAGATGACCTGTACACCATGAGCTTTAAATAGTTCATTTAAAATCTTATCTGAATGATTCTGGTCTTTAATGAAGTTTTTTAATACTTCGGCATGCTTTGCCCAAGTATCAAAGTCCTTCATTTGGATCTGGCGCACTTCGATGTCATTAATTTTGATGCTTCGATTCGTTGCTAGGAAAAAATCATTCATGATGGGGTCTCAATATGAAGTATGTATATTAAAAAAAATCCAAACTTTCGTTAATCAACTCAACAAAAAAACTGATCAGATAATAGTGCTTACATAATCCTGTATCTCTATAACGTCAGTCCTGAATATCTTACATATCCCGACATAGCGGATACATCATACAATTAACCCTTTCTCTACACTGAAATTAAGTTTTAGAAACGTAGAGGAAATTCAAATGAAAAAGTATTCGAAAATTCTAATCTTGGTTTTATTCGGATTCACTGGCACCGCAGCTATCGCATCAGAACCATCAATTGAGGCTACTGCTGCAGCTGAAGCACAACAGGTTGCTTTAGAGCATGCAAGGAAGCAAGCAAACACACCCGAATCATCTGATGAATAAAGTAAAGCCCTCAAATGAGGGCCTTATAATTATTTATTCCAACTTGGTGTGCAGGAGCTTTTCCATGAAAGCTCAAATTGCTTTGGATCCATCTGATTTTCTACAAGCACTATATTCTTTTCAAGCACAATGAAACGCTGGAAATCAATATCTGTGCCCCCTACTTCCTTATAGCTAACTTCCCCACAATCCCCGACTTGATTGCGGAACTTAGCTGAATCAGGATTGGGAATGAATTCTTTAGTGGCTTCTTTTGCAAATTCAAGCTGTTCTTTCTTGATTGTTTCTAGATCAGGTTGCTGACCGTTAGATTCTCTGTGTCCGCAACCCGCTAAAATCATAATAAAAAAGAATAAGCTTAAATTTTTCATAATATCCCCATGTATTAAGGGCGACACTTTACATTAATTTTCAATCTTATCTAACATCTAGGGAGAGTGGATTTGTAAAGTTATGTTTAACCATTTTAAGTATTTTTAAAATTCAACTTATATAGCCAGGTGAAACTTCCACTTATCAAAAAACCGCCCCAAAGGCGGTTCTTAGCTTCCTAACTTACTGACATACAAGATAAATAATAGTAGAAATAATTATTACGGCTAGGATGGAGACAAATATTTCTATTTTAGTCATAGCAGTTTTATTCTTAACGTGAACAGAATATCTTTTATAGTCCTATTAAACAACAATTGTAATAACAGAATGTTACATAATCATCAAGTATTAAAAAAACCACTCCGGGGAGCGGTTTTGATCATTCAGCAATAGCTAATTTAGGTTGTCTGTTAGGGTGTTTAGGCCTAGGACAGGTTGATCGTTTGCCATCAATATGCTCTGAAAGATCCGGAGGGATTGGTTTATGCATTGGATCTAGAATAAAATCCACTCCCTCTCTTCTAGCCAGCTTAGCAGCTGGCAAAAAATCCGAATCCCCAGACACTAAAATAATCTGATCTACAAATTTTTTATAGGTTAAGCTTGCTACATCGAGACCTATTTTCATATCTACAGTTTTCTGAGTAACCTCAAGCATAAAGTCTTCATCTATTAGGCTAGCGTATTCCTTTCTTCCGGCTAAAAGTTCTTTCATGACTCTAGGTTTAATAATCCATCCACTAATGTCAGACAGATGTCCCATGCGTAGTGCTACCTTTCTTTGTTCTTTTAAGCACTCAAAAAATGCATATCTAAAGGTAGCTGTTTCAGACTTTGCAAAATCGACTGGCTTCTTAGATATTGGATAATGATGTTTTTTGGTTAAAGGTTCACAATCATAATAAAAAATTCTATAAAGCTGATGCTCTCTAGTGAAACCCTTTTGCTCACCATCTCGACCAGATTTTCTTGCATCTCTTCTGCCTTCAGTAAGATGAGAAAGACACATAGTGTATAAATTTCGTGCGGCTGCCTCAGGCGTTTGGTCTTCTGGTTTGGTATAAATACTTTTATAGCGCTTTAGAAAAAAAGCCCCATCTACTAGAATTGCAGTCGTTGACATTCTTATCCCCTAGATACACAAAACCCCTCGGGTTCAGCGGGGTCTAAATGGCAGACTGCGTACAACCAAGGGGTATGACCAAACTATAATATAATAATGACATCATCGTCAATCATGATTTGTCATCGTCGATAATCATTTTTTATCGTTTTATTGTTTCTTGCGTCGTCTAAAGATAAGCAATATGACCTTAAAAATCTTATGAGACGATATTTTCATTTAAAGTTAAACAGGCACAAAAAAAGACGCTAATGCGCCGTGGAGTTCTTTGTGCCTGTGTGGGTTACGGTGCTGTCGCTGCCGGAATCGTTACGATATGACCATACAAGCCAAGTGTTGGGTCTGTTTCTTTACCCACATCAGATAAGGCCTGACCAGAGATTTCATACTGACCCAATTCTTCATGAATTAATGGGAAAGTGGTTTCAGGTGACTTCTTGGTACGCCACAAACGAACAGCCATATGCTTACCATTTGCTGTATTCACCCCTTTGAAGAACAACTCATATTCTTCATTGAAGTTATTTGCCAAAGTGGTATGTGTTACAGCACCTGTTGTGTAGGTGGTTAGGATCGGCATCGTGAGGTCTGCTACATTATGGAAAATCACAGTGCCAAACTTAGCATCCACGGTGTACTGATCATCAGTAAGTGTTTTTGGTGTGCCGCTGGTTGAGTCCTTAAAGGTCACTTCTGATAAGTTATAGCCCTTTAATTGGATTTCCTGACCAGCAACCACAGTACCCAATGATTCATCAGCAATCGCTTTGCTTACAACTTCAGAGTTGGTACCAGATACAATGTACTCCAGATTGTCTTTGTCTACTTCTTCAAGTGTTCCAGAGAAATTCACAGAAGTTGTATTTACCATCGTAAAGTCAGTTGTGCGATTGCCTGATGTTGACTCTTGATGCTCAATAACATCTGCACCAATCTCAAGTTCAAAATCAGGCACGTTGCCCAGATGGCGCATAGCGCCAGCAATACCATTGGTTAGCTTGGATAAATAGAATTTACCCTGCAACGAGATATATTCTTTAGCCATTACTTTTCATCCCCTGTGGTTTTCTTGGCTGGAGCAGCAGCTTTAGGTTCAGGTACTTCCTGAATCACGCCATCTGCCACTAATTTTTTAATTTGAGCATCATCCAGCCCGCCGACCATATCGCCCTTTTTAAAGCGACCGACAGGCTGAGTTGCCTTGTATTGTTTCGCCATGACTGGCTCCTAAATGAATTTTTGTGATTCAAAAATAATCGTGATGTATGCAAAGCCCGGACTATAACCATCCCGAACCGATATGAAATCCAGCGCCGTACGTGATGCTTCAGGCTGCCAGCCTGACAGAAGTTGAATAACTTTTTCAGTCAAAAGCCCGGCTTCATCACTTACAGCACGTCCATCAGTCATCTGAGATTGAGCATTGCGACATGCCACCGTAACCGCCCATTGCTGGCCGATCTGGATGATGCTTCCACGACCTGCACTGGCTTTCTTGTCTATACGGACAAAATTGACATGTGCCGACGGCGTGACCTGCGACATCTCAGTTACGCTGACTGAGTTTAACGGCGTATAGATCTTTAGAAATTCTGGAATCTCTTTCAGTTTTTCTGCAATCTCATCACGCACCGCGAAGAAGGTGCTCATCTATAAGACTCCCGACAATATCCAAAACCATAACTTCATCTTCAGCATCAAGGCCGAGTTGAGTCCGAGGCGGAATAATGGATTGCTTAACTTTCCGATATTGGCCACCCACTGCAAAAGTTATGTATTGGCCATTCTTGGGTAGGATTGTTGCGCCGTAATGCAGATGTGGTGCGTACGCAACATCTGTACCCACCTCCACGCCACTTGAAAGTACATTGTGTGTGTAGGAATTCATTAGGCGGCCAGTATCACGTAGCGTCTCGCCACCTTGCAGCTTGGCTCTCCATGAAATCTTCCACGGGTTACCATCCACACCAGTACCGGTTAAAAACCGATGCTGAATACTATTCACAAGCCCAGCACCAATCTCATCAAACAACTGGTTCTTCAGCGAATCAAAGTTACCCAACTGGTTAAGCACTGCTTCAATAGGTGAACTATCAGCTCGAATGGTTATTGTGAAAGCCATAAACACCTCACTTCATGCTGGGCATTTGATCCAGGATAGAATCCCCAAATACGCCACCGGTATATGAAGTACCGACCGGTGCTGTCGAAGGTCGCCCTTTAGGTTGGTCATCCACGATCTGGCTTGTTTCCGGTAACTGAATCTGCAGATGTGCCTTGTTGTCAGCAACACGTTTTAAGAATGCAATCGCATCCTCATAACGTTGACGCACCTCTTCGGTGGGTTGCTGAAAGTAAAGACGATAGCGTGCGATATCACAGGCCATACGCTTTAAATTACTGGGCACATTGGGAAGCGGCAAAGGATAACGGCCGCCGATGTGGCCGTTAATTTCCTCTGTCGCATCCTGAATTGCATCAGTTACTGAGGACTGAGAAGGAAGCATCGTTTTTAGATTTTCAATCTCATCACCAAATCGTGCGACCAAATCTTCCTCAGTCGCATACATAGATCACCTACTTGGTTTCGTCAGCAGACTTTGGATCTGCTTTAGGTTTTGCAGCAGACTTTGCCTTTTCAAGCTCAGCCACTTTCGCCTTCAGATCAACAACTTCTTGATCAGATTTGGCCTTGTCAGCAACTGCGGCCTGATTGGCTTCAGTTAAGGTTTTATTTGCTGCTGTCAGCTCAGCATTGGCCTTTTCAAGTTCAGCCAAACGTGCAGCAGTGCCATCTGCTTTAGGCTCTTCCGGCTCTTGATATTCTTCAATAGCCCCAGATGCTAAAAGGGCCTGAAGTTGTTTAGCTTCAAGCCCTTTGATTTCATCACCTGGCATAAAATGCCCGATGGATTGTTTTGCTGTGTACTTCGGCATGTCTTGCTCCTTATAGGGTGATAAAGCCAGTACCACCAACTACACCGTTCTTATTAGACGGCACAACCAGTGGAGCTGATTCGGTCATCAGCATAATGCCGCTTGGATCTTCGCAGTACCATTGACGATCAAAGTATTGCTGAGCAACGCCGTTGGCCAACATGTTTTTAATCTTACAGTGAGCAACTGAACCATTAGTATCAGAGATCAAAGAGAAGTAATCCTTAGGAATAAAACGATTCACCTTGCCCTTGTTGCGGTAGGTTGCGTCATATACCCAGAATTCGATTCCATCAAAAGTACCTTTGAAGGTCGCTGATTCCTTAACACCAAAACTTGGATTCACTGGAACAGAAATACCAGCATACGGCGTGATGAACTCTTTCTTAAACTCTTCATTGTTCCAGAGAGCTGCCCAAACCAAGCCAGACATAACAGACAGCTTAGCCTCACCACCATCCGCCGCCAATTGACGTTCAAGCATGGTGCGGATATCCGTTACCGGCTTGGCACCCACTTCATTCCACTTGGTTAACGGCGTAAATGTCAAAGATGCATCACGACGGTAATCCACCAAGTTGTATTCATAATCATCTGAGTGAAGCGCATATTTACCATTTTTTAGTAAATCAATCGCCATCATCAGGACTGAGTTATCAATCGCATCATGGTTGCGCTTCATCACTGCGATCTGAGCAACGATCATTTGCTCTTGCTCAGACAGTCGCTGATTACCCGTAGAAATAATCTTTGCCGCACGCAAGCGCTCAAGCAAAGCAATTTCAAAAGTTTCTGCAGGTGTGACCTGATTTTTTGGTTTGTAGTAAGCCGGTTTGACGTGGCGTACTTCACCGGATTGAGTGGTATCGAATGGCTTACCAGGTTGTTGTGGTGATACCAGTGGTGCCAAATCATGCTCAGCAGACACTTCCGCCAAAGGTACGTCATCACGCGTGAATAACGGGCGATTAGGGAAAAGCTTGTCTAAAAGCCAGGTGTCCATCGGACGGTAGTTTGAGTGGATCAGTGCAAGCTCACCCACATCAAGAAGTTCAAGTGGAGCACCTTCAATATTAAAAGACTGTGGCATGTTAATTACACCTTAGAAAGTTCGATTTTGTTTTTAGTTGCCTGTGCACGCGCTGCATCATATTGAGCAGTTGTAAGCAAAGTTCCATTTACTGATACAGCTTCGACATTAAATACGCCGCCGTAGTACACCGGAATTTCGATTCCATCAGCAGCCTTAATCGTAGCTTCTGCAGCGGTAACATCTTGGCCGCAGATGACATCCCATGTTTTTTCATCAGTAGCATGGGCCAGCACATTAGTATCTGACAGCGTTAATAGATCACCGTATTTAAATGCTGTGGCGGCTGGCACCTTGGCATTGGCACGACGTAATTTTTCATTGTCCAGGATCAGCCGTTTTGATGTGACTGAAATAGGCGGTACATAGTGAATAGCCATGAATTATTTCCCCTTTTGTTCTGCAAATGCTTGTGCACCAGAAGTGAATTTGTGAGTGTCGGTATTATTCGACTGGCCACCTTGCCCCGGATTAGCTTGGTGGCTAAACAGGTGAGCAAATGCTGGATTCACACTTGGTGTTTGTTGTGGCTGTGGTGCAACTGGTGGTTGTGTATTACCTGCCGAGAATTGACGAAGTTGCTTAGCCGTGAAAGTAAAAACTGAATCATCCATATTGGTATAAGCGGTTTTATCTTCCGCACTAAACTGTGTTTTCAGCTCAGTTTCTAAAGCTGCAATTTCATCAGCGCGCTTTTGCGCTTTGAATTGCTTAAGTTCAGTCAACGCATCATCACGCTCACGCTCTGCCTGCTCTTTGGCCTGTTGTGCTTTTTCTAATTCGGTCACGTTGGTGTCCTCTTTGGTTGGGTTTGGGTTAGCTTTGCCCGAAAAGGCTTTAATTGATGTATTACGATCAGCACCTGTTGAACAGATCGTAAATTCACGAATACGGTTTTGACGGAAGATTGTGATCGGGCCTTCAAAGGACTGACCATTTACAGTGATCGATTTGCCTTGTGATACTTCTTCAATGGATCCTGGATCAATCATCATCGACATCTGGAATGGGAAACCGTCATCAGAGTCTTGAACAATCTCTTGTGCTTTCGCATTCGTAAGGAAATCACCAGATACATCAATCTTTCCGTTTGTATCTACCGCTTGAACAACGCCGATTCGACTTGAACCAAAGTGTTCTTCAAGTAAGGCTGTTGGCTTATCAATCTCAATTCCATCAAGATCGAACACCACACCAGAGCGCCCCCAATACCAGTGACCATCTACACGACCACCAGCATAAGCAGTGCCTTTAAATTTCCGCTTCTGCCCTTCTTCGGCTTTTGGCACCTCAATTGCCGAGGCATTGAATAAATACTTCAGCCGTTCTTCATTTGGATCTGGCATTTTTCATGCTCCAATAAAAAAAGCACCCGAAGGTGCTTAAGTTGAATTTGATTTATGGTTTTTTGGGTGGATTAATTCGCACTAAAGGCGGTGGTGGAACATATTCAGGTTTAGCCTCAGGTTGATAACCTGAGCTTGCTTTACATGAGCAACTACAGCAATTTTTACAACACATCTAATTCACCAATGCTTTTAATGTGTAAACCATCTGCCCTTCAACCGCTTCAATCAAAACAACCTCAAACGACAGTCCAATTGGAAATAAAACGCCGTTACCAGCATTCAACATATCCAGATCAATACCTAAACCTTTAGCATTCTCAATTTTGATGACGATATCCGAAGCTATATCTACCATCAGCAACGGCGCATTAAACTGGATTGTCTGCCCTACCTGATAGGTTGCTACCTGTTGAAGCGTCGCAGCACCCACCACGGTTGAAGCCGTATTGCTTGCAACAGCCTGAATTACTGCCATATCGGTACTAAGCCAGCGCTTAAGTACATCATTAGCTAGTGAACTTGTAGCGGAGTTTAAGTAGCTAGTCAGCGCTGAATCATTTCCCTGCACATAATCAAGGAAAGTCCGAATCGCACTTGGGCGAATACTTGGATCTAGTGGAATTACCGTATTGGCCACCGTATCGAATAGGTCCCGAGTCTTATCATCCATCGGAGCAAATAAACTGGTGAGCTTTTTACTCGCCGTCCATTCAGCCTTAATAACTTCTTTCTGCTCCAGGAGATATTCCTTATCTAAACTCGAAGCACTGATCTTTTTATCTACCAGCGTTTCAAGTTCACCAAACTGTAATGGATGAGAACTCCAGTCCAACGCCTCGGCCACTTCTGGCAACTTATCATCTGGCGTAATGCCGTATTTCAATGCCTGCTTCTCGGTTAAGGCAATCACGGTGCATCGGCAACGAAAGCCCAACGGCGGGTAATGTGTTAGCCAAAACGGATGATCAATCGGCAATACGATCCGGTTTAAAGCCAAATGACTCGGACGCACTCGGCTATCATTGATCGCTGAATACATCAGGTATTGTCGTTTAGCCTTATTTCGTTGCTGTTGTTGCCACCGACCATGACCATAAGCACTTTGGATATTGGTACGAAATACATTGTCCAGGTAGTGCTTTGGCAGAATGATTTCAGATTCTTCAATCAGCTTCTGGAAGTCCTTGAAGGTACCGCCGTCGGCAATCGATTTATTCACCGCTTTGATGACCGTCTCAATCTGTTCGAGACTCGACAAAAAGCTAACCGTGGTTGCCATCTGCCGGGTCTTTAAATCCATTGAGTAGAATTCATCAGGCAATACAATCTTTTTACTGTGAGCGTACCGAAGCGCCTCAAGAAACGTGACTGGTTGCATAGACACTCCCCAATGAAGTCAAGTTTTTTTCTGCGTTCATGCCGTACTGAAACATCAGCCAGACATTATGTGAATGCTTATAAAACTTTTTATCTTCAATCTCGTCGCTTGAGTTGGAAAATCCATGCTTGACTACAAATTTCCAAGGCGGCGTCCTAAACTCCGAATGTGGTTTTCGCCCATAAACGTATTCATATGATTTAATGAATAGCTCATTTTGTTGTGCTATTTCCATAACTACTTCCCACCTTGCGCCGTCACATACCCCAGCACATCTGCTGCATACAAAGCCTGATCCAGATTGGCCGTGAATTGTGTCTGAGTTGCACCAGGTATTAACTGCATCAAGTTATAAGCCAAGCTTTCAGGGCTATCGGACTTTAATACCAACTCCTTAACCTGATCTGGTTTTAGTAACTGCAATTCATCCTGGCCGTCAGTCAATTCTTCAACTTCTTGCTGTTCAGGTGATAGTTTGTTTGCTGATGCCTTAAAGTTGAATGCTTGGCGCGGTAATGCAGTGAATTGATTGAAACCAATCTGGTTCTGTTCAATCACATCCCCATCTTCAAGCCCGTACTCACGCTTAAAGTATTGTGGCGTTAAGACTGCACCTGCATTTTTTAACTTCACATCACGATCCGCTTTAGGTTCTTCCAGTGATTTTTCTTCACCAATGATTACCCGATGACGTTCCCAGCCATTTAGATCGCATAAAGCATTAATAATGGCTTGGATCGTTGGCATGATCATTCGCACATCGGCTTTGTACTTTGAGTTCTGTACTTCTAAATGCACATCACCTAAAGCTCGCGAACCTGCGCCGTCGGTACCACTTGTCAAAGTCTGGCCAAGGATAACTTTTTGAATACGGCGTTCAAGGTTCTTATCAAAGACTTCAAATGTCTGGGAAGCATTGCCATTAGTATTAGCAGTTTGAATCTCCACCGAATCTGTGCCACTTAAGGCAATAACCGAACTGGCATGTGCTCTAAGCAGTGCATCACGCATATCTGTCGTCTTGCCGGCAGTTTTACCAACCAGCATTGGTAAGCCAAACTTTTCAACAAACTTGGCCCAGAACTTAAAGCCAGATGTTTTGAAGAACCAGACCCAGTACAGTCGACTTAAAAGAGCCTCACCCAATGGATTCTCATAAGTAGATTTACAACGTGTCAAAAAGTGTTTGAAGCGCTGATCTACTTCTTGATCTTGTCGAGTCATGTTGTAGTTAGCCAGCAACATCAGGCGACCATCATTTTTAGGCTCATACCACTGCATTGGCTTTTCACCAATCCATTTAAAACCAATAAACGGCGTAATGGTGTCACCTTCAATATGCAGACTTGGTTCTTCCGGCTTGGTATAGATCGCCTCCAAGACTGAGTATCCATACCAGCGGGCATTCTGTGCCCCCAAAAGAATCTCCGACCACCACTCGCGCAGATGCTCCATGATGATTTTGGATTCCGGTCGATCCATCGGTTCTACACGCCATGATGCACTCTCAAGTTTATCCTGGCGTTTTTCAATTGCCTGATAAATCTCATCGTCATACATCATGACTTTTAACCGTGGGCGGGTAACACCGGCTTTACGCAAAACTTCATCACCATCCGGCATTTTAGTCAGATAACTGATTAAGGCCTGCTCTGCCTCATGAGAATAGAGTGCACCAGATTCGGGCTTACTATTTTCAGACTTTTTACTTTTCTTAGCCATAAATAAAACCTTAAGCCGCTGGTGGGCTATAATTAATCGCAATTACTGCATCTTCAATTGCATCAATGAGCGTATCCACTTGGTCATCATGATCATGGGTAAATGCCGCATTAAACGCTTCACACTCTTCAAAAAACTCGCCTACCCAGTGAGCATCTTTGGGTACCATCACGAAACGATCTTCAGGCTTGTCCTTATAGTTCGCTTCAAGATGAACCTGCACATCCATAAAACGGGATAGCTTGTCTGTATTACGCTGGACCGGAATCACAGCAACACCTGAGTAAGTACCGAGTGTCTGGATCAATTGGGTACCAGATGCCTTATCCTCTACTTTCATGTAGCGAATAGGCTTGGTATGCCAGGTGTATTCTTTGTGCTTGTCCAGAAATGCCTTAGCCTGGCGGTTTAGTTCCGGTGCTTCCCATTTGCCACGCAAGAGATCCAGTAAGTACAGCTTTCCATCTATACCCATACCCACCAGCAGGAATACAGAGTAGTCATTGTGCTCTTTGGTTTTCTGCGCTGTATCGACAAGGACGGCGCGCCACTGAAGCTCTGGGTGCTCTTTATAGAATCCAAACCATTCAGACTTAATCAAATCACCACCCAGCTTTTTAGGCTGCTGCATGTACTGACTTGAGAATGTATAGCGTGATACCGTCGCGCCCTCTTTATCCTTACCACCCTTTTCAAGCTGCAGTAAGGATTGCAGTGATTCTTTCTTTGGCCAATAACTTTGACGACCCTGCTCATCACGCTCAGTATCTCGCGGTACCAGCTTTTGAATATGCTCTGGCAGTGTTGCAATGTACTTATCATCAATCAGTGCCGGAATAGATACTTGGTTCCATTCACCTGGTAGATTTCCCGTCATGACAAAGTTAGTTGGATCCTCAGTGTGAAGACGCTGCATGATCATGATGATCGGTGTATCAGACTTAGCTTTACGGGAGTTCACCGTGTTCAGTAGCTTACGATTCGCAGCATCCCGCTTGATCTTACTGAAAGCATCTTCAGGCTTTAACGGGTCATCAATGATGATACAGCCAGTAAATCCATCATCTGCCAGCGTCCCTGCCCGCCGTCCCGTTACCTGTCCACCCATGGAAGCCACATACACATGGCCAACGTCGTAGTCCTCAACCGTAATCTTCCATTCTTTCTTAGAGTCGGTACTGTTCGATACGGTTAAATCCCACATCTGGCGGTAGTCTTTAGACTTCACAATGTCACGCGCCGTATCAGACACACCTTCTACCAGTGATTGGGAAAAGGACAAATACAGAAACCGTGATCGAGCATTTAAAGCTAAGCCACGTGGAATTAAGTTGGTGGTCAGTTCAGTTTTTCCGGCCCCTGGTGGAACATTGATAACTACGTTCGCAATCTCACCAGCTATCACCTGATCAATGATCCAAGAGATATAAACATGGTGCCAGTTCACAGTAAATTTAAAACCCATACGGGGTTTAAAGAATCGCCGGGTGAAATATAAATGCTCATCTTCACACAGCTTCTTTTCAACCTGTGTTTGCAGATCCATTTAGTATTCCTCTTGGGCCTTCTTTACAGCAGCTTCAACTTGGTCTTGGGTAGCGTGCACAACTGTTGTTTGTAATGCTTCGCCGTCCTTACCGGTAATTTCTTGTCGGTTAGTGAATTGACCACCTACATCTTTAGCAGCCTGTTCAAGAATCTTGAGTGCTAATTTTGCATTCTTGGTTTTTTCAAGTTGCTTCTGATATTGCTTAAGCCGGTAATACTTACTAGCAATTGGAATATCTATCAAACCTTCATCAAATTTCTTACGAGTCTGGTTGAATAGATCTGCAAGTTTTTTCCCGAGATTGCGACCTGCATATTTAGTCGGGTCATAGTTTTCACACTGACGGCGATCAATTTCAATATTGAACTCTTGCTTGACCAACTCCGCAACTTCTTGAGGGGTATCACGGCATGCAAGAGCTTGAACGATAAATATTTTTACAGGCTCTTTAAGTGCTGCCATAAATCCCCCTTTTGTCATGCTACGTCATGCAAAGTAGGCAAAAAAAATCCCCTTTAATCGGGGAGCTTTTTTAAATCATTTCAAAATGCCTCAATGCTTCTTCAACCTTACCCTTATGTTCTTCAGGACAAGGATGAACACGGTTATCTGGATCATACCTATTAGGTGCTTGCCTTTTAGTTAAACCATGCTGATTTTTAATATCTGCTATCCAGCAACTTTTAAAAGTACGCCCATGTTTTTCAGTAAGGAATTCTTGAATTTGTTTATATGTAGCCATACGTGCCCTCCTTTAGATCAAATCTACAAAAAAATGAAATAAAGTAAAGCTAAAATCTGATCCCATTTTAATTAATCACACAGTTCCCACAACACGCAGCCATACTTTTTTCAGATACAAACGGCGCATTCTTGGCAATTTCCAGAAGTCGCTTAACAGACTCGTCTGCACCCCACCGTCTGGTCTCACCAAAGAACACTTCAACATCATGGCCAGCCAGGTAATGCTTAGGCAGTCCAGTCATATCGCTATAAATGATTTCCCCATCTTCATCCCGTTCAACTCCGATGTGATATAGCTCATGTTCAATCAGTCGACAGAATTCACGATCCGAAGCCTGTTCACAGAATGCTGCATCAACCGTAATCAGGTATTGAGGCACAAAGCCGAACCAGTCTCGCATCTGCTGTTCCTGGCGTGCTTTCTTCCATCCGCCCACGTTAAACATGACCTTTTCACATTGTCCCAATACCATACGTTTTTTTGCCACGGCGGCAGATGAAGCCCAGGCGAATGCAAGGAACTCTTCATTGTCATGCAGTAGTTCAGCAATATGATCATGATCCGGGTTATGCAGTTCACCGCCTAAAGTTAGCCAATTTTTAAAGACCCATTCTTTAAGCTCTGGTGCCGGTGCCAAACGAATGGCTTCCTCTTCCTCAGCCTGATCAATCAGATCCGTCGGTGGGAATGGTCTGAACTGTTCCATCTTCTAATCTCTCTAACTGACTTCGAATCCAGTTAATTGCATAACCCGATTCAATTTGATGAGGCTCAAGACGCACAAATGTATAACCTTGATCTTCAGCAAGATCATACTTATTAAATGAATTCGCTATCTTTTTCCCACCACGACCAACTGACCATGAACTGCCCACAATTTCTATAAGAAGATTCAACTTCACAATATAAAAATCAAAGCGCCAATTTTTGGTTGATTCAAATTGAAACTTTCGACGATAACCAATTCGATATTCTTCTAATTCTTGAAATAGGGTTTCTTCTGCTTCTAAGTATTTTTCTTTAGCTTTCGATAATGGCCTATTGCGGGGTTTGGTTTTGATTGGACGCTTTTTGGTTTTCCAGAAATAGTCGTCTATATCCATAAATTCCACCCATTAAAAAACCTCCCGGAGGAGGTTAGTATTTTATTTTGCATCAATCTCTATAGTGTAACTTTGCGGATCTAGAACCTTTTTCAAAGCAAAGCCATCAGAGTTGTTAATCTTTATAAAGAGACCGTTTGCTTTGTCACTAAAATATACGAAATCTAAGTAGTGGGTTTCACCATCATTGCAAACCCAGGGTATGTAAGTAGACTTTAATTTTCCTGCTGAATATTGATGGATTTGAAACCCTTGAAAATTTACTAAAATCTTATCACCTTGTTCTTCTAATGAAATATATAACCCTTCCCTTGATTCAAACAGATTTAAATCATCTATATCCCCGCTGTTAGCAAGGATGCATGTAGGCGATGCTAAAGATTGAACCAAATCCGATATTCTACCCACTTTAGGTTTTTTTCTTTCCAACTTAAGCTTATAAAAAAAATCTCTGTACACGACAAAAATAGATAACTCATTGAAATAATGTCACAATAATTGTTTTCTAACGACGAATACTATG
>NZ_WURP01000016.1:0-40048 GCF_009829025.1 Acinetobacter sp. 18QD2AZ41W | reverse complement strand
TGGCACGCAATTATAAATCTATGATTCGTATAGCCTGTATATTTATTTGGTGCAAAGCCAAATGAGGACACACCCTAGGTTAAAAGGTATTTATTTTCTAAGCTCTAGCACTCATTTATGATTAAAAAAATTGTCTTAAGCCTATGTCTCTGTGTTTCTCATGTGGCTTTTGCTCAACAGATCGCCCTCAGTTTCGATGATGGACTAGACCCAGCCAATAACCCAGATGCTTGTCATATCAATAATGACATTCTAAATACCCTAAAACAAAAGCGAATTTTGGCTATTGTCTATCCAAGCGTCAGTAAAATTAGCACAGAAAAAGGGTTGCAGATGATTTCAGAGTGGGGGAAACAGGGGCATCGAATAGGCAATCATGGAAATTTACATCTTAACCTAAATAAAGATGACATTAGCTTGAAAAATTATTTAAAAGACATAGAGCAAGGACATCAAATATTTTCTACATTACCCGGATTTGTACCACGTTACCGATTTCCATTTCTTAAAGAGGGAAATACGCTAGAAAAAAGGGAAGGAGTACGACAATGGCTGATAACCCATCATTATCAATCGGGAACTGTTAGCATCGATGCGAGTGATTGGTATTACAATCAACTGTTTTTGCAGTATCAGCAAGCACAAGATCAAGAAAACCTGAATAAATTAAAACAAGCCTATCTGTTTCATTTGCTTGATCGAGCACAGTATTACGATAATTTAGCACAACAAACATTAGGACGTTCCCCCAAGCATGTGCTTTTACTTCATGTAAGAGCCATTAATGCGGCTTGGCTAGAAGACATTATTGATTTGTTTAAGCAACAGGGCTGGAAATTTGTTGATAGTGATAGCGCTTATCAGGATTCAATTTATAAAATTCAGCCACAAACTCTACCTGCGGGTGAAAGTATTTTATGGAATATTGCACAAATTTATGGGCTCGAGTCATTACGTTATCCAGCTGAAGATGCCCCCTATGAATATCCAAATTTGAAAAAATTTGGTTTAAGTGTGGCGCCTTAGATACGGCTATTTCACTTTAGAAAATCACGAGGTGTATGCTATAGACAGTAAGAGTTAGATAGTATTTAGGCTGTAACCAATATGATTAAGTGTCGCTACGTTTTCTAAATACCTGAATAATCATCATCGAACATGACACAGCATATGTCTTGTGATGAAATTATTTTTCTAGGAGCTGAATCAACTGTTGCACACCGTCAGTAGCCGTTTGGGTGATCTTGTGAAATTGTACCGGCAATTGTTGTTGGTCTGCTCTGGGGTCAATATAATAGGCCTGGCAAGATACCGGAATGTCATGAATCAATCCCGCCACTGGATAAACTTGCAGACTGGTGCCAATCACCACAAAAATATCGGCATCTTGTACACAATTTTGGGCTTCTGCATAGGCAGGAACGGCTTCGCCAAACCAGACCACGTGTGGACGCAGTGGATAACCTGCTGTGCAAAAGTGCTTGTTTAAATCTAAATCAGTTTCTTCAACCGGATAGAATTCGGTCGTACTTTGTGCATCTGGACCTGAGGTTTTGGCCAGTCGGATATTGCCATGAAGATGAATCACTTTGCTGCTGCCGGCACGTTCATGCAGATCATCGATATTCTGGGTAATGACATGCACATCATAATCTTGTTGCAGTTGCGCAATCTGGAGATGTGCAGTATTTGGCTCTGCCTCCAGAATATTTTTTCGGCGTGCATTGTAAAAGCGCTGTACCAGTTGCGGATCTCTGGCCCAGGCCTGCGGAGTGGCGACATCTTCAATCCGATACTGTTCCCAAAGACCATCGCTGTCACGGAAGGTATTGATGCCACTTTCTGCGCTCATACCCGCACCTGAAAAGACCACCAGTTTTTTCATTATTTTTCTCCTGAATATTTAAACTGCCGAAGTACTCGATTGTGAATTCTCTTTCAAGAAGACACCGAGTTCTCTGGAAAATTTTAGCGGTTCAGTCAGCAAGGGCGTATGACCGGATTTTTTAAAAATCACCTGTTTGGCTTGAGGCAGGCTTTCTGCAATCAGGCGCTGTCCTTCAAAAGGATAGAGCCGGGATTGCGCGC
Organism: Acinetobacter sp. 18QD2AZ41W; assembly: GCF_009829025.1. NCBI lineage: Bacteria > Pseudomonadati > Pseudomonadota > Gammaproteobacteria > Moraxellales > Moraxellaceae > Acinetobacter > Acinetobacter sp. 18QD2AZ41W. The sequence continues at coordinate 37,960 of NZ_WURP01000016.1, read as the reverse complement.
CGCTAAAGAAAGTCACCGGACATTGAAGTTTGGTTAATGCTTCACGGTAATCTTCTCGATGATACAGATAATTGTTGATATACCACGCCATATAGTCCATACGGCTGGATGGCAGTAATAAACTTTGAAAGCGAGGTTGATGCAGTAAAAACTCAAATACTTTAAGACTATAGGGATGACTGTTTTGCAGCTGGATAAAGCGCAGCCACAATGCGCCAATCTGTTGGCGTACCGTTTGATCTAGATCGCGAATAAATTGAATTTGCGGATGTGCAGCGAGGAGAACAGACAGTTGCTGCAAAATCTCCCTAAATTCGTCATGTTTTGATCCAAACAGACCAAAAGCCCAAGTATCATCTACCGGTATTTTGGGTGTCTGATCAATATGCAAATAAGCCGTGATCCGTTTAGAAAAATGATCAGAGTGCAGACCATGCATAAGTGTGGTTGCCCCCATAGAGTAGGCAATGACTATGACTCGATCGAACTTGAGCTGATCTACCACTGAGCGCACATCCTGCCAATGACAGTTAATCGCATCCAGATTTGCTGGAATTTTACAGTCTTTGGATGCACCGAAACCACGCCATTCTGGAATAATAAAACGAAACCTGTTTTTATGCGGAGATAAAAAGGCCGCCCATTGCCAGCTCAACATGCCCAGACCAGACAATACTAAAACCGGTTGACCCTGACCGTATTCACGTACAAACAGCTGTTCGCCGTCTGGCATGCGATAAAAGGACATGAATATTCTCCTTATTTTTATCCCGATCGTTTATTTAAACTGTTTGAGTCGCGGAATAACGGTTTCCAGCCAGTGAATCCAGCCAAGTTCTTGATCAATGCCGAGTTGTAAAATCATTTTATGAATATACAGGGTGCGATCATTTTCATCAGCTTGGGCAAAGTCTTTGGCAAAAATTTGCTGATAGGTGTTGAGTTTTTCTTTGTGCAGGACTAAATGCCGTTCCAGTTCCGCTAATGTGTTGTTGCCACCAAGCTGCGCTTCGGCACGTAAGCGTACCATCAATTCTTCGCGCAACTGTGCCGGTGGACTTTGCTGTATCATCCAGTGAGCCAATTCTTCACGACCGGGCAGTTCAACCTGATAGGTTTTTTTACGTGAATGTGCATCTTCTTCTTCGAGTGTTGAAATCCAGCCCTGTTTTGACATGGCATTTAGCTCTCGATAGATTTGCTGGTGGGTCGCATTCCAGAAGAATCCCATTGAGCGGTCAAAGCGCCGCGCCAGTTCTATTCCGGTACTGGGTTTTTCAATCAGGCTGGTCAGTAGCACATGCGATAAAGACATAAACGTCTCAAAAAAATGACTCGGGATTATTATGCAACATGTTGCATAAAAATCAATTCTGATTTATATATTAGTGCAACAAGTTGCATAATTCTGATCGATAAATGCAATATCTGATCAGCTGAATAAAAATAGCCAGCACATCAGCACGCTAAGGAGTTGAAATGTCTAAATATCCGAATTTACTTGCCCCGCTTGATTTAGGGTTTACCACACTCAAAAACCGGGTGCTGATGGGGTCAATGCACGTGGGGCTTGAAGAAGCACCCGGCGGATATGAGCGGATGGCAGCTTTTTATGCAGAGCGTGCCAAAGGTGGCGTAGCCTTAATCGTGACGGGTGGTATTTCACCCAATGATCATGGGGTGACGTTTCAGGGCGGCTCCAAGCTTGACAGTGTCGAAGAAGCTGAAAAGCATAAAGTGATTACCCAAGCGGTGCATGATGCAGGCGGGAAAATTGCCCTGCAAATTTTGCACACGGGCCGTTATTCCTATCAGGCAGAAAATGTTGCACCCTCTCCGATTCAGGCACCCATTAACCCGGTCAAGCCGCATGCCTTGAGTTCAGCTGAGGTTCAGCAAACTATTGATGACTTCGCCAATTGTGCCAAGCTGGCACAGTATGCCGGTTATGATGGCGTAGAAATTATGGGGTCGGAAGGTTATTTGATTAACGAGTTTATTGCAGCGCGAACCAATCATCGTGATGATGAATGGGGCGGCAGCTATGAAAACCGCATTCGTTTCCCGATCGAGATCGTGCGCCGTACCCGTGAAATGGTCGGTGAAAACTTTATTATTATCTATCGTCTGTCTATGCTGGATCTGGTGGAAGGTGGCTCAACTTTAGATGAAGTGGTACAACTGGCTAAAGCCATTGAAAAAGCCGGTGCCACGATTATCAATACCGGCATCGGCTGGCATGAAGCACGTATTCCGACAATTGCCACCAAGGTTCCTCGTGCAGCCTTTACCTGGGTTACCCGCAAGCTCAAAGGTCTGGTAAAAGTTCCTCTCATTACTTCTAACCGCATCAATACACCTGAGATGGCTGAGTATGTACTGGCTTCTGGTGATGCCGATATGATTTCCATGGCGCGTCCAATGCTGGCTGACTCTGAGTTTGTGCTTAAAGCTGAACAGGGTCGTAGCGATGAGATCAATACGTGTATCGGTTGTAATCAGGCCTGTCTGGATCATATTTTCTCGATGAAAATTGCCACCTGTCTGGTCAATCCACGGGCCTGTTATGAAACCGAACTCATCTTCAAAGACGTTGGTGAAGCGAAAAATATTGCCGTGATTGGGGCAGGTCCTGCCGGTTTAAGTTTTGCAGTCTATGCAGCGAATCGTGGTCATCAGGTCACGGTATTTGATGCGGCTGCACAGATTGGGGGACAATTTAATATTGCCAAAACCATTCCGGGCAAGGAAGAATTTTATGAAACCTTGCGCTACTTTAAACGTCAAATCGAGTTGCAGCCACGCATCAAGTTAAAGTTAAATCATACTGCCAGTTTTGCAGAACTTGAAGCGTCAGCATTTGATGAGATTGTCGTGGCAACAGGGGTAACCCCGCGTCAACTGGATATTCCGGGGATTGATCATCCAAAAGTCTTATCTTATCTCGAGGTGTTAAAAGAGCGTAAAGCTGTGGGACAGCGTGTGGCGATTATTGGTGCGGGGGGTATTGGTTTTGATACCGCGGAACTTCTGAGCCATGAAGGGGAAAGTGGCAGTATCAATCCAGAAAAATTCTATGATGAATGGGGCATCGATACCAAATATGATCAGGTCGGTGGTTTAAAAACTCCAGTTCTGGAAAAATCATCCCGTGAAATTTACTTATTGCAACGAAAAGCTGCTTCTGTGGGTTCTAGTCTGGGTAAAACCACGGGCTGGATTCACCGCACAGGGCTTAAACATCGTGACGTGAAAATGATTGCGGGTGCCAGCTATGACAGGATTGATGATCAGGGCTTGCATATCACCGTCAATGATAAGCAAATGGTGTTGGAAGTGGATAATGTCATTATTTGTGCTGGTCAGGAATCTTATACCGCCATGTTTGATGAGTTAAAATCTGCTGGTAAAAGTGTACACCTGATTGGTGGCGCCAAAGAAGCGGGTGAGTTAGATGCTAAACGTGCCATTCGTCAGGGGGCTGAATTGGCAGCGGTGATCTAAAAATATTAAAACCTGCTTTTTTTCCTCTCCTTTATTAAAGGAGAGGATTTATAAGAAAGAATCTCCCTTGTGAAGCAGTACTTCTCACCTTTAATAAAGAGGGAGCGCTCTGTATTTAAAATATCAAAACAAAAAAGGAACCTCAAATGAGCATCGAAACTACAAAAAAATCCATTGATCGTTGGCACGAGATGTTAGCAACCCGCGATATGTCGATCTTGAATGAGTTACTTGCTGAGGATGTTGTATTTCGCTCACCTGTGGCTTTTCATCCTTATCCTGGCAAACAGGTGGTCTTTTTTATTCTGAGCAATGTGATCCAAGTCTTTGAAAACTTCACTTATCACCGTGAATTTATAAGTGAAGATGGTAACAATGTCGTACTTGAGTTTTCTGCTCAGGTAAGCGATAAAAAACTCAAGGGAGTTGACATGATTCAGTTTAATGAAGAAGGTCAGATCATTGATTTTGAAGTGATGATCCGGCCTAAGTCTGGACTTGAAGCCTTAGCGGTACAAATGGGCCAACGGATGCAGTCATTCCAAGTTAAAACTTAATTCGAATTATTGATTCAAGTCGGCATGAAGTTTGTAAATCACAGCTAGTCGAACTAGAGAGGATGACAGATGAAAATGTTGCTTAAAAAATTGGGTCAGCTGTCCAGTGAATATCTGGATCGCTTCAGTGGCGCAGATGAACCGACCCTGTATTACCATCCAAATGGTGTTTTTTCAGGACTCATTGAACGCTTACCGCAGCTGCAACAAAAATATCGTCCTACGCCGTGGTTAGCCAATGCACACGCACATATTCTATATTTAGATCTTATTAAAAAACATACGATTAAACTTAAATATGATGTACTTGAACCGCTAAAAATGTCGGATGGCGGGATTACCGGTATTGCCTGGTATGGGCTGGATTTGCCAGCAAATACACCGACCATTGTCTTATTACATACCATCACCGGCTCTCCAGAGTCGATGCGTGAACTGGTACAGGATCTGCATAAACATACCGGTTGGCGAGTGGCCTTGTGTTTGCGCCGTGGGCATGCAGACCTGCCCATGCCTGTAGCTAAAATGAACCTGTTCGGCTCGACCCAAGATCTACGTGAACAACTGCTGTATATACAGGATAGATTTCCTCAGTCTGAGCTGTATGGGGTCGGATCTTCTGCGGGTACAGGCTTGCTGGTGCGTTATCTCGGAGAAGAGGGATCACAAACACCGTTAAAAGCGGCTTTTGCCTTATGTCCAGGCTATAACACCGAAACTGGATTTGCCCATGTACATCCGTTTTATAGCAAAGTCATGGCCAAAAAACTAATCAAACGCTTTATTCATCCTTATCAGGAAACCTGGCAAATTTATCCTTCCTGGAAGCAATTGCTGGAGGTAAAAGACTTATCGGAGTTTGAACAGCGTTATTATCAACTGGCCGGTTTTTCAGACTATGAGAGTTATAGTAAGGCCACGAATCCAATTTATGTATTTGAAAACATTAAAGTTCCATTAATGATTTTAAATGCGGAAGATGATCCGGTGTGTCATATCCAGAATCTGGAACCTTATAAAGAAAAAATTCGGGCAATGTCGAATATCATGGTGATTACCACCAAAAAAGGCAGTCATTGCGGATTTTATCAAGGTCTGATGCAAACAGAATCGTGGGCTACGCGATTAATGGCAGACTATTTGATGCACTTGTCTCGTAATTCTGCACCGACATCTGCTTAAAAAAGAGTAATAAAAAAACCCAGCAAAAGCTGGGTTTTTTTGATGAATTCTCTTGATTAATCAAGCGCTGGCATCGCTGCTGCAATGGCATCAGCCACAGCGTCTTCTTCAGATTTGTTTGAATCAGAGTTTGATTTAGGCGTTGCTGCAGGTTTTGAAGGCTCTGGAGCTGGATTGTTTTCTGACGGCGTTCTTGTTGGAGCTGGTGTAGCTTCAACAGGTTCAGGCTTCTTCACTTCACGACGAATTTCAGTCGTCGTGTTAGCTGTCTGTTCACGTTGAATTTCCACAGTTGTCTCTGGAACTTCTTCAATTACCGCTTCTTCTACCGGCTCAAGCGGTTCAAATTGTGCTGGTTCAGGCGTTACAACTTCAGGTGCTGGATTAACCTCAACTTGTTCTTCTTCTTTAGGTGCTTCTTTTTTTACACACGCAGTCAAGCTCAGGCCAGTCAGGATTACGGTACAGAGTAAAAATTTCTTCATCATCATTGCATCAAACAGAAAAGTGTGGAGGGGATTACACTATTATAGCAGCAAATTACAAGATAGAAATCATATGAACTTACAGTAATTTTTTATTGGAATTGCTGTTAGAATAGTCAATTGTTTATTGTTCTTTGAATTGATGCGGATTGACTTTGCTTTCTAGGTACAAGGTAAAGTAAAATTGCGCAACATTGCAGGCCGATTTAGGCTCGATTGTACGAGAAACCCAATGACCCATTTTATTTTCGTTACTGGTGGTGTAGTTTCATCACTAGGTAAAGGTATTTCAGCTGCTTCTGTTGCTGCACTTTTAGAAGCTCGTGGTTTAAAAGTGACCATGGTAAAAATGGATCCATACATTAATGTCGATCCAGGGACGATGAGCCCATTCCAACATGGTGAAGTTTTTGTTACAGAAGACGGTGCTGAAACAGACTTAGATTTGGGTTACTACGAACGTTTCTTGCGTCGTGCGAAAATGACCAAACTGAATAACTTCACATCAGGTCGTGTTTACCAAGATGTTCTGAACAAAGAACGCCGTGGTGACTATCTGGGTGGTACTGTGCAAGTTATTCCACACATTACTGACAATATCAAAGAGCGTGTCCTGCGTGCAGGCGAAGGCTATGATGTTGCGATTGTAGAGATCGGCGGTACAGTAGGTGACATTGAATCTCTCCCATTCATGGAATCTGTACGTCAGCTAATGGTTGAACTTGGTCATAAACGTACCATGTTAATGCACTTAACGTTACTCCCATACATTAAGTCTGCAGCAGAATTAAAAACCAAACCAACACAGCACTCTGTTAAAGAACTTCTGTCGATTGGTATTCAGCCAGACATTCTCATCTGCCGTACCGAGTACGATGTAGATGCAGATACTATCCGTAAAATTGCATTATTTACCAACGTTGAAGCACGTGCCGTTGTGGTATGTAAAGATGCACGTTCGATCTATCAGATTCCACGTACTTTCTACGAACAGAATGTTGATGATTTAATCTGCGAACGTTTTGGTTATAACGACCTTCCTGAAGCGGATTTAACCGATTGGGATAACGTGGTAGAAGCATTATTGAACCCAGAATACACCGTTCGTGTAGCGATGGTCGGTAAATATGTAGAACTTCCAGATGCGTATAAATCTGTGAACGAAGCACTTTTACATGCCGGGGTGAAAAACCGCGTTAAAGTCCAAATTGACTATGTCAATGCAGAAGAACTTGAAAGCCAGGACGTGAACGAAGTATTGAAAGATGCCGATGCGATTCTGGTTCCAGGTGGTTTTGGTGAACGTGGTACTGAAGGCAAAATGCAGGCGATTCAATTCGCACGTGAAAACGGTGTACCTTTCCTTGGTATTTGCTTAGGTATGCAGTTGGCTGTAATCGAATATGCACGTAATGTTGTGGGCATTAGCGATGCAACGTCGACTGAATTTAACCGTTCGACCAAATCTCCATTGATTGGCTTGATCACTGAATGGTTAGATGAGCGCGGTGAAGTTCAGCAACGTTCTGCTGACTCTGATTTGGGTGGCACCATGCGTCTAGGGGCTCAAAAATCTGAACTGGTTGCAGGCACAAAAACAGCTGAAATCTATGGTTCTGAAGAAATCATTGAGCGTCACCGTCACCGTTACGAAATGAACAACCGTTATATCCCATTGCTTGAAGAAAAAGGCATGAAGATTTCTGGTTATTCACCGGTACAGCATCTGGTAGAAACAGTTGAAATTCCTCAACATCCTTGGTTTATTGCGGTACAATTCCACCCGGAATTTACCAGCTCACCACGTGAAGGTCATCCATTATTTGCCGGTTTCATTGATGCTGCGAAAAAGCAGTACCAAAAAACTCAATAATCGGTGTGTAGGACACAACTAGGAAGTTTAAATGTCGCAATTAAAACCACAAGAAATTGTACGTTTGGGTGATATACAAATGGCAAATCATTTGCCATTTGTATTATTCGGCGGAATGAATGTACTTGAATCTAAAGACTTGGCTTTTGAGATCGCTGAGACTTATGTCGATATTTGTACACGTTTGGGTATTCCCTATGTGTTCAAGGCCAGCTTTGATAAAGCCAACCGTTCAAGCTTGAATTCGTTCCGTGGCCCAGGCCTCGACAAAGGTCTCGAGTGGTTAGCTGACATTAAAAAACACTTTAATGTGCCAATCATCACTGATGTACACGAGCCGTACCAGGCGGCGCCTGTTGCAGAAGTGGCGGACATTATCCAGCTGCCGGCTTTCTTGAGTCGTCAGACGGATCTGGTGGAAGCCATGGCAAAAACCGATGCCATCATCAACATCAAAAAAGCACAATTCCTTGCACCACACGAAATGCGTCATATTTTGCATAAGTGTCTGGAAGCAGGAAATGACAAACTGATCATTTGTGAGCGTGGTTCAGCATTTGGCTATAACAATCTGGTTGTAGACATGCTGGGCTTCGATATCATGAAAGAAATGAATGTGCCTGTGTTCTTTGATGTGACGCATGCCTTGCAAACTCCAGGTGGCCGTGCCGATTCTGCTGGCGGACGCCGCGCCCAGATTACCACATTGGCGCGTGCAGGTATGGCAACCGGTCTTGCAGGTTTGTTCCTGGAAGCACATCCTGATCCAGAGAAAGCCAAGTGTGATGGCCCATGTGCATTGCGCATGTCTCAACTTGAGCCTTTCTTGGCACAGCTAAAAGAATTGGATACCTTGGTCAAAGGTTTCGAAAAGTTAGATACACACTGAGTTTATCACTCTTGCGCTGCCCTAAAGGCAGCTCATATTAATCAACTGAGGAATAGTTCATGAGCCAAATCGTTGACATTCGTGCACGTGAAATTTTGGACTCTCGTGGTAACCCTACCATCGAAGCAGACGTAATCTTAGCATCTGGCGTAGTTGGCCGTGCATGTGCACCATCTGGTGCTTCAACTGGTTCTCGTGAAGCTTTAGAACTTCGTGATGGCGATAAAGCACGTTACTTAGGTAAAGGTGTTAAAACTGCGGTAAATAATGTAAACACCTTAATCCGTGATGCTTTGCTTGGTAAATCTGTATTCGAACAAAAAGACATCGATAACACGATGATTGCTTTAGACGGTACTGAAAACAAAGAAAAACTGGGTGCAAACGCAACTTTAGCTGTATCTTTGGCTGCTGCACGCGCTGCTGCTGATGAAAAGAAAATTCCTCTTTTTCAATATATTGCAGACCTTCGCAACAACTCGATTTTGACCATGCCTGTACCAATGATGAACATCATCAATGGTGGTTCACATGCAGACAACAACGTTGATATCCAAGAGTTTATGATTGAACCTGTAGGCTTCACTTCATTCTCTGAAGCGCTACGTGCCGGTGCTGAAATTTTCCATTCACTTAAATCAGTATTAAACAAAAAAGGTTTAAACACTGCTGTGGGTGATGAAGGTGGTTTCGCACCAAACCTTCGTTCTAACGAAGAAGCAATCACGGTTATTCTTGAAGCAATTGGTCAAACTGGCTACAAAGCAGGTTCTGACATTATGCTGGCGCTGGATTGTGCATCTTCAGAATTCTACAAAAATGGTCAGTACATTCTTGCGGGCGAAGGCAACAAAGCGTTCACCAGCAACCAGTTCTCTGACTATTTGGCTGGCCTTGTAAACCAATACCCAATTATTTCAATTGAAGATGGTTTGGATGAGTCGGATTGGGAAGGCTGGTCTTACCTGACTTCGATTCTTGGCGACAAGATCCAGTTGGTAGGTGATGACCTGTTCGTAACGAATCCTAAAATCCTGCAACGTGGTATCAACGAAAAAGTAGGTAACTCGATCCTGATCAAATATAACCAGATCGGTACCTTGACTGAAACTTTAGATGCGATCTATCTTGCCAAAGAAAATGGTTACTCTACTGTGATTTCACACCGTTCAGGTGAAACTGAAGATTCAACCATTGCGGATCTTGCAGTAGGTACAGCAGCAGGTCAAATCAAAACCGGTTCACTTTGCCGTTCTGACCGTGTAGCGAAATATAATCAGTTACTTCGTATTGAAGAATTGACTAATGCTGCATATCGCGGTAAAGCTGAGTTTAAAGGTTTGAACTAAGCGACTTATGTCAATGTTAAATGTATTCGACTCGACTGCGAGTAAAGTACTGTTGGGCCTTGCGATCATTTTGATCGCAGGGTTTCAATATTTATACTGGTTTGGTGAAGGTGGTTATCATGATCATCAGCAGCTGACCCAGAAAATCCAGCAGCAAATGGAATTGAATGATGAGCTGAAAGAACGTAATCGCGTTCTGGCGGCAGAAGTCTACGATTTAAAGAATGGTATTGAAGCCATCGAAGAACATGCGCGTTTAGATCTTGGCCTGATTAAGCCACGTGAAACTTTTATTCAAATGAGCACGATCAGTACTCAATATAAACCCATCTATCTTAATCCAAATTCTAAAGTAGATCTGCGAACCAATGAGTCACCTGAGCCAACAAATACCCCGTAAATTATGGGTCATTCTTCCTGCTGCAGGTTCAGGTAGCCGTTTTTCTAAAACAGAACTCAAGCAATATCAGACGCTTCAACAACGAACTGTTCTTGAACATACCGTTGCACGTCTGAATCAATTGCCTTTGACTGGTTATGTATTGGCGATTGGTACACAGGACAATGTCGCAAAAACTCTGCCATTTTCCGATCTGGAAAAAGCACATTTTTGTTTGGGCGGCGCAGAGCGAGTGAATTCGGTGCTGAATGCATTAAATTATTTATCTGCAATGGCCTCTGAAGATGACTGGATCATGGTGCATGATGCGGCACGCCCTTGTGTCAGTCTGGATTGTCTTCAACAGTTGGTCAATACGGCAATTGCACAGGATCGGGCTGCGATTCTGGCGATTCCGGTACGAGATACACTTAAGCGTGTAGTCACCGGTTCTGATATTGAGGAAACGGTGGATCGCTCCATGCTCTGGCAGGCACAAACGCCGCAAATGGCCAAGCTGGGCACATTAAAACGGGCGATTGAACAGGCTTTGCAGGATGGTGCTAACATTACCGATGAAGCCAGCGCACTGGAACATATCGGTGAGCAGGTGAGTGTGGTGCAAGGGCGCTCCGATAATATTAAAATTACCTATCCAGATGATCTGGAACTGGCCAAGCTGATTTTACAAGCTCAGGCTTAAAAATATATTCGATAAAATTTGAATAAAAGCAGAATAAATCTGGCTATAGCGATCTATTCCCTATAGCTTTCACTTATAATTTTGCCATCATTCTTTTTCACCTTTTGGCCAATGATACCTTCACAGCAGTATCGGTTTTTACGTCATTCTTTGCGTGATGGACGTAGTATTAACCCGCAAGATTCATCCCGGTGGACCAAGTTGCACCTTGATCCCTGGTTGTTGTGCTTTCTGGTTCTCAATGCAATCCTGGGGTTGATGGTGGTGTATAGCGCGACCTCTGAAGATTCCGGGATGGTTGTTCGTCAGGCGATTAGTTTCGGGATTGGTTTTGTGCTGCTGTTTATCTGTGCGCAGATTCCACCGAAAGTCTATCAGGCGATCAGTCCCTACCTGTATGCCTTTGGCATATTCATGCTGCTTTTGGTGTTTGTGATTGGTGAAAAACGCCTGGGTGCAACGCGTTGGATTACTTTGCCTGGTATTGGGAGTATGCAACCGAGTGAGGTAATGAAATTTGCCATGCCTTTGATGATGGCCTGGTATTTTGCACGTAAGCCATTTCCTCCCAAATTTGTACATATTGTCGGTGCATTAATTTTACTGGCTATACCATTTGTTTTGGTTGCACTCCAACCTGACTTGAATATTGGTTTGGTGGTTCCGGGTGTTTTTGTCTTGTTTTTAAGTGGGATGTCGTGGCGTCTGATTGTTGGTGCGGCAGCAGCACTGGCTGTAGCAGCACCGGTTTTATGGATGTTCGTACTACAAGAGTATCAAAAGAAACGTATCACCACGATGTTTGATCCGGAGTCGGATGCATTGGGTGCAGGCTGGAATATCATTCAGTCCAAAATCGCGATTGGTTCAGGTGGTTCCACAGGCAAAGGTTATACTGAAGGGACACAATCGCATTTGGGTTATCTGCCCGAGCATCATACCGACTTTATTATGTCGACCTATGCCGAAGAATTCGGTTTTATTGGTGTGTTTCTGCTATTTAGTTTATTTACTGCGATTATTATTCGTTGTTTGATGATTGGCTTAAACAGTTTTCATAATTTTGGACGTTTATATGCCGGAGCTATTGGACTGACCTTTTTCTTCTTTGTATTTTTAAACTCGGGCATGGTGAGTGGTATCTTACCGGTGACTGGAGACCCATTGCCGCTCATGAGTTATGGCGGAACGGCGGTGATCTCAATGCTCGCAGGTATGGGAATTGTGATGTCGATTCATACCCATCGATAAATTATTCTAAAAGTCGGATGTGTTCCGGTTTTACAAATATTGTTAAGACATGCGGGTAAAGAAAAGTATCTTCATTATATTCATGCTCAATGTGGAAATTGCTTCCAAATGCAGAGTGATATAACCATACAACAAAAAGCAGAAATGGATAAACGATATAAAGAAGCCCTCAATCGAGGGCCTCTTTAGTCTTAAAACTTAACTGAAAAACCAGGTGTAATAGCCCCAGATCATCAAAGGCCAAGCCAAAAATGGACTAAATAGCCATTTCCAGAACCAGTGGCGAGGTACGAAACCGACACCATGTACAAAGCCTCCAGAAATACCAATCATGATATACATCATGGCACTATGGCTATATTCACCGTTGGCATCCAGCATTGCAGAGGGATGAACCAATAACACTGCGGCGAGAGGAAAAGCCAGCAGGCAGGAAATCATCATCGCAAATTTGTTTGGTTTCTTGTCTACAACGGTTTTCTCAAGCGCAGCTTCGGTCATATTTTATTCCTCATCCAGGTCTTGGTGTTGTTCCATATAAATTGCAGCAATCACACTGGCAAAACACGCCATCAGTACACCCAGAATCCAGGCAAAATACCACATAATTTTGTCTCCTTAGTGCACAGCCTTAATACAGGCTGTGTGAATTGTCTTCAATATGTTTGTTGGTAATCACGCCCCACATCTTGTAATAACACCAAGTGGTATAGATCAGGATCAATGGAACAAAAATACAAGCTGCAACTGTCATGACAGTTAAGGTGTTTTTACTGGATACCGCATCCCACATCGTCAGACTGACAGTCGGATTTAAGCTGGATGGCATCAGGAACGGGAACAGGGCAAAACCGGCAGTCAAGATTGCACCGACGACTGCCAGAGAAGAACCCAGGAAGCTCAAGCCAGCCTTGTTTTTACCTGCAGCCAGTACAATGATTAATCCCCCTAGAATGCCGGCAATTGGAGCTGCCATTGTAATTGGATAAGTCGAATAGTTGTTCATCCAGCCCGGATTGGCATTGGTCAGTACTTCTTTTGCTAATGGGTTGGCAACACCATTGGTGTCAAAAGGCATCACCAGGCTATAACCCTGGATGTTTCCAAAATACAACCATGCACCCGCAGCAAGGAAAGTCGCCAAGTAGACCAGACCCATGATTTGTGTCGCTTTGGCAGAACGTTGACGCAGGTCGCCATCAGTACGCAGCATCAGCCATGCACCACCATGTGCGCATAACATCGATAAACTGACCAGACCACATACAATTGCAAATGGATTTAGCAGGGCAAAGAAGCTACCTGTGTAGGTAGAGCGCACAGTTTCATCCAGGGTAAAAGGCACGCCCAGAAACATATTGCCGAACGCAACACCAAAGACCAATGCAGGCACTGCACCACCAATGGCCAGACCCCAGTCCCATGAATTGCGCCATTTGGTATTTTCCAGTTTTGAGCGGTAGTCAAAGCCAACCGGCCGTAAGAACAGCGCAAACAGGACCAGCAACAGTGCCCAGTACATGCCAGAGAATGCGGTTGCGTAAACCATTGGCCAGGCAGCAAATAGAGCACCACCTGCGGTAATGAACCAGACCTGATTGCCGTCCCAGTGTGGGGCAATGGTGTTGATCGCAGCACGGCGCTCGTTATCATTTTTGCCCACAAATGGCATGATTGCCATGGAACCCATATCGAAACCATCGGTGAGGGCAAAGCCAATCAGCAATACGCCAACCAGCACCCACCAGATTATTTTGAGTAATTCATATTCGATCATGCTTGAGTCTCCCCATTTGCTTTTTCTGCAGCGGCAAGCTTTTCAAAGTGGTATTTACCGGTATGTAGGGAGCTTGGGCCTAGGCGCGAGAACTTGATCATCAGGTACATTTCAATAATCAGTAACACGGTATAGAACGCTGCCAAGGCAATAATTGAACCCCATACATCGCCAGTACTTAAGCTAGATGCTGAAAGATGCGTCGGTAATACTTCACCAATCGTCCATGGTTGACGACCGACCTCTGCCACATACCAGCCGGTTTGTGCAGCCACCCAAGGTAAAGGAAGCGCAAATAAGGCAAATTTCAATAACCAAGGTTTGTTTTCAGCATTGCGTTTTGCGACTGCAACAGTTGCCAGAATGAAGAGAAGCAGCATCAAGAAACCAGAACCCACCATGGCGCGGAATGCCCAGAACAGGCTTGGTACATGTGGAATGGTGTCTGCCGCCGCAGCTTTAATTTGTGCTTCAGTCGCATCCACCACATTTGGCGTATATTTCTTCAGCAGCAAGCCATAACCGAGGTCTTTTTGTGATTCATCAAAAGCCGCTTTAAGCTCAGGTGATTTATCTCCTGCACGGAGCAGCTCTAACTGTTCATACGCCACCATACCGTTACGGATCCGCTGTTCGTGCTGAGTAATCAGATCTTTAATTCCAGTCACTTGTTCAGTGGTGGAGCGGGTTGCAATCAGACCCATCGCATAAGGAATCTTGATCGCATAGTCAGTGGTTTGGGTTTCTGCATTTGGAATCCCAAATAAGGTGAATGCTGCTGGTGCAGGATGCGTATCCCATTCTGCTTCAATCGCCGCAAGTTTGGTTTTTTGGACATCGCCCAGCTCATAACCTGATTCATCACCCAGTAAAATCACTGAAAGTGTAGACGCAAGCCCGAAGATGGCAGCAATGGCAAAAGAACGACGTGCAAAAGGCAGATCACGTTTTTTCAGCATGTAATAACTTGAAATGGCCAGTACAAAAATAGCACCTGTGACATAACCTGCAGACACTGTATGTACGAATTTAACCTGAGCAACCGGGTTAAATATCAGAGCAGCAAAGTCCACCATTTCCATACGCATGGTTTCGTAGTTGAATACAGAACCAACCGGGTTTTGCATCCAGCCATTGGCGATCAGAATCCACAGCGCAGACATGTTCGAACCTAAAGCTACCAGCCAGGTAACTGCCAGATGTTGCACTTTGGACAGGCGATCCCAGCCAAAGAAGAACAAGCCAATAAAGGTCGATTCAAGGAAGAAGGCCATCAAACCTTCAATCGCCAGCGGTGCACCAAAAATATCACCGACATAATGCGAGTAATAAGCCCAGTTGGTTCCGAACTGGAACTCCATGGTCAGGCCTGTGGTTACCCCTAAGGCAAAGTTAATACCAAACAGTTTTCCCCAGAACTTGGTCATGTCTTTATAGATTTCTTTGCCGGAAATCACATAGGTGGTTTCCATAATGGCAAGCAGAAAAGCCAGGCCTAAAGTCAGTGGAACAAAAATAAAGTGATACATCGCGGTCATGGCGAACTGGAACCGCGAGAGATCGACCACGCTTTCAGAAATCATCAACGTGTCTCCTGGATTTGGGAAGGATTGCCGGCGATACGCTCGGCGACTTGGTTATCAAAATTTTTAGGAATCGTAGGCGCATCAAACCAGATATTTTTAATGATCATCAGTAAAATAACTTTGATAATTAAAATAGCGGTTATTTCTCTCACCACTCTCTGGTTTAGATTTTTGGGAACTAAGCTCATTCGACTAAGCCTGTCTGTGACTTGTTGTATATTATTAATCTATTGTAACTAAAAAATAAATAGACGATACAATTTAAATAAATATATATTTTTAAATGTATGATAATAAAAGGTATATATTTTTATTAGTTAAAATTTATTCTAAATATTTTTTATTATTTTATGTAATTTTATTGTTTTTTTAAATCCGACTAAAATGCTTATATTTATATATTTGAATGTAGATTGTTTTAGTTGGATTAATGCTTTTTAATCTGATTAAAATGCTTGGTTTTAAAATAAAGAATAAAATTAATCAAACTATTTTGGTTGGTTTTATAAGGGTTGAATATCAGTGTCACAATCTTTCTCATCATTTTATATTGATAAAAAACACGCCAAAAAAAGAACATGCTGGAAACATGTTCTTTTTAAGCTTGGTGAGGGTGGCTAGACTTAGAAGTCGTAACGCATGCCTAGAGATAGACCAGTTGCATCTTCACCGCGTGTACCACCTACGTTATTTGTACGTGCTTGTGCCCATGGTGTAACATTTGAATTTTCATCATTTAGGACAGTTGCCAGGTTTGCATATACACGTACTGTTTTGTCTAAACGGTGTTCAACACCAAGTGCCAATAATGTTGCATTTGCATCATCTGCATCGACATCGCGGTGGAACACTTGGCCACGGAGATACGTTTTTGGTGCAAATTTATAGTCAGCTGCTACGCCAAATACATGTGTATCTTGTTTTGAAATTAATTTATCTAAAGCACTACCTTCGGCTGCCGCAAGTTCTGCTGCTGTACCTTGTCTATCAAACGTAGTGTATTGATATAAAGCACCTAAATTAAATTCTGGAGTAATTTTGTAGGCTGCTGCAATACGGAAGCCATTACGCTCACCACGATTAGCATTTTCTTCATAGTGCTCGTAGGCAGTAGCAAAATCAACTTTACCTTCTTTATAGGTAAGTGCTAGATCATATGCTTTATCTTTGTCATTGTTATCTTGCTTAGCGGCATCATCAGCTGAAGGGCTGTTATCTTCATGAAGTGACATTGCACCTAATACATTGAAACCACCGCCAAATTTTGGAGATTTATATTCAATGGTGTTGGCATTACGTTCATCAAAGCGCTGTTCACTCACACGTGTGACGTTACGAAGGTCGCCAACTTGGTCACCAAAGAAATTCACTGGACCACGCGCGACTTTAAACGGGCTGTCAAAGCGACCTACACGTGCTTGACCAAAGTCACCTTTTAAACCGACAAAGGTATCGCGAGTTGCGAAGTCAACACCACTATTATTAGCAGATCCACTAGCAAAGTTAATTTCTTGTTCAATTTGACCAAAAACAGTCATGCCATTTTCTAATTTTTGTTCAGCTTTAAAGCCTAGGCGTGAAGAGTTTGAAGAAAGACCAACTTCGTTATAATCTGCACCATCATCAAGATAGTCTAAAGATACATGTGCACGACCATACACTTTAACATCAGCAGCAGCTGCCATTACTGGTGTTAAAATTGTTGCCCCAACTGCCAATGCGCAAAGAGTTTTTTTCATGTGTAGCTCCAATAAAGACTTTTTATTCATCGTCTTAAAACAAGTTTCAGTCATGTGTTAAAACATGTACCGCTCTATTGGTGCCAAGTATCGATTACAAATAAGACAGTAAGATTAAGGAAATATTTCAAATCTGTTAAATGTTGTATTTTGTAAGTTTTGTAATATTACACATTCAATTTTTTGTATTTAAAGATAATTTGGTTGCTATTATCTTAATGATTCGCTTTTTTTTCTAAAGTTTTATGCTTTAAGTAGAATAAAAAAATGGAGCCGAAGCTCCATTTTTTTTATTCAGTTAAACTTAAAGTGCAGCTTTGATTTTTTCAGCCAGCGCTTTAATTTTTTCCTGATCACCCATCTGGGCAGCATGTTTACCCAAGTTGTGCAGAGAAGTCGGCACTAGATGAAAATGAATATGCGGTACAGTCTGACCAGCAGCAGCACCTGATAATTGCATCAGGACAATGCCATCAACGCCCAAACCTTTTTCAATTGCTTTCGCAACCTTCTGTACAATTTGAATCGTATAGGCCGCAGCTTCAGGATCTAGATCCAGTAAAGTGATGGCTGGTGCTTTCGGAACGACCAGAGTATGACCATCTGCTTGCGGCATGATGTCCATAAATGCAAGAACCTGGTCATCTTCATACACTTTAATCGCAGGAAGTTCACCGCGTAGAATTCGTGCAAAAATATTCTGATCATCATAAGTCATAAGTACATTCCTTGAGCGTTATTGAATTGAATTATTTACAGTTCAATTCTTTCTGACGATCTTTGATCACGTCAAGACGCTGTTGCTCTTTTTCCGAGAATTTTGGCTTGGTTGTATAGCAATTGTCATTGCCGAACTTCGCTTTTGCTTCTGGATCTTTAAAACAGAATCCTTTAGACGCATAAATCACGTCATGATCATTTTTCAATTTTTTGCATTCCTGTTCAGATGCAAGAACCGATGTTGAAGCCCCGAACAAAGTTGCAAAGCCAACTAATGCTGCAACAGAAAATTTCTTCATGCGAGTTTCCTCTGGGTTATCCACTATATGTGCCTGCCTACTAGTCACAATATGAGGTTTTGTTATCATTATTCAATGGCGAGATATTACTCGATGGTAATATTACTCCATGATTCATACATTTTCACGGCACTGGAAAAATCACTGTTTTTATCCGATAGATCACTGGCCGCCTGAATTAGATTCTGGGTTAATGATAGCACAGGCGCAGACAGTTTAGCCTCACGCGCCAGGTCGATTGCGATGCCGGTATCTTTGGCCAAGAGTGGCAGGGCAAAGGTTACAGGAAAACTGCGATTTAAAATACGCTGCGGCAATACGGCTTCGGTCACCATGCTTTTACCACTTGAAGCATTAATACAATCCAGTGCTTCATTCAGGTTGACTCCATGTGCTTTCAGCGTAGTAAAGCCTTCTGCGACCGCACACAGGTTTACAGCCATTAACATATTATTCACAGCTTTCACTGCAAAACCTGCGCCAGATTCACCGACATGCTTAATCAGTGTGCCAAAAGCCTGCATCGCAGGAAGGGCTTTTTCAAAACCTTGGACATCGCCGCCTACCATCACTGTCAAGGTGCCATTTTCAGCGCCAATGGTTTGACCGCTGACCGGTGCATCCAGAAAGATCGCCCCACGTTCAGCCAGTTGTGCTGCCAGTTTTTGCGCGGAATCCGGTACACCACTGGTACAGTCGACCCAGACTGAGCCGGATTTAAGCGACAAATTTTCCAGAAGTTGTGCTACATCGGCACTGGTCGGCAAACATGAAAAGATAATATCTGCCTGAACGGCCTGTTCTAGCGTAACGGCTTGGGTGCCATATTCAGCAGCATGTTGCTCTGCTTTGTCAAAATTGCGGTTCCAGACATAGACGGTATCAAACTGCTTGGGTAAATGTGCTGCCATACGATAACCCATGGCACCTAAGCCGATAAATGCTACTGACTGAATCATGCTGTATCCTCTGAATATGTAAATAAATTTTAATGTTTTTTTGCGATGCTGACGCAGATGCGCTAAGCATCAAGACGTATAGAGCGCTGCGCCAGCCAGGTCGTCATTTTGGGCCAGAACGTATTGGCTGTTTTCTGGTTGGACATCAGGCCCAGATGACCACCCGGAATCAGAGTAAACGTCTTATCCTGGCTACTTGTCAATTCTATCAAAGGCTTAGCTGACTGTTCTGTGACAATCTGATCGGTTTGGCCGGCACCGACCAACAGCGAGCAGCTGATATTCTTAAGGTCAACAGTACGACCATTTAAGGTGATTGAACCTTGTTTTAAAGGATTTTGCAGCCACAGATGTAAGACCATGTCCTGATTAATCCCGCCCGGATAATCAATCATCTTATTCAGAAAATTTCCCATGGTGGCATGTTCATAGACATTTTCGACATGATCCAGATTCAGCAAAAACTGCTTCTGGCTTTTCAGCCAGCCGATCGGATCCAGTAACTTAAAGCCCAAGGCATTTACAATGCCGGGCGTATGAATATATTGCTTTGGAATATGACCCTGATGAATGGCCTGTTGCAGATTTTTATTTTTAGAAATCAGTTTATTGGTGGTCGAAAACAGTTTGCCGACCCGTCCTGATGCATAACTGTCGATGGGGCTGCCAACGACCATCAAATTTTTGACATGTTCAGGCGAATGCAAGGCGGTATAAAGCGTGACAAATACCCCAGCCATACTCCAGCCGTGTAGGGAAATGAACTGACTGTCCGAATGCTTGCAGATGGTTTCAATAGATTGAGGAATGGCTGCATCAATAAAAGACAAAAAGTTTAAATGACGATGTCTAAAGTTAAAACGTTTCCATTCCACCAGATAGACATCAAAACCGCTATGCTGAAAATGCTTGACCAGCGAACGATAGGGATACAGATCATAGATATCCATATTGATGGCGAGAGGGGCGACAAATACCAATGGCTCCTTGTATTTCTTATCGGGTGAGGCGTAATAGCGAATCTTGCAAAACTCGGTGCTGGCAATATATTCAAAAGGCGTTTTTTGCGACAGAATCAGAGAGGAGGCATTAAACATCCGGGCACTGAAATGTTTCAATTTTTTTTGCTGGCGCTGAAAGTTTTGTTTTAACTGAATCATGTAAATAAAATATCCGTATCCGGGGAAGGATTGATCGAAGTCTAAGCAATAATTGCTTATTATGCCTTGACCTGAAATAGCATAGGCGCTCAAAATGTTGGCAATTTTTTACAAAAGGCAGCCTTAGGGCTGAGGTAGAGCGATGAGCCAGCAAGACGATATTTCATATCAATTAGAAACTTTAGCCATCCGTATAGGTCATACCCGTAGCTTTGAGGGTGAGCATGCTGAACCCATTTTTCTAACATCGTCATTTGTTTATGAAAATGCCGCCGAAGCTGCTGCGAAATTTTCAGGTCAGGAACCGGGCAATATCTATTCTCGCTTTACCAACCCAACCGTTGCCATGTTTGAAAAACGTCTGGCGGCACTCGAAGGTGCAGAGCGCGCCGTTGCTACCAGTTCAGGTATGGCTGCCATTATGGCAGTGACCATGGCTTTTTTGAAAGCAGGTGATCACGTCATCTGCTCACGTGCAGTCTTTGGTTCGACTGTTTCGCTATTTGAAAAATATGTCGCAAAATTTGGGGTTAGTGTCGATTTTGTAGATTTGACCGATCTTGATGCATGGAAAAATGCCATCCAGCCTGAAACCAAATTACTGTTTGTTGAATCTCCATCAAACCCGCTTGCAGAAGTGGCTGACATTCAGGCATTGGCTGATATTGCCCATGCCAATGATGCTTTACTGGCAATCGACAATAGCTTCTGTACACCAGTGTTACAACAACCCCTCAAATTTGGTGCAGACCTGGTGGTGTATTCTGCGACTAAATATCTGGATGGTCAGGGCCGTGCCTTAGGTGGAGCTGTGGTTGGAAACCATAAACTGCTGGAAGAAATCTTTGGTTATGTGCGTACCACAGGTCCTTCAATGAGTCCGTTTAATGCATGGGTATTCCTGAAAGGCTTGGAAACGTTACGTTTACGTATGCGTGAGCATTCAGCAAGTGCGCAGCAACTGGCTGAATTTCTGGATCAGCATCCAAAGGTAGAGAAGGTTTATTATGCCGGTCTGCCTGCGCATATCGGTCATGCGCTGGCAGTGAAACAGCAGACGGGTTTTGGTGGCATTGTGTCTTTTGAGGTGAAAGGCGGTCGTGAAGCCGCTTGGACAGTCATTGACAATACCCGGTTTATCTCGATCACCGGTAACCTGGGGGATGCGAAATCAACCATTACCCATCCGGCAACCACTACACACGGTAAATTATCGCCTGAAGCCAAAGAAGCAGCAGGTATTCGCGAAGGTTTAATTCGTGTTTCTGTTGGTTTAGAAGAGATTGGTGATATTATTCGTGATATTACTCGTGGTTTAGATCTTATCTAATTTTATAAATTTATGTTCGGAGATATTTATGAACATTAATATGTTGATGCAGCAAGCTCAGCGCATGCAAAAAGAAGTTGAAAACAATGTAAAAAAAGCCAAAGAAGAGCTGGCACAAACTGAAGTGCATGCCGAAGCGGGCGGTGGTTTGGTCAAAGTCACTATGACTTGCTGCAATGTGGTGAAGCGTATCGAAATCAACCCTGAATTACTTCAGGATGATCCAGACATGATCGAAGATCTGATTGCTGCTGCAATGAATGATGCTGCGCGTCAGGCAGAATTGGTCTCTGATGAAAGAATGAAAGCAGCAAACTCGGGTATGGGTTTACCACCGGGTCTGGCAGGTATGTTCTAAGGAAGAATGCGCAATGTTTAGTGATCGTTTTGATCAACTGGTTCAAGCATTACGCATTTTGCCAAGCGTTGGGCCGAAATCGGCTCAACGTATGGCATTGCATATGATCATGAAAAATCGTGAAGGTGCAATTGGTCTGGCGCATGCGTTGACTGAGGCGACCAACTACATTCATGAGTGTTCGGTTTGTCATTCATTGACTGAAGATGAAGTGTGCAATATCTGTACGTCGCTAGATCGTGATGATGAATTGCTCTGTGTGGTGGAATCACCTGCAGATGTTATGGCGATTGAGCAAAGTGGCAGCTTTAGAGGGAAATACCATGTACTGGGCGGGCATTTGTCACCGCTCGATGGGATTGGTCCTGAAGAAATTGGCATTCCGTATTTGTTGCACCGTTTGGCCAATGGTCAGGTGAAGGAAGTCATTCTCGCTACTAATGCGACGGTAGAAGGTCAGGCCACGGCACATTATCTGGTGGAAGCCAGCAAGCATCTGCCGATCCAGATGACTCGAATTGCCCAAGGTGTACCACAGGGCGGTGAACTGGAATATGTCGATAGTCATACCTTGAGTCAGGCCGTACATAACCGGATGCGCATGAAGTAAGATAGACTTAAAAATCTTGTTAGTTTTAATATAAAAAAGATATTATTTAAAATCTAGAGCCTAATAAATAAGGGGTATTTTTGCTAGATAGAGCAGAATCAGCGTTATTTTTTATACAAAAATTCTATAGATCAGTTAATATGGATCTATCGAGAATCTAATTTTAGACTCAGTCTTTATGTTTCAATTTATTCAACATCAAAACGATTTATACCCTGTGCTGAACCTGATGGATC
The DNA here is from genome assembly GCF_009829025.1 of Acinetobacter sp. 18QD2AZ41W. Classification (NCBI taxonomy): domain Bacteria; kingdom Pseudomonadati; phylum Pseudomonadota; class Gammaproteobacteria; order Moraxellales; family Moraxellaceae; genus Acinetobacter; species Acinetobacter sp. 18QD2AZ41W. Next base: position 15,014 of record NZ_WURP01000016.1, on the reverse strand, counting down.
AGAGTTCTGTTTACGGGCTGGATACCGAATTTATCAAGGTCGATACTTTGTGGCCGAAACTGGGTGTGTTTCAGATCAATGTAGACAACAAGGTCTATTTGCTGGATGGAACCACCCTGGATCTGACTGAGTTCTTCAATAAAGTTTTTAACGCCCAGCAGAATATTTTTCATGCTTGTAGCGAAGATATTGATCTGCTTTATCACTATACCCAAAAGAAATCACTGACCAATGTGTTTGATACCCAGGTCGGCATGTCTTTTCTGGGGCATGGTCTGCAAGTCAGCTATCAGAATGCGCTCAAACAGATGCTGGAAGTCGATATCGAAAAAGACCAGACCCGTTCTAACTGGCTGGCACGTCCTTTAAGTTCAGAACAATTACTTTATGCGGCCAATGATGTGCATTATCTGGTCAAGCTGTCTGACAAAATCAAACAAGAGCTAGATACGAAATACCTACTGGATTTTGCCTTGCAAGACTGTCGTTTCTTGACTCAGGAAATTGGTGAAGATACACCAACGGCCTTGTTATATCAGGATGTGGGGAATTATCGCCATTCACGCCGTCAGCTGATGCAATTACAGCAATTGATGGTCTGGCGCGATCAGATTGCCAAAGCACTGAATCAGCCACGTAGTTTTATCTTAAAAAATGTCAGTATGATTGATCTGGTCGAGAAGTTCCCGCGCAATAACTTCCAGCTGAGTCAAGTCAAAGATATCCGTTCAAATGTGGTTCGTGAACATGGTAAAACCATTCTGGATCTGCTGAAATTCTTGCCGGAACCGGAAAGCTGGCCGTTACGTCTGGCGCGTCCAATCCGTCATTCCTCCAAAGATATCGGCGAAAAGATCGATAACATCATTCAAAATGTAGTCGATGAAACCTCAATTCCAAAAGAAGTGCTGATGCGTAAAAAATGGCTGAATGCCTTGTATCAGCATGTGGTCTTTCATAAGGATGAGCAGGATCTGCCGGATTATCTGCTGGGCTGGCGCTATGAACTGTTAACCCAGCCACTGATTCAGGTGCTGCATCAGGATGAATCTTATTTATCGACCCAGATGAAAGTCAGCGAGTGATCGCTTGCAGGATTGGTTAAAGATAGAGCAATTATACAAAATCACGACTGATGCATGAGACGTGGCTAATGTTTCTGTCTTTTTTTTGATGTATCCTTGCGGATGTTTTTCCAGAAAAGTCGTTTGAAACATGCAAGTGTCTATCTACAAATCCAGCAAAAAAAGTGAAATGTATCTGTATGTGGCGCGTCCTGCGGATGAAAGCGAAGCTGAAATATTCGAGCCACTCAGCGTATTGTCTGAGCCCGTACAAGCCGCATTTGGACGTGCGACTCTTGTCATGCATCTTGAACTGAGCGAATCGCGTAAACTGGCACGTGCCAATGTATTGCATGTGATGGATTCTATTGCTACACGTGGTTTCTTTTTGCAAATGCCGCCAGAAGGCTTGATTGATCCGAATGCAGTCGCTCCAGAAGGATTGCGTGGCGCTTAATGTTAATTCAGGAGTTGTGAAATGAATGGTTATGTTGCTGTCTTAGACTCAATTCCTGAACAGAGCATTGCTGTTGCGGTTTATCTGCTGGGCAGCCTGATTGCTTTATGGTGCTGGTATGGCGTAACCAAGCGGCTGCCTAAGCCGCTTGGTGGTTTTTTGTGGATTTTAGGCTTTGCCATTCTATTGACACCGACGGTATCCGAGGGGCCGAATGCCTCTATCGCACCTGCAATTTTTGGCTTGCTGTTTGGTGTGTTGACCAAAGAGCAAGCTCTGATTTGGATTAATGCGTCACTTATTTTATTTGTCATTGGGATTGGATCTGTGATTGGCTATTGCTGGTCGACCTATGTGTCGAACAAGGGCAATCTTCGTGTTCACAAGAAAAGTTCACCGTTGTAAGTAAAAAAATAAGGTTAAATCATGTCTGCTGATCATCAACAATTTTCAGGTACAGCTCAGTACATTGCGACTGACAGTTTAAAGTTGGCGGTTAAAGCTGCCCGTAGTTTACAAAAGCCGTTATTGGTCAAAGGTGAGCCTGGTACAGGGAAAACTTTATTGGCTGAGCAGGTAGCAGAAAGCCTGGGCCTAAAACTGATCACCTGGCATATCAAGTCCACCACCAAAGCACAGCAAGGCCTGTATGAATACGATGCGGTGTCGCGCCTGCGTGATAGTCAGCTTGGTGATGACCGTGTCTATGACATCAAGAACTACATCAAGCCGGGTAAACTGTGGGAAGCATTTACCAGCGAAGAACGTTGTGTCTTGCTGATTGATGAAATTGATAAGGCAGACATCGAGTTTCCGAATGACTTGCTACATGAACTCGATAAAATGTCGTTCTATGTGTACGAGACCGGGGAAACCATTACCGCAACCCAGCGTCCAATCGTCATCATTACCTCAAATAATGAAAAAGAATTGCCCGATGCATTCCTGCGCCGTTGTTTCTTCCACTATATCGAATTTCCGGATGAAGCGACCATGCGCGAAATCATCGATGTACATTTCGAGAATATCTCTGCCACATTGGTCAATGAAGCCTTGCAGGTTTTCTTTAAATTGCGCCAGATTCCGGGTTTGAAAAAACCACCATCAACATCTGAGCTGATTGACTGGCTCAGCCTGCTCATGGCTGACGACATGCCGGAAGATATTTTGCGCAATACCGATAAATCCAAAGCGATTCCACCCTTGTACGGCGCCTTGATCAAAAATGAGCAAGATGTACAGTTGCTTGAACGTCTAGCCTTTATGTCACGTCGTTAAGGGAGAAACACGCATGTTTGTGCGACTGTTTTATACCTTACGCAAATACGGCGTACCGGTCTCAACCCGTGAGCTGATCGATTTGAATCAGGCGGTTGCGGCTGGACTGGTCTTTGCCGATCAGGATGAGTTCTATCAGCTGGCCAAAACTGTAATGGTTAAGGATGAGCGCTATTTCGACAAATTCGATCGCGCCATGAAAGACTATTTTGATGGTATCGCGACCTTTGATATTGATGAACTGCTGAATCAGGTGCATAAGCTGCCCAAAGACTGGTTCGATCTTGAACTGCTTGAAAAGCATTTGACTCCTGAACAGCGCGAAGAGCTGAAAAAAGCCGGATCATTAGAAGAACTGATGAAAATGCTGGAAGAGCGCTTGCGCGAACAGCATAAAAAACATCAGGGTGGCAACAAGATGATTGGTACCGGCGGCACTTCGCCTTTCGGTGCTTATGGCGATCATCCGGAAGGGGTGCGTATTGGTGGGCCGGGACGGAAACGCTCTGCGGTAAAAGTCTGGGAGCAGCGTCAATATCGCAACCTCGATGATGAGCAGATTCTGGGAAGTCGCCAGATGCAAATGGCACTGCGCCGTTTGCGTAAATTCGCGCGTCAAGGAGCAGCCGAAGAGCTGGATATCGATGGCACGATTCGTGAAACCGCCAAGCAGGGTATTTTAGACGTACAGCTGGTGCCTGAACGCCGTAACCGCATTAAAGTCTTGATGCTGTTTGATGTCGGCGGTTCGATGGACTCGCATATTGCCCAGTGTGAAAAGCTGTTTAGCGCAGCCAAAACCGAATTTAAAACCCTGGACTATTTTTATTTCCATAACTGCCTGTATGACTATGTCTGGAAAGACAATATCCGCCGTTCCAGCTCGCGCATGAATACCTGGGATTTATTCAATACCTATGGCCGTGATTACCGGGTGATTGTGGTTGGTGATGCCAGTATGGCGCCTTATGAAATCACCTCGGTCGGTGGTTCGGTTGAATATATGAATGATGAAGCAGGACAGGTCTGGTTGCAGCGTCTACGTCAGCATTTTGATAAAACCGCATGGCTCAATCCCGAAGAAGAAAATTATTGGCATTACACGCATAGCATTGGTTTGATTAAGCAAATCTTTGAGAACCATATGTTTCCAATGACCTTAAAAGGCATAGAGGATATGACCAAATATTTGGCACGTTAATTCCATTTTTCTATCAGTGACTTTATCTATTGTTATTAGTGCTTTAATGAAAATCGCTTTAAGATGAAGTCACAATTTCTATTTTAAATCCAGTTTTCAGGGATCGCTATGGATCATCAAATTAATGGTATTGCATTACCGAATGAAGCAGGTTTCTTTGGTAATTATGGCGGTCAGTTCATTCCGCCTGATCTTAAACAGGCGATGGATGATATTAATGTTGCATATCAGGAAATTCGCCATACTCCGGAATTTCAAAACGAGCTGAAAGACTTGTTTGCCCACTATGTCGGTCGCCCGAGTCCACTATTTCATGCCAAACGTCTGTCTGAAAAATTGGGCGGCGCACAGATTTACTTAAAACGTGAAGATCTGAACCATACCGGTGCACACAAGATCAATCACTGTCTCGGTGAAGCTTTGCTGGCCAAATACATGGGCAAAACCAAAGTCATTGCAGAAACGGGTGCGGGGCAGCATGGAGTAGCATTGGCAACGGCCTGTGCCTTGGTTGGTATTCCCTGTGAAATTCATATGGGCCAGGTGGATATCGAAAAAGAACATCCAAATGTCGTGAAAATGAAGATTCTGGGTGCTAAGCTGATTTCCGTTACGCGTGGAACGGCAACGTTGAAAGATGCAGTTGACAGTGCCTTCGAAGAATATTTAAAAGATCCAAAAAACTTTATCTATGCGATTGGTTCAGTGGTCGGTCCACATCCATTTCCAATGATGGTGCGTGATTTCCAGTCCATTATTGGTGATGAAATCAAGGTTCAAACCAATGAGCGTTTTGGTGCAAATCCTGACTATGTCGTTGCCTGTGTGGGTGGTGGTTCAAATGCAGTGGGGGCATTCACGGCATTTTTGAATGAACTAGATGTGAAATTGGTCGGTGTAGAGCCGGCAGGTCATGGTTTGGACACCGATATGCATTCGGCGACTTTAACTTTGGGTAAACCAAGTCAATTACATGGTATGGCCTGTTATGTTCTGGAAGATGAACAGGGCGAACCTTTGCCGGTTCATTCGATCGCATCAGGTCTGGATTATCCTGGGGTGGGTCCGCAGCATAGTTTGCTTAAAGACTTAGGTCGGGTTGAATACACCACAGCGACCGATCAGGAATGTCTGGATGCTTTCATGACCTTGTCACGTGTCGAAGGTATTGTGCCGGCATTAGAAAGTTCACATGCAGTCGCTTGGGCGATTCGTGAGGCGGGTAAGTTGCCAAAAGAAGTCAAAATCGTGGTCAATCTTTCTGGGCGTGGTGATAAAGACTCAGATTATGTGGCAGAGAAACTGGGTTTAAATTAAGTTCGCTGACAATATTGATATAAAAATCCCGGTCATGTACCGGGATTTTTTATAGGTGAAATCTGCGTCTTTGTCATGACTTTATTATTTAAATTAAGGGCCTTTTAAACTTGATTTTTGCCATGTTTCAGATCTTTTAAAAACACTAAACTGCTTTTAACCTGAAATATATTGCTGTAATTGATCAATCAGTTTGCGTTGGTCATCCATTGCTGCTTTGACCAAATCTCCGATTGAAATCAGACCAAGCAGTTTTTCATCTTCTACCACTGGCAGATGCCGTAGATGGCGCTCAGTCATTAAGGCTAAACAGTCTTCTACAGTCGTCGAGGTATTTACGGTAATCACTTTAGAGGTCATGATTTCATTGACTGTGGTATCGAAAGAGGTTCTTTGCATCAGGGCGATTTTACGGGTGTAATCCCGCTCCGACAAAATCCCTACCACGTTATCTTCATGCGTTACCACAAGTGCCCCGATTCCTTTATCAGCCATCAAGGTGATGGCCTCTAAAACAGTAGAATCTGGACGGATGGTATAAATAGCTTGATGCATTTTTTCATTCAGCACCTGTGCCACATTGGTCATGCTTCATCATCCTTACTGGTCAATTTATTATTAATCCTAGAGTATGCCTTCAACCTGAACATCTCTAAGTGTTTAGGTTTTAGTCTTTATAAATAGCATGTTATTTACGCAATGTGCAGTCTTTGTTGTGAAAAAAATAGGTGACGCATCTGTGCAGTGCTCAGTTTAAGTCTGGTGCCATTGGTATTGCACAGGGCTGGGGTGACATTCAGGCGCGACAAGGTCGGCAATAATGCATTTTCAAAATCTTCAGAATTGATTTTACGCGGAGCATAATCAGGCCAATGTTGCTGGGCATAATTTTTGGCATCGAGAGGATTTAGCCAAAACGGGAAAATACAGTCTTCCTGATCACGCATCATTGCCCAGCCTTTATGATATGCGCCCCATAGCTCGCCACAATTCCTTAAAGATTTCAGCATGGTGATCTTGAAAAGGGATTCTTTACAGATCGGATCAATTTGAATAATTTTTCGTGGTTTCATTAGAATAAAGTGCTATTGGATGTCAGACCTTATTCTAGGAACTTTATAAGTAATTACTGTTTCAGCTTTGCAAGGATTGGTAAGAAAATATGTATTTATTGCTATTTATCGAAAAAAAGGGCTGAAAAAAACGCCACCTAGGTGACGTTTCATTATGCTTGCAGGGTGGCCATGTTCTGCCAGTACTGCGCTTTGAGTGAATCCCGTTCTACACGGAAACCTTGATAATAAAGTTCTGCTAAAAAAAGCGCTGCTTTACCATGACCTGCACGAGCTGCATCTTCAAGCTGTTTTACCGCATCCACAAAGTTCATTTGGGATTGGATGGTATTCACGGCATCTGCATACAGATGTTCCAGATCGTGTTGAGAGAGTTGTTGTATCATATAAAAACTCCTTAATTTTAATTATGATTACAGGACAGACTAATCAGTCTAAATACAAATATAACTTAGTATTGTTAAACTAATATTACAAAATAATGGAAAAGTCAACTATTCGATTTTATTCGTTTACTTTAGTTATAGTTTACATGACTAAACTATACACACTTATAAATATTATTAAGATAAATTGTAAATAGAGATCAAACAATAAGGAGAAAGCCATGATGACAAGAACTTTAGATGGTGTAAATTTTGATATGCCACCAACTGCTGGGCAAATCCTTGAACTTGCACATTTGCATCGCAAGAAACTGGATGACGCTATATTTAGTAAATATACGCATCTAGGTAATTATGGACTGGCACAACGTAAAGAGGTGTATGACTTTACCCGTGCTCTGGACGTCAATCAGCGTGAGCAGTTCTATAAACTCTATAATGGCGAGTTGGTTCGAATTGCAGATGAAGATCGCCTGCATCCCCCTGAAGCAGAAGCGGGGTTAAGTAAATTTGCTGTTGCACTGGTATTGGTGATTGTAGCATTGGTGCTCTATTCCACTATTCTGAGCAGAATGATGAGCTAATCCGCAGAGTCGTGGATTTTAGCCCTGCTAAATATGGCGCTACTGACTTGAACTTATATAAGCCTAACCATACACTACCTTTAACTTGAGGTAGTGTATGTCTATAGATACAGAAAAGTTAATTCAATGGTTCAGCAGAATCAAGCTGGAACAGATTTATAATATTGTTGTCATTTTTATGGTTGTGGTAATTTTATTTTTAGCCGCATTGGCTCTCTATCGTCCGCTTAGCATCTCTCAAATCACTCAGATTCGGCAACTTTCTGAACAGCAGAATTTGCCCCAAACTCAGGATCTGGCACTGGCTCTATTAGAGCAGCAGCATATCCGTCGTGGGCAGTATCTTAAATTGATGCAGGCCTATCAGCAGGAGTCTCTGCGGGCGCGTCAGCTGCCACCGCTCTCGGTGGAGATGCCTTAGGCACAGGGTTTGCTGGCAAATTGAAATTGGCATCCATTAAATTCTGCTCCAAACGCATTTTCAAGGCATCTTTATCCAGTTCTTTATTGACCACGACCAGCGTTAGGCGGTCTGGATGTAAATGTTTGCGTATTGCATTTTGCACATCCTTTGCGCTAATTCTGGCTAGACGTTCCGGATAACTGGATAAATAATCATTTTGCTCACTATAAAAGCCCATATTGCCTAACTGGGCATTAATGGTGGCATTGCTGCTGTAATTGTTAGGGAAGGCGCGCAGCATGCCTGCTTTGGTTTCTTCCAGACGTTGAGTGTCAATCGGTTGGCTGACAAAATTGATAAATGCCTGATGTGCAATCTGAATACTCTCTAGTAGCTGATCCTGCCGTGTAGAATATTTAAAGCTGAATACTCCGGGTGCCTGACTAAAGCTGAATGAGCTATAAGCGCCGTAGCTAAAACCACGTTTGACCCGCAGTTCCTGCATGAGTACCGCATTAAATCCACTCCCGCCAAACATGCGGTTGGCGACTTCTAGGGCCAGTCGGTCTTCAGTAAAGCGTGATGGCCCTATATGTCCAAAAGTGATATGCGCCTGAGACGAGTTATAGGGTAAATGCACCACTTCAAAACCAGATTTAATTTCAGGCTGTGGTAATGCAGCTGCTTTTTGACCTTGAGTTAAATTGCCGGCAATCCGTTCTGACAGTTCCAGCGCCTGTTTGGGGCTGAGTTTACCGGTAATAGCAATATTCATATTTTGCGCCACCAGAAACTGATCACGGAATTGTTTTAATAATTCGGCATTAATTTTCTTGGTACTGCCTTGGGTGCCACTGATTGGTTCTGCATAAGGATGCTGACCATATAGAGTACGATAAAAACGAATATCCATCAGCCGGCTTGGATTTTCCTGTAATTGCTTTTGTCCCACTTGGGTATTGCTTAAAGCCAGATTAATACTGGCGGGTTTAAATGACGCATTCTTTAGAACTTCCATCATCATTCCGAGTGCCGGTTCCAATTTATTTGGATCTGAAAGCGTACGCAGCCGAACCACAAACATGTCTCGATAGGCCTGTACGCTAAATTGTGCGCCGGCTTGGTCAAAAATTGCCGCCACCTGATTCGCACTATATCTGTCTGTGCCTTCACGCATCAGCCTGGCTGCCATACTGGACAGGCCATAGAGTCCTTTAGTAATTTCCTGATCACGCGCCGAGCCGGCATTAAAGGTCAGCTGGATATCCACCATTGGAAGATCTTGGGTTTCAACAAATAGCGTACGTACCTGATAGCGATTGTTCAGGTCGTGAATATACGGTGCCTGAAATTCACGCTGCGGATTGAGATTTTTCAGGCTTTGCAACAGAGGGATAGACTGTAACTGACTCGGATTATCGTTTTGATCGGGTTGAGGGTCCAGATAATTTTCTGCATGAACAGCAGAAGCAAAACTTAAAATAAAAATAAGTAAAAAAGGGCGAAGATGATGACGCATTGCAATCCCCATTATTGGGCTTTTTGTTCAGGTGAGAGATAAAGTGTGCTGAGATTGTCTCGGACAAAATAGGCATTGGCGACACGCTGGATATCCTGAACGCTGACACTTTCAAAATGCTTGGGTAGTTCATCCATCAGCCGATAACTCAGTCCATTGACTTCCAGATTGCCAATCATTTTGGCCTGGCCGGCAATATCATCCTGACTATAAATCAAACTGGAGATAAAGCGGGTGCTGATACGATCTACTTCCTGTTGGGTCATGGCGGTGGTTTTGAGTAAATCCACTTCATCCTGAATCGCTTGTTGTGACTCTTGCAAAGATACGCCTGGCGCAGGTAAGGCAGAAATGCCAAACAGGCTGTCACCACGATTATAAGGATCATAAGAAGCGCTGACAGAGGTCAGAATTTTACGATCACGCACCAGACGGTCTTGCAGGCGTGAAGAAATGCCGCTGTCCAAAAGGCTACGAATAATGGTCAAGGCATACGCATCTTGTGGGTTTTTGGCAGTGCCGAGGGATTTCACATTCCAGGTCATGTACAGATTGGGCACCTGAACATTGCTGTTAATTTCCATATGCCGATAGCCTAAGCGCTCAAACTCCAGCACATCATTACGTGGCGGTGTTGGACGCGCAGGGATATCTCCAAAATATTTTTGCACTTGCGCTAAAGCCGCTTCCGATTCCACATTTCCAACAATTACCAGAATGGCATTATTGGGGCTATACCAGTCCCGATACCATTTTTTGATATCATTTAACTGAATATTATTTAGAGTTTTCATATGTCCAATCACCGGTTGGCGATAATGGCTGGTCGGATAACTGATCCATTTAAAGCGTTCAAAGGCCTGAGCGCGCGGGTTGTCATCGGTACGCTGGCGCCGTTCTTCCATCACCACTTTAATTTCTGGCGCAAAGTCCTGCTGCCGCAGTAATAAATTGCTCATGCGGTCAGATTCAAGTTCCAGTGCCATGGGGAAATAGGCTTTAGGATAGAGCTGATAATAATTGGTGTAATTGGTAAAGGTGGCGGCGTTGATGCTGCCGCCATAAATCCGGCTCAGACGGGTAAATTCGTCATTTGGAACTTTATGCGTACCTTTGAACATCATATGTTCAAGTGCATGCGATACCCCCAGAATATTGCCAGATTCATCACTGCTGCCGACTTTATACCAGATCTGGGTCATCACCATGGGCGCACGATGGTCTTCCCGAATAATGACTTTTAATCCATTACTTAAAGTCGTTTCAAAAGTGGTGCGTGATAATTCACTGCGAGTCTGGGCTTGGGCCTGATTAATACTTAATCCCAGCAATAAGGCACCAAGTGGATAAAGTGTTTGTTTAATCATTCTGGAAAAAGAGGAGACAGTCAAAAAGGTGGCGGACACTAGATCTCCCAAAAATAGGCATTTGTATTTAGGGTTATTTTTAATAAATGCGGAGATGAAAGCAACCAAGAGCTGTAGCTTTTTGGTATGTTTGTCCAGCATTTGCATTGCTAGCTGCAAAGCAGGCAAGTTATGGTAGAATCTGGGTTTTTAACGCAATGCTTTTCAAGGATTCGGCATGCAACAGCAATCTAATGGGCAAAACAAATTTTTGATTGATGCTGATATCGGAGATGATGATGTCACATTACCGAGCTTACCTGCGGTCAATGTGCCTATCGTAGAAACGCCAAGCGAAGCAGCTGTAGTTTCTGCACCTGTCGTAACAGAAACTGAAAATGAAGATTCTGCGGCGAAAGGTGGCTTCTTTAGCCGTATGAAAGAGGGTTTAACCAAAACCCGTAAAAACCTTGCCGATGGGATGGTCAATATCCTGATCGGTGGTAAAGAAATTGATGATGAATTATTAGAAGAAGTCGAAGAGCAGCTGCTGGTGGCCGATATTGGTGTGGAAGCCACCAAGACCATCATTGCTAACCTGACCGAGCGTACCGAACGTGGTGACTTGATCTACTCGCATTCACTGTATAAGGCGCTTCAGGAAGAACTGGTGGCTTTATTGGCACCCCGGGTAAAACCGCTACACATTGATCCGAATAAATCGCCTTATGTGATTTTAGTGGTCGGTGTAAATGGTGTAGGTAAAACCACCACGATTGGCAAACTGGCCAAACGTCTGCAAGGTGAAGGCAAGACGGTCATGCTGGCGGCAGGTGATACTTTCCGTGCAGCTGCAACGGAGCAGCTACAGATCTGGGGTGAGCGTAATAATATTGCGGTCGTGGCTCAAGGCAATGGTGCAGACTCGGCTTCAGTGATTTTCGATGCTTTTGAAAGTGCGCGTGCCAAAGGCGTAGATGTATTAATTGCTGATACAGCTGGTCGTTTGCATAACAAAGGTCATTTGATGCAAGAGTTGACCAAAGTAAAACGTGTCATGCAGAAAATTGATGCGACTGCACCACATGAAGTGATGTTGGTTGTCGATGCCGGAACAGGTCAGAATGCCATTAACCAGGTCGAAATGTTTGATGAGGCGGTAGGCCTAACCGGTTTGACCATTACCAAGCTCGATGGGACTGCTAAAGGTGGCGTACTGTTTAATATTGCCAGTCGTACTCATGTGCCGATTCGCTTTATTGGTGTGGGTGAGAAAATTGATGACTTGCGTCCTTTCTCTGCCAAATCTTTTGTTGCTGCATTGTTTGAAACTGAAAATAAATAATGCGTGATAATTCACACAAACTCCGCTAAGTGCGGAGTTTGTTGTTTTTGAGGGGTTTGAATGCTTTAAAAATCAGCTAGAAAATATGAACCAGATCTATCTACCGTAATAAAGCCATTATACTTGTATGGGATTATTCGAGCTGTTTTAGCTGGGTTTTGTGGGGGGAAGAAATGGCATTGCTAAATAAAATTGGTCAGGTATTAACAAGTGATATAACCAAGGACTTTAAATTTTCGAAAAAAAACAAACCTGATGATGATTTGAAACTGACTTTTGTTGATCAGTTGAAAAAGCGCCGTAGTATTTATGAACTTGGCAAGCGGGTACATTATAGTCAGGCGTATCTGAGTGAAATGCTTCAGGCAGCAGTTCGCAGTTGTCCTTCAGCCTATAATTCCCAAAGTACGCGGATTGTAGTGTTATTTGCGGATTCTCATTATAAGTTTTGGGAACTTGTCAAACAGGTTCAGCGCCAGCATGTGCCCACACATATTTACGAAGGTGCAGAGATCAAGTTAAATCAGTGTGCCGCGGCATATGGCACGATTTTATTTTACGAAGATCAAGCCGTGATTCAGCAACTACAAAAGAAAATGCCGCTCAATGCAGAAGATTTCCCGATCTGGTCTGAACAGACATCAGGAATGGCGCAATTTGCCGTGTGGACTGCATTGGCAGATTCGGGTTTAGGTGCATCTTTACAGCATTATAATCCGCAGATCGACACTTTAGTCGCCGAGCATTTTGACATTGAAAAGAGCTGGTTGTTACGTGCCCAACTTTGCTTTGGCTCGATTGAGCAGGCAGCAAAAGAAAAATTAGAACAGCAAGATCAGCACTTTTTTAAAGTATTGGGTTAAAAACCGATGAAGGACGGTATAGCAGCATGGATGCTGCGAATGAAATCTAATACAAATATTCTATTCAGATCTAAGTCTGATTGTTCTATAAATAAAACACATTGTTATGGGAATGCACCTGTTTTAAGTGCTCAAAACACGTAGTATGACTTTATCAGCTTTTAATAATCAAAATACATAGAGGTGAATTTATGGCATTTTTAGATCAAATCAAACAGCGCCGAAGCATTTATACCATTGGGAAAAATGTGAGCCTGGAGCAGGCTGAAATTGAAAATCTCATTAAAGATGCAGTTAAACACAGCCCATCATCTTTTAACTCGCAAACTTCTCGTGTGGTAATTTTATTTGGTCAATCACATGATACTTTCTGGCATATTGTGCGTGAAACCTTGCGTGATCTTGTTTCGACAGATGCATTTGAAGCAACCAATAATAAAATTAATGGTTTTGCAGCAGGTTATGGCACCGCATTGTTTTATGAAGACCAGAATGTGGTGAAATCGATGCAAGAACAGTTTGCACTCTATGCCGATAACTTCCCGGTCTGGTCAGAGCATTCTTCAGCCATTGCGCAGTTTGCAACCTGGACAGCTTTGGCAGAGAAAAATATCGGTGCCTCGTTGCAGCATTACAATCCAATTATTGATGAAGAAGTTGCACAAACTTTTGAAGTCCCATCGCACTGGAAGCTTCGCGCGCAATTGGTCTTTGGTTCTATTGAAGCACCTGCAGGCGAAAAAACCTTTATGGATGATGCGGAGCGTTTTAAAACCTTTGCATAAATCGGGTTTCAGCTAAAAAGAAGTGCTTTTGTGCTTCTTTTTTTATTTGTACTGGCTAATAGCAGATAATTTAAAATTGCTAGTCAAATAAATGCTAAAAGTTCAGGTGAAATAAGAGAAGTTTTTGTCATAAAATTGTCATTTCAACGCGGCATAGTGCAGCTCAACTTTAATAATTAACTTGAAATGAGTAGATGATATGGATTTTCGTATTGCGACAACTGTAGCGGCACTGTTGTTTAGTACTTCGGTTTTTTCAACGGTGACTATTACGGTACCTGAAGAAATTAAGATTGTTGCGGTAAATAATCAGGAAATAAAATCAAGTCTATTACGTTCTAATTCAACTTATAAACTGGATGCTGGAATGAATAATATCAGCGTCCGCTATAATGAGTTTTTTCAGCACTCTGATAATTCACATGACATTTTAAAGTCGGGAGTGCTTACTGTAAAAACTCCAGAGCTTAAAGATGGTGAAACCTATCGTTTAGCGTTAATTAATGCACCTCAGAATTTTGACGAAGCTAAAAAGTACCAGGATCAGCCCATCATTGGCTTATATGATGCAAAAAATCAGCTGCTTGTTCAGCAAGCGGGCGCTAAAGATGCAGCGAGAACATGGTTTGCAAATAATGTATTGACCAAAACAGTCGAGATGAGTAGCAAGTCAGCAACATCACTTAATCAACCAGCACCTGTATATGCTCAGGCAGCTAGTGTAGCTACGGTCGCCACTCCTCAAACTCAATTCGTCGGGCAGAATGATCAACAACTCATTCAATTATGGCAAAAGGCCTCCAAAGCTGAACGTCAAAAATTTATGACTTGGTTGGCTGAACAGACGAATTAAAAGATAAAGTATGAAGGATCAAATGGTATTGATGCTTTTTTAATAGGTAGAGTGCAGAGATTTATATTTGGTTATACTTTTAATGCAAAAAATCTGGAAAATCTCTCAGAAAAGGCTAAAAATAACATTTTAGATTAAAAAATAAACGTACAAGTCACTTTTTTGAATCTTTTTGAGAAAAGCCCTTGCGCTTGTTCCTAAAGTGTATAGAATACGCTGCATCAAGGCGATACAGCAAAACGAACTTAGCTGATTAAGTTAGGTTGTTGTGTGAGTTGCCTGGTAGCTTGTTTCTGACGAAGAGCAAGAAGATCATTAAGAGATTATGAAGAACAACTTGTGTGGATTTTTACTGGTTGATTGATCGAAATTATTTTCATTGATTGATGGTAGAAATGACTCGAAGTTTATTTGAGAAATATTTGTCAGAAAATTGATGAGCCAAGATTGGTACCCTTTAAGGTACTACTGATTTTAAACTGAAGAGTTTGATCATGGCTCAGATTGAACGCTGGCGGCAGGCTTAACACATGCAAGTCG
>NZ_WURP01000015.1:0-40370 GCF_009829025.1 Acinetobacter sp. 18QD2AZ41W | reverse complement strand
GACAACGTTGAGATGTCAGTAGAGCTAATCCACCCAATCGCAATGGACCCAGGTCTACGTTTTGCGATCCGTGAAGGTGGTCGTACAGTGGGTGCTGGTGTAGTTGCTAAAGTAACTGCATAATCGCTGATTGTGTAAAAAAAGCGCCTCTTTGAGGCGTTTTTTTTGTCTGGATTTTTGTCAGACAATCACTCATGAGTGTCCTTAACTGATAGTGTGATGACCTAAACTGCACTTATTTATACGATAAAAATCAATAAAACTAGGCTCAATAAAACAAATAATAGATTCAGGCAGCTGTGCTTGAAAGGAGCCTACAATGAACGTAAAAGTAAAAATTTCAGAGCGTGCTGGTGCAAGCTTTCCTGTTCGTCGTATGAATTTTGATTTTGATCATGTCCCGGAATACTGGATGCATGGATCAGCCGGTTTAACGCATTTTATGACCGCCTTATCTGCACTGTTTCCGGCAGGTGAAAAGTTCTTTATCGATAGCGTTCGGGCCGTGCGTCAGCATCCAGCGATCAAAGATAATGCAGAATTGCAAAAAGAAATTTCTGCCTTTATTGGTCAAGAAGCTATGCACACGCATGAACATGTCGGTTTTAATGCCTCCGCACAGCGCTATGGACATGATGTCGAGACACTGGATCATTATACCGATCAGGTGATTCAGACCACGCGTAAAGTCATGGCCAAACTGCTGAAGCCAGTTGACATTAGCCAAGAAATGGTGGATTTGACTGCAACCACAGCACTGGAACATTTTACCGCGACCATCGCAACGCAGTTGTTAAGTAACGCTCATATCCAGGAACTGATGACTGATGAAACCATGAAAAATATGTGGATGTGGCATGCGATTGAAGAAAATGAACATAAAGCGGTGGCCTATGATGTGTTTGAAGCTGTCTTTGGTAACGGTTTAAAAGCCTATGCGCTACGGACCTTATCTTTGGTCATTTCGATGGCAACCTTAGCTGTTGTACAAAGCTATTTTCTGGCCCGTTTACTCAAGCAGGACAATCAATTGAATTTGGAATCGCTGAAATCGATATATACCTACGCGTATAGCCCATCAAAAGGGGTAATTACGGGCATGGGTCGTGAAATGTTAATGTACTTTAAACCTGGCTTTCATCCAAATGATCATGATACACATGGCCTGTTAACAGTCTGGAAAGCCAAACTCGGACTTGAATAGGATTGAAAATTAAAGAGCGATTGAAATTGCTCTTTTTTTTACTCGATTTTTTGGATGAAGTTTCTATAATGCGGAAGTTAATTCTATATAAGATGAACGAAGATGATTCGTTTAATGCAAGCAGCGGATGTAGCAGCCGTTGCAAAGATTGAAAAATCTGTTCAATCACATCCCTGGACTTTAAAACAGTTTGAAGATGCAGTGACTGCTTATCAAAGTACCGTGATCGAGCAGCAAGGGCAGGTGCTGGGATTTTGTATTTTACAACCGGTGCTGGATGAAGCCAATTTACTGCTTATGGCAATTGATCCGGCTCAGCAAGGTCAGGGCTTGGGTTATCAATTATTGGATGCCTCAGTCGCCATGCTGAAAAATAATCCGGTGCAGATTTTCCTGGAAGTGCGCGAAACTAATATTGCTGCCATCAAGCTTTATGAAAAGTCAGGCTTTCATCAGATTGATTTACGCAAAAATTATTATCCGGGTTCAAACGGAACACGCGAACATGCCATCATTATGGTCAAGGCATGTACGGATGACTTTGCTAGCCTGTTCAAATAGAAACTGACGACCTTATTTAATAATCTGGTGATTCCATCCGCTGGGTAAGGTCGTCATCAATGAGTTTCCCAGGTGCTGAATCTCCAGCTCACTCAGCGCACGGTTTAAACGTCGCCATTGGCCATCAATCAAGAGTTCTAGAGGCAGATACTGAGATTTATAATTCATCTTGTTGGAGTGTGGCACCCAATAACCGAGGTAGATGAATTGCAAGCCAAGTTTTTGCGCATGTTCAATCTGCTTCAAGATTGCAAATGCACCGAGAGAGCGGCGATTTTCATCCGGATCGAAGAAGGTATATACAGCCGAGATGCCATCATCTAGCAAGTCGCAGGTGGAAACACTGATCAAGCGATCATCCAGCCATAATTCTAAAAAGAAGCTATCCGTACAACTTTGCAATAAAAACTTTTCGAACTGATCGCGACTCGGGGGGAACATGTCCCCATCTGCGTGGCGTTCATTGATATAGCGTTCATACAGCGCATAATGCGTATCACCGGCCTGCTCTGGACTGGTAATTTTCACCCGAAGATCCTGATTGCGTTTCCAGGCTTTTTTTTGTGAACTGTTCATGGAAAATTCAGCCACTGGCACGCGTGAAGATAAGCATTGACGACACAGATGACATTCCGGACGATAAACAAAATCGCCACTGCGCCGGAAACCGGTGCGCGACAGTTCTGACAGGGTCAGTACATCAATGCGATGCGCAGGATCCAGAAAAACCATACGTGCCGACTTATTGGGCAAGTAGCTGCAATCGTGCGGCGGCGTAATATAATACTGTAAATCGTTCAGTAGGGACTTTGGCTGATAAGAGTTCATAACAAGTACCCTCTGTTATTTTCATTCACTGAGTCGCGCGTTTTGCGCTATTGTTTTACTTGAAAATACACCCTCTTGATACTTTTTCCAATCGATAGCAGGCTGTTTTACAACATCTTGTAACGAATTAAGATAGTCTTGGCGAGAAAGTGTACAGGCGCCGAGGCTTAAAAGATGGTCATTGACCAACTGGCAGTCGATCCAGGGCAGCTTATTTTCCTGCCCAATCAGCATTAAAGTATAAAAAGCCATTTTAGAAACATCGGTCTGCGTACTAAACATGGACTCACCAAAACAACCCTGTCCAATCGTTACACCATAAAGCCCACCTACAATGCGATTTTCATCCCAGATCTCAATACTATAGCCATATCCGGCATCGAACATGTCGCAGTATCCTGCGATAATATCTTCACTGATCCAGGTATCTTCTGCATAAGCACGCGGCAATGAGCAGGAACGAATCACCCTTTCAAAAGCATGATTGACCGTGATTTGATAATCCCATTTTTTCATATTGCGGATCAGGGATTTACTTGGATGATAATCATGGGGCCGAATAATACAGCGCGGTTCCGGACTCCACCAGCAAATAGGTTCCCCTTCTGAAAACCAGGGAAATAAGCCATGAGTATAGGCTTCAAAAAGTGTGGAAGGGGAGAGGTCTGCACCAATACAAATCAGTCCTTCGCCTTCAGGGTCAACCTGCATCGGGTCAGGAAAGATAAATTGTGAGGGAGGAAGTAGATGCATGGCAAACCTGAAATAAAACTATAGATGAATCATAAGCTAATTCTAGCAATAAAAAAGCCGCCCATAATGGACGGCATTTTTATTCTTGCTGCTTAGTCTAGTTTGCCCATCGCATCAAGATATTTTTCTGCATCGAGTGCAGCCATACAGCCTGAACCTGCAGAAGTAATGGCCTGACGGTAAATGCTGTCAGCAATATCGCCCGCAGCAAATACGCCCGGTACCGAAGTTTGGGTTGCATTACCCGCAGTACCACTTTGTACCTGAATATAACCGTCGCGCAGCTGCAACTGACCGTCAAACATTGAACTGTTTGGCTTATGGCCAATGGCAACAAACATACCCGTTACATCGACGTTTTGAGTAGAGTCATCCTGGGTCGACTTGATACGTACTGAGGTCACACCAGATTGTGCATCCCCTAAAACTTCATCGACCTGATGGTTCCAGATAATGCTGATCTTGCCTTCTTTTTCTTTGGCAAATAAATGATCTTGCAAGATTTTTTCAGAACGCAATGAATCACGGCGATGAACCAGAGTCACATGTGAAGCGATATTGGATAAGTATAAGGCTTCTTCAACAGCGGTGTTACCACCACCCACAACCATGACTTTCTGGTTTTTGTAGAAGAAACCATCACAGGTGGCGCAAGCGCTGACGCCTTGACCCATAAAGGCAGCTTCAGATTCAAGACCTAAATATTGAGCCGTTGCACCGGTACAGATGATTAACGCATCACAGGTAAATTCGTCCATATCGCCTTTCAATACGAAAGGGCGCTGGTTTAGATCTACTTCATTGATATGGTCATACACGATTTCAGTGCCAAAGCGCTCTGCATGCGCCTGCATACGCTCCATCAATGCTGGACCGGTTAAGCCTTCAGGATCACCTGGCCAGTTATCCACGTCCGTGGTCGTGGTCAATTGGCCGCCCAGTTGCAAACCGGCAATGAGGGTTGGTTTTAGGTTTGCACGCGCTGCATAGACTGCTGCGCTGTAGCCTGCGGGGCCAGAACCTAAAATAATCAGTCGTGAGTGACGTGCGCTCATCAGCTGTATCCTTTTTTATTTAGAAATTTATTGAATTATACGTGAAACTGTATAACAGTGGGGTGAGATTAAAGTCGATATTATTGATCATTGAAATCGATTTGGGCTATATATAATAAGTACACAGTGTGCTTGCACAATAGTGCATCTTTTTTCACAGAACAGGTGCATAATATGCCTTTTATTGCGTCGCTTTTTTCAAGCATTGAAGCAAAAGAATATTCATGAAGAATTGGTTACAGGACAGTATATGACAGCGGTGTCGAGTGCCTATGCACAGCGCTTAGTAATGACATTATTTTTAGTCTCATTTGGGATTTATCTGTTTCTTGCAACAGTGACCTATACGCCATTTGATCCGGGATGGATGCATATCTCTAGTGATACGCAGACCGTTTCGAATGCCAGTGGGGTTGCGGGTGCCTGGATTGCAGACCTTTTGTTTGGCTTTCTCGGTTGGGCAAGCCTGCTGATTCCTGTCTATCTGTTTATGGAAGCGGTTCAGGTCTGGTGGCCACGTAGCTTCCTGAACCGGCCATTCC
The DNA here is from genome assembly GCF_009829025.1 of Acinetobacter sp. 18QD2AZ41W. NCBI lineage: Bacteria > Pseudomonadati > Pseudomonadota > Gammaproteobacteria > Moraxellales > Moraxellaceae > Acinetobacter > Acinetobacter sp. 18QD2AZ41W. Next base: position 35,427 of record NZ_WURP01000015.1, on the reverse strand, counting down.
GCTATGCTGCGCAATTCTTCCTGTTATTGACCACGTCAGCACTGCTGTTTTTATTCTGGCAAGTGCCTGCCGATACGCTGGATAACTCTTCCGGCGGTATTATTGGCTATGAATTAGGCCAGAGTTTAGAACAGTTGCTGACGGTATATGGTGCTGCATTCTTCCTGTTGGTATTTTGGGTGATGTTATTTACACTGGCCTTTGGGGTGAAGTGGAACAAGACCTGGAGCAGTCTCAAAGCAACACCGGCTTATTTACAGGATCTGTTCTATCGCAATATCCCTGAAGGTATGTCCGATTTTGACCGGACTGCGCCTGTGATTAAAAAAGAGCCAGTGAATGCTGCGAAGAAAATGGTCGCAGTAACCCCTGCACCTGAGCATGAACTGGTAGACATCGATCCGGTAGTGCGTGATCAGGTTGCTGAACGCTTATTTGATGATTTTGCTGATAAAGAATCGCAGCAGCCACAGTTACATGACGATATTCCTGAGGCTGTACAGCAGGCTCCTGAGCCAGTCGAGACATTGAAGCAAGCACCGCAAGTGCCGCAACAGCCAGACCGCGTCGTGGCAACAGGCGAAGTATGGCGTGCCTTACATTCCAGTGAAGATCAGCGCCATAAACAGGATATTGATGCATTACTTAAAGCTGCCGAAGAAGAGCAGCATAGTGCTCCAGCCTCACACTTGGCGGTTTCTCAAGCTGCGCCGTCTCAACATGTTCAAGCTAGAACAGCGCCTGCTACGCATACTGGGCTGGACTGGGATGATGATGAAATCTTTGATGAACTTCTGGCTGCCGTTCCACAAGGAAAAACGGCGACAGATGTGCATAGTCCATTTAATGCTGCGCCTGCTGCAAAACCCCAGAGCTTTGCCGAAGAAGTTACAAGCGCGGCGCCGGTTCTGGCATCTGTCGCAACAGCACATGTAGTCAAAAATAGTGCATTGCAAGCCGATCTGGATGACCTGGGTGATTTGCTGATTGAAGAGGATGAGCCAAAACAAACTATACGTGCCTCTAGCTATGCGCAATCTTCTGCTTTTGTACAGGCCCCGATTCAGCATCAAGTTATAGCACAACCGGTATCTGATTCTTCTGCAACTCATGCCGCAGTACGCGAGGCTTTATCTAAAGAAGAATTTGTAGAAGCCTGGCAAGAAACGGCTGGCAAACCACAAGATGAAGACGAGTTTGATTTTGATGCACCTTTAACTGATGCTTCAGGCCGTCCGATGTCACGTGCGATGCAGGTGGCTGAGCGCCGTAAAGATCTATCGCCTCTTCCGGGTCTCGACCTGCTGGATGAAGTCGATCCGAATAAAAAAGTGAATTTCACTGAAGAGCAATTGTCGCGTTTATCTGAACTGCTTGAAATCAAACTGCAGGAATTCAATGTCAAAGCCAAGGTGGTTGAAGCACAGCCGGGCCCAGTGGTGACACGTTTTGAATTGGATCTGGCGCCGGGTGTGAAGGCCTCTAAAGTCACTAATATTTCCCGAGATTTGGCACGCTCGATGTCGATGGCATCGGTACGTGTGGTTGAAGTGATTCCCGGTAAACCGTATATCGGGATTGAAGTGCCGAACAGCAGCCGTGAAATGGTACGTTTGATCGAGCTTCTGACCATTCCAGCCTTCACTGATCCGAACAGTATTCTTTCCATGGCAATGGGTAAGGATATTTCCGGTAATCCGGTAATTGCTGACTTGGGCAAGGCACCGCATATGCTGGTGGCGGGTACCACGGGTTCAGGTAAATCGGTGGCAGTCAACTCGATGATTCTATCGATGTTGCTCAAATACAGCCCTGAACAGTTGCGTTTGATTCTGATCGATCCAAAGCAGCTGGAACTGGCCAACTATAATGATATTCCACATTTATTGACGCCTGTCGTCACCGATATGAAAGATGCAGTCAACGCATTAAATTGGTGTGTCAATGAAATGGAACGTCGCTATAAACTGATGTCTTTCCTGAAAATTCGTAAACTCAGTGACTATAACCGCAAGGTCGAAGAAGCGATTGCCAATGGTGAAGATCTGATCGATCCAACCTGGAAGGCCAGTGATTCAGTGGTGGGTGAGCGTGCACCGCGTTTAACGCCGTTGCCTTCGATTGTGATTGTCGCGGATGAATTTGCTGACATGATCATGCAGGTCGGTAAAAAAGCTGAAGAAATGATTACGCGTCTGGCACAAAAATCCCGTGCGGCCGGTATTCACTTGCTGCTTGCCACTCAGCGTCCATCGGTGGATGTGATCACCGGTTTAATCAAAGCCAATATTCCGACCCGTGTGGCACTGCGTGTCAACTCAAAAATTGACTCACGTACTATTCTGGATGCAGGCGGTGCAGAAGACTTGCTCGGTCATGGTGATATGCTCTTCCTGGGGCCTGGTAAAATTGAGCCTGAGCGTGTGCATGGCGCCTTTATTGCCGATGATGAAGTGAACCGGATTTGTGATGCATGGCGTGAACGTGGTGCGCCCAATTATGTCGATGAAATCCTGACGCCGTATGATGAGGAACCATCAAGTCGCGGTTTTGAAGAGGGTGGAGAGGGTGGCCCAGATCGAGATGCACTGTATGATCAGTGCGTAGCATTTGTACTCGAAACCCGTAAGGCTTCAACGTCTTCGCTACAGCGTAAATTTAGTCTGGGGTATAACCGTGCTGCGCGGATCATTGACCAGATGGAAGAGAATGGTATTGTCAGTGGCATGGGTGCCAATGGTAAACGCGAGATTCTGGTTTAAGTTTCTCTATGCTGAACCATAAAAAAGCCTGCAATTGCAGGCTTTTTTAATACGGTAGCTAAAATCAGGCAAACTTCGCCAATACCGCCAAGAACTCGGCACTTTGACGCGGGAAGGTGGCAATCACGTCATGAATGCGTTGCCCTTCAGGATTGGTTGCATTGACATCACGGCCATCAGCGACAAATTTCGTCAACAGGCGTTCATAATCAAATGGACGCATATGCTTGAAAGCATGATAAAGCACATGAAAGTCAGCATTTACACCTGCAGGAGGAAGCTGATTCAGGTAGGCAAATACACGCTCATCTGACCATTCTTCGTTAAAGGTCGCTGGTTGAGATAATGCCATCGCAATTTCCTTAATCTAATGTAGTTTTTTCGGCATGAAAAAAGGCAAAATTTGTATGAGCAAGAGACAGTGTCTTTTGAGCTGACTCTGTCTACTAGAAACATTGTTTCTAGTCTTGGGATTGAGTAAATCCTTAAAAGCCGTGCTTTAATTTACTGATCCAGACCACTTAAAGCCTAGCCTCTCGTCTTGCGGCCGGGTAAAGCAGTATTTACGACCAGCCCACTCAAAGCTTAGCTTCTCGTCTTGCGGCTGGGTAAAGCAGTATTTACGACCAGCCCACTCAAAGCATGCTTCTCGTGTTGCGGCTGGGCAAAGTAGTATTTTACGACCAGCCCACTCAAAGCTTAGCTTCTCGTCTTGCGGCCGGGTAAAGCCGTGCTTTACTAATCCGGCCTCATATTTTGCCTTGAATCAATTTGCTTGACCAATCAAAAATCAGATTATCGTTCTTCAGGTAAATTGATATTCATCTCAAGCATTTCAATATTGGCTTCAGAACGTACCGACATTTGAATATGCTGCTCATCGACACCACGTACATAGCGATTGACCACTTGCATGATTTCTGTCTTCATCTGATCAATTTTGTCCTGGCTCAAGCGACGACCCAAGCCTTGTTCGGAAGCAACGATAACCTTCAAACGGTCTTTAGCAGTCCGTGCGCTTGATGGTTTATCCTCGCCACTAAAAAGTTTACTCCAGAATCCTGCCATGTCTACGCTCCAAATAGTCGTGCTAACCAGCCCTTAGGTTTTACCTCGATATGACGGTAAGGACGTTCTTCGCCAAGGAAACGTGCCACGAGGTCATCATAAGCCTGACCTGCTGCAGCCTCAGTAAAAAGAATCACCGGCTTACCTTCGTTCGATGCCTGTAAAACACTTGGACACTCAGGAATAACGCCCAAGGTCGGTACACGTAAAATATCTTTAGAAATATCGTCAATCGTCAGCATTTCCTGTTTATCGGCACGTTCCGGGTTGAAACGGGTAATACACAGATGCTTACGAATGCGACCTTCGTTTTGTTCTACTTTTTTAGTTTTACTGTCAAGCATGCCAATGATACGGTCAGAGTCACGTACTGATGAAATCTCAGGATTGGTGACAATGATGGCTTCATCAGCATGGTACATGGCCAAAATAGCACCACGTTCAATACCGGCAGGTGAATCACAGATAATGTAATCAAATTCCTGCGAAAGTTCATCCATTACACGAGCAACACCTTCATCTGTTAAGGCATCTTTATCACGTGTTTGTGATGCAGGTAAAATATATAAATTTTCAATATCTTTATCGCGAATCAGTGCTTGCTGTAATCGTGCTTCGTTATTTAAAACATTCACAAAATCATAAACTACACGGCGTTCACAGCCCATAATCAAATCAAGGTTACGTAAACCTACATCGAAATCGATCACAACAGTTTTGTGACCGCGTAGGGCTAAACCTGTTGCAAAAGATGCACTTGTTGTAGTTTTACCTACACCACCTTTGCCTGACGTTACGACAACAATTTTCGCCACCGAATCCACTCCTGTTATGGTTCAAATCCCCTGTTTAAAATGGGGTTTTTGGTATTTATTTATACATTAAAATTGTAGAGCTTCAAATACAAGCTCTTGTTGATCATTCAAGTAAATATGCACTGATTTCTTAACGACATGCGGGGGAATATCATCCGCTACGCAATAGGTTCCCGCAATCGAGATCAGTTCTGCTTCAAGGCTGTGACAGAAAATACGGGCTGCCGTATTCCCCCCGACACCTGCAATGACACGACCACGTGCGCTGCCATACACATGGATATTGCCTGAAGCAATCAGTTCTGAACCACTGTTGATGCCGGCATTGATAATAATGTCGCCATTATGCTGCACAATACATTGGCCCGTCCGCAGAATTTCATCATGATATGAGGTCACATGCGCAACGATCGGGGCAGCAGCTGCCTGATCATCACTTGTCGCTGCTTCTGGCTTAACTTCTACCACCTGTTCTTTCGTGGCTTTCACTTCTTCTAACTGGCGATCGGGTGGCAAAACCGGGAACTGAATGGAACGCGCCTGATCACCCAGTAAACCTTCAGTCACGGCCATTGGCTGTACATCTAAGTCGATTAACAGCTGAATCAGGGCAATCAGTTCCTGTTCAACTGAACTTTCAATGACGGCCAAAGTGCCAGATGGGAATGCAGCTTGTAATTTTGGGCTAAGTTGCTGGCGGATGGCATCATGATCATTGGTATCTAAGCTAATGCGTATTGCATTGACCATTCTGCCTTTTATCCGTATATCAGCCATAATTCTTCCTTAAATACTTCTGACTTGCTGGTTTTATGTCGAAGCAATGTTGTAAATAGTGCAAATCCTAGAACAAATTGGCGTAATTCTCTAGCGATCTCAGTTATTTTTTTATGCCAACAGAACCGGATGATTTTATCTGGTTCTGCACTTTAAATGTTATCTATCTATTGAGCGCTGATTTTGCTCATGTTCTTCTAAAATCTGTTGCCACTGTTTGACTTTCACCTGTTTTTGGATCGCTTCAAGTGTTTCAAAAACAGCCGATTCGACCAACTTATCAATATGTGGATTATGTTCAATCTGAATCTGGCTGATTTTATCTGAAATTAGGGTAAAAGTCGGATTTTCTTTTTGGCCGGTATGAGTAAAGGGATCAATCAGACCTTGGGTGATATTTTCCCCTAGACGTTGGCCAATACTTTGAATTTGTTGTTCAATCCGGCTACCGACAAGTGGAATTAATCGCAATAACTGGGTCAGTTCCGGGGTGTCTTCAATGGCTTGATTGACTACTTGCCCGACATTTTTAGCAATCATGGAACGTTGTGCCTGCAACTCTTTACCCAAAGATTCCTGCAAGATGTCTGCCAAGGCAACTGCCAGTAATTTACGATGATGTTCTACCAAATCATCAATCAATTTTTTATGTGATGTACTGGTGCTGAGTTCACGCTTAATACCGTCCAGTACAGTCAGCACCACACGGCTGGAAAGCTCCTCCATGAGCATGTTGTAATAAAAATTGCCTTGACGATACCAGCGCTCGGGAATGACTTTATAACCGTGACTATGCAAGTTATAGCCAATCGCGACCGCACGTAACAGACGCAGAAAGCGCAGTTGTGGAATAATGGAGAGAATTTCATACCAATGTACGAATGGAAAAAACCACCAGCGCCGATGATGGCGCTGAACAATGGCAATGCCCCAACGTGCCAGTAATTCACAGATCAGGAAGGTGGTAAACCAGCCCTCAGTAATGACGACCCAAGGGCGTAAATCACTTTTATAAAACTGCAAGATTTCCGGTAAACGAATGAAGTCAAACAACCATTGACCAAAATCGCTCATTAAAATGGCGTTGGCACTGAGACAAAATAGATTAATGATGATTAAGACCATCATAAAAATGTCGTAAATCAGCGCAACTTTCCAGCCCCAGGTGCCTTTACGAATAAACTTAAATGAGCTAGAGGTGATGTCGGGGTTGTCGTTCTTCATAGTTACTCAGGCAAAAAATCAGACAGCGCTTTGGTCAAAGTTCTGCTGCATTTGCGCTATTAGTTGATCTTTTTCAGTCCAGATTTGATCAATCCATTTCTGGAAACGTGCACGGTATTCAGCATCATCTTCATAATTGCCGCCGAGTACCCAGTCAGGAATCTCAATTTTTCTTAAATTTACCGCAATTCGTGGCACTTCACCTAACCAAAATTCACCATAACCCGGAATACCGTCCGGATAAACGATGGTCATATCGACCAGCGCATCAATTTTATCGCCGAGAATACTCAGCGCCAAAGCCAGACCACCGGCCTTAGGTTTAAGTAAGTATTTGTAAGGAGACTGCTGCTGATCATGTTTGTCTTGGGTAAAACGCGTGCCTTCCAGATAATTTAACAGGGTAAAGGGCTGACTGATCAGCTGCTCACAGGATTTACGTGCTTCTTCCATATCGCGGTATTTTAGCGCAGGATTTTTAGCAATCTGTTCCTTGCTATGCCGTTTCATCATCGGAAAACCTAAGATTTTAAAGGCTTGACCGACAAAAGGAATAAAAATAAGTTCCCATTTTGTAAAAAAACGCGTCAGCGGCATACGGGTCAAGCCGAAGTACTGATTGACGGTGGTATCGACCCAGCTTTGATGATTACAGGTCATCAAATAACGGCCCTGCATATTTAAATCAAGTGATTCATCTACTGTTATTTGCCATTCGGTATTGTTGAGCACATTGTCAATCAGCCAGTTATTGACGCCTAACCAGCTGTTGGTAATCTTGATATTGGTTTCATCAACTTTTGCAGATTTTTTAAAAAACTTGGTAAAACCCAGCGCCAGAACCGGAGGGCCATGAAAAAAAGTACTGCCTGTCATCACTGAGGTGACAGCCAAGCCACGTGTAAGTTTTTTTAAAGTTGCTTGTTTATTGCTATTCGATGACATATCAAAACAGTCCCCAGAGATTAATCGCTTAAATTTTTTCATATTTTGAATAATATAATGAGAGTGAGGCAAATAAAAAAGCCTAAAGGCCTAACTATGAAGATATTGTGATGAAGTCCATTGTTTTAGTTACATATAAACATTACAAAATATTGCGAAACGATTTATTATTAACAAAAATTCAATGGTTATCCCGTTCAATTTAAATCATTATTTCGCTTATACAACAAAGCATACAATAAGGAGTCATGCGATGCGTGCACTAGTAATTTCAGCAGCTGTAGCAGGGGCCGTAGCACTTACAGGTTGTCAATCAACTGGTAATAACCTCGGTGGTGTGGAATATGATAAAGCTGCTTTAGGTACTTTAATTGGTGCTGCAGCAGGTTACGGTGTTTCTAAGAGTAATGCGAATACCAGCCGTCAAAACAACCGTGCAGCAGCGATTGGTGCTGTTGTTGGTGGTGCAGCAGGTGTTTATCTTGATAACAAAGAGAAAAAATTACGTCAAGCAACAGCCGGAACTGGCGTAGATGTTAACCGTAATGCAGATGGTTCGATTAACCTTGTAATGCCAGGTAGCATTACATTTGATACCAACAAATCGAACATCAAACCAAACTTCTATGGCACTTTGAATAAAGTGGCTCAAGTATTAACCGAAGATAACCAGAGCGGTATTTTGGTCACTGGCTATACAGACAGTACCGGTAATGACTCAATCAACATCCCGTTGTCTCAAGCACGTGCTAACTCTGTAGCAACTTATTTATCAGGTCAAGGTGTTTCACGTACACGTATTAATGCTCAAGGTTTAGGTTCAGCCAACCCGATCGCAGACAATACAACTGCGGCGGGTAAAGAACAAAACCGTCGTGTAGAAATCGCGGTATATGCTGTTCAATAATCTTTAAACGCATATAAAAAAACCACCTTCGGGTGGTTTTTTTATATCTGAACATTGACCTGATTAATCGTATTTTAAATTAGGCAACTGAGGCAGAGATGACTATAATCGGAGCCGAATCTAGAAGAGGAAGCCATATGTCACTCGCCAGTCAGTTAAATGACAAGCAACTTGAAGCCATGAAATACACTCAAGGACCCTTGTTAGTACTTGCAGGAGCGGGTTCAGGCAAGACTTCAGTGATCACGCGAAAAATCGCATATCTTGTCAAGCATTGCGGGATTCCTGCGCATCGTATTACTGCAATGACCTTTACCAACAAAGCGGCACGTGAGATGAAAGAGCGTGTCAGCAAATTGTTAACCCGTGAAGAAAGTAAAGGCGTTTCAGTTTCGACTTTCCATACCTTTGGCCTGAATATGCTGCGTCTGGAGCTGAAACATACCCCCCTTAAAAATAATTTTTCGATTCTGGATGCTGACGACTGCAAACGTATTCTGATGGATTTGATGCATCGTGACAATTTATCCGGTGCAGAAAGCAAAGAACTGATTGCCAAAGCCATGAAAATGATCTCGGACTGGAAAAATGATCTGATTCCACCCGAGCAGGCGCATACCACTTGTGAAACTGCCGAAGATGTCCAGTTTGCGCATTTATATCAGCTTTATGAACGTAATCTGCGTGCCTATAATGCCGTAGATTTTGATGACCTGATCGTGATGCCGACACGTCTGCTACAGGAAAATGCCGAAGTACGGGATAAATGGCAAAACCGGGTGCGTTATTTGCTGGTCGATGAATATCAGGACACCAACACTGCACAGTATATTCTGGTGAAATTGCTGGTTGGCGTAATGGGGCAGTTCACCGCCGTAGGCGACGATGACCAGTCCATCTATGCTTGGCGTGGCGCCAAACCGGAAAATATGGCCTTGCTGCAACAAGATTTCCCGAATTTAAAAGTGATTAAACTGGAACAGAACTATCGTTCGACCAGTCGTATTCTTAAAGCAGCTAACACCGTGATTGGCAATAACCCGCATATTTTCGATAAAAAACTCTGGTCAGACAAAGGCCATGGTGAAGTGATCCGGGTGATTACTTGCCGTAATGATGATGATGAAGCAGAACGCGTGGTCAAAGACCTGATCACGCATAAATTGATGAATGGGAAAAGCTGGAAAGATTATGCGGTATTATATCGCGGCAATTTTCAGGCGCGTATTTTAGAAACCCATCTCCGTCAGATGCAGATTCCGTATAAATTGTCTGGTGGTCAATCCTTCTTCGCGCGTGCCGAAATCAAGGACATGATGAGTTATTTACGCCTGATCATTAACCCTGAAGATGACAGCGCTTTCCTACGGATTATCAATACGCCAAAACGTGCCATTGGGCCGGTGACACTGGAAAAACTGGGTCTCTTTGCTCAGGAAAATAACCTGTCACTGCTGGCTGCGGCAGCGGATCAGCGTTTGACCATGGCGATTCCGAAAAAGGCCACCACACAGTTAGCAGAGTTTGCCGACTTCATTGAGGGCTTTACCCGCAATTTACTTGATGATGATGAACCCGTACCGATCATCCGTCAGATGATGATTGAAGCCGGTTATATCGATTACATCAAGGAAACTGCAGCCACGCCGGCACAGGAAAAAACCAAGCTCGACAATATTGAAGTGCTTTACAGCAGCATCCAAAGCCTGATTAACCGCGCTGAAGATGTCGATGAAAAAAATATTGAAAGCGTGATTCGTAAAATGGTGCTGCTGGATATGCTGGAGCAGCAACAGGAAGAAGAAGATACTGACAAAGTCAACTTGTTAACCTTACATGCTTCTAAAGGGCTTGAGTTCCCTTATGTCTATCTGATTGGGCTGGAAGAAGAAATTCTGCCGCATAAGAACTCGATTGCTGCGGAGACGGTTGAAGAGGAACGTCGCTTGATGTATGTCGGGATTACCCGTGCACGTCAGGGTCTGACCATTACCTTGGCCGAACAGCGTAAGGCCGGCGGACAGATGAAGCAAATGACCCCAAGCCGTTTTCTGGATGAATTACCGGAAGATGAACTGGAATGGTTAGGTCGCAAGAAAAAGCTGGCGGGTAATATCGATCCGAAATTACAGGCGCAGCATTATCTGGATAATTTGCGCAATCTTATCAAACGATAAACTTCAACGCTTATACATATTTTAAATGCAACAACAGGAATGAACACATGAAAGTTCAGGTGAAAGTCCTTGACTCGCGTCTCGGTCAGGAATGGCCATTACCGACTTATGCCACCACAGGTTCAGCAGGATTGGACTTGCGTGCCTGCGTCCATGAAACGACAGTGATTGAACCGGGTCAAACCGTTTTAGTGAAAACAGGCTTGGCGATTTATATCGAAGATCCTGCTTTTGCAGGTCTGATCTTGCCACGTTCAGGTTTAGGTCATAAGCACGGGATTGTGCTGGGTAATCTGGTAGGTCTTATCGATTCAGATTATCAGGGTGAATTGATGGTATCGGTCTGGAACCGGAGTCAGACTGCTTTCAGTCTGGAGCCGGGTGAACGTTTGGCGCAATATGTGCTGGTGCCGGTAGTACAAGCTGAATTTGATCTGGTCAGTGAATTTGAAGCCACTGAGCGTGGTGCTGGTGGCTTTGGCCATACCGGTAAAAACTAAAGAGAAGATGACCTGCAAACAATGAATGGATGTAGGTCATTTCTTAAATACAACAAAGTAAATCCTAAACATAATGTGACGCTTAAAATGGAGTTAAAAATAAAAATTTATTTTCTATATAAATAGAGTTATTCAAAATTGAAATTTATATCTTTATTTTAATTTTAGCCGGGGAAATTAAAAATAAATATAATTAAATAAGGACTATTTCATCACAGAAATTTTCTGATTATTCAGTTAACGGTAATATTTTTATAATTGATTGTTACATTGAAATGGTTTAAAAGTAGCGGGTCTTAAAACAAAAACAAATGTTTAAAGTCATGATGATGAAATAAGTCATTTTATACCTCCTTATATTTAGTGAAAAGAACAGTTTTATGGGATCTATGAATCATCTATTCCCTATGCACATTTTTCGAGCCTATGACATACGCGGTAAAGTCAGTGTACTGGGTGCTGGGATTATCGATGCAATTGCTCACGGTTTAGCACAGCAATATCAGGCTGCGCGACAGACACGTGTCGCAATTGGCTATGATGCACGGCTTAGCAGTCCGGCTTTTGCAGAAACCATTCGCCGTATTTTTCAAGCTTATTCGATTGAAGCCACCATTGTCGGTTGTTGTTCCAGTCCGATGCTGTATTTCACCGCACGGCAATTTGATGGCAATGGCATCATGGTCACGGCCAGTCACAATCCCAAAGAAGATAATGGTATTAAATGGATTGTCTCTGGTGAGCCGCCTTGCCCAGAGATGATCCAGCAGGTGGCTCATCTGGCCAAACCACATTATAGCAATCAGCAGCTTTGCCTAGACGAACAGACTCATCAAGTTATTCCAGAATTTTGTCTAAAATATCAGCATGGTATATTAAAAGATATCCAGCTGAAGCGCTCATTTAAAGTGGTTCTGGATGGTCTGAATGGTTCAGCCGGGCGCTGTGCCAATCTGGTGCTTCAAAAAATGGGTTGTGCGGTGATGGCTTTGCGTTGTGATGCCAATGGGCATTTTCCAGACCATGCACCAGATCCTTCGCAAGACAAACATCTGGAGACTTTACGCCAAAGCATCATGCAACAGCAGGCTGATCTGGGCATTGCCCTGGATGGCGATGGCGATCGCGTGGTCTTGATTGATGCACAGGGCCAGATTATCACGGCGGATCAGTTACTGTGCCTGTTTGCCGAAATTTGCCTCACTGACTCAGCACCACGCAAGTTTGTTTATGATGTCAAATGTTCAACCCTGGTGCGAGACACCGTGCAACGTTTGGGCGGTGAGCCGGTGATGATTCGTACCGGAAGCTCATTTCTGAGAACTTATCTGGCACAATCTCAGCAGCAGGCGATTTTTGGTGGAGAATATGCCGGGCATTATGTCTTTAATGATGGCCGTGGCTGGGGCTATGATGATGGACTCTATGCAGCGCTCAGAGTCATGGAATATCTGGATCAAACTGGTCAAAGTCTTGCACAAGCTTTAGCGGCTTATCCGAAACGGCATGGGACCGAAGATCTTTATATTGCAACGCATCATGTGCATCCGGTTGAACTTTTAGACTTTGTTGAACAGCAATCTGAAAGAATTCGTGCGCAAATCAGTAAAATTGATGGGATACGTCTTGATTTTGAGGATGGTTTTGGCATCATTCGAGCATCCAATACAGGTGAGTATTTCACAGTGCGCTTTGATGCCAATGATGCTCAGGGCCTGAATGAAATTCGTCAGCTGTTTGTAGCCATGTTGCGTGAACGTTATCCACAGATCGCTCAAGATATTTTAGATGCTCAATAAGGAGAGGCGAATGCCAAATCAACAAACAGGCATCGACAAAGCACAGATTTTGACAGAAGCTTTGCCGTATATTCAACGCTTTGCGGGTAAAACCCTGGTAGTAAAATACGGCGGTAATGCGATGACCGATCCTGAGCTGGAAAGTTCATTTGCACGTGATATCGTATTATTAAAAACGGTTGGTATTAATCCGATTGTGGTGCATGGTGGGGGGCCACAAGTCGATTCCATGCTGAAACAGTTGGGCCGTGAATCAGACCGTATCGACGGGATGCGCGTGACTGATCCTGCCACGATGGAAGTCGTGGAAATGGTACTTGGCGGTAGTGTCAATAAATCGATTGTGAACCTGATCAACCAGCATGGTGGTCGTGCCATTGGCTTGACCGGTAAAGACGGCAACCTGATTCGTGCACAAAAACTGCTGATGGAAAAAGTGGCTGAAGATGGTTCGGTTCAGCAAATTGATTTGGGTCTGGTCGGTGAAGTCGTTGGCGTAAAAACCGATGTGCTGGAAATGTTCACCAACAGCGATTTCATTCCCGTGATTGCACCGCTGGGCGTGGATGAAGAAGGCAATACCTATAACATCAATGCAGACTTGGTGGCAGGTAAAGTCGCAGAAGCCCTAGGTGCAGAGAAGCTGATTCTGCTGACCAATATTACAGGTGTTCTGGATGAAAATAAAAACCTGCTGACGGGTTTAAGCACTCAGGAAGTTGACCGTCTGATTGAAACAGGCGTGATCTATGGTGGCATGATTCCTAAAGTCGGCTGTGCACTGGATGCGGTCAAAGGCGGCGTAGTGAGCGCGCATATTGTAGATGGTCGTGTGCCACATGCCAGCTTATTGGAAATTTTTACCGATCATGGCGTTGGTACACTGATTACCAACCGTGCCCATCCACCTCGTCCATAAGTTGTTTTTTTGCGGAAAAGAGCCTCAATTGAGGCTCTTTTTTATCTCTATTTATAACTGATAGCTATTTGAAATGACTCGGGTAGTCATGCACAATAAGCATCTAAGAAGATAGAAAGCTGAAACCAGACCATGTGCCAACTGCTTGGAATGAATTGTGCCACCCCGACGGATATTACCTTTTCATTTCGTGGGTTTTCCCAGCGGGCCGGAATTACCTCGGATCATGCCGACGGTTTTGGGATTGCTTTTTTTGAGGATAAAGCCTGTCGCCTATTTGTCGATAACCAGTCTGCGGTTGAATCTCCGATTGCCGAGCTGGTGCGTAACTATCCGATCAAATCCCGTAATGTGATTGCGCATATCCGTAAAGCCACCCAAGGCAAAATCAATCTGGAAAATTCGCATCCATTTAGCCGCGAACTGTGGGGCCGGCAGTGGATTTTTGCCCATAATGGCGATTTGCATGAGTATTTTCCGGTGCTGAGTGGCCGTTTTACCCCAGTCGGCAATACTGACAGTGAGCGCGCTTTTTGCTATTTGCTCGATCAGCTGGTCAAACGCTTTGGTTATGATGAACCGAGTCTGGATCAGGTCTTTGAACTACTTGCTGAGGTTTCACCTGCGATTGCAGAACACGGCACTTTTAATTTCTGTCTTTCCAATGGGCAGGCGCTGTTTAGCTATGCCATTACCAAATTGCACTGGCTGGTGCGTGAATACCCGTTTAGACCGGCACAGCTGATTGATATTGATGTCGAGGTGGACTTTAGTCAGGTCACTACGCCGAAGGACAGGGTTGCGGTTATTACCACTGAGCCATTGACACAAAATGAGGAATGGACCGCTTTTCAGCCGGGTGAAATGATTCTGTTTAAAGAGGGTGCCAAGTTCCGTTCGCAACTGACTCGGGTAGATCGATTGGAACGGGAACGTCTAGATCCATCCTTAAAACGTGTGACCAAAGCAGATTTATATTAAAAATAGATTTTTTTATTTTAAAGATGGGATTTAATTCCCGTTTTTTAATATCTTTTTTATTTAAATTAAAGAGAAGCCATATTATTGGAAATAGTATATTGATTAAAAAATATCTGATTCTTATACTCGGGTTTAAAATATATTCCTAATAAAAACAGTTAATTGCAAGGTTTCTCTTAAATTAAGCCGAAAGCCGACTAATTTACTTCATTTTTATTCAAATCAATACGTTATATGATGATTTTTATGTGATAAGTCCTTAATATTTATAGGTGGTCGTAATGAAAATGAAATGGGTTCCAGACTATAATACTGGTATCGATGTGATTGACGATCAGCACAAACGAATTCTCGATTATATCAATGAAATTGATGAGATCAATGTAAATACCGACCGTGCCCGTATTAAACAGATCCTCGAAAATATTATCGATTATACCCAGTCGCATTTTACTTTTGAAGAATCTCTTCAGGAAGAAGCGGGTTATAAATACCGAGTTCCACATAAACGTGTACATGACCTGTTTATCAAGAAAATCGAGTCTTATCGTGATCGTTTTGAACTGGGGCAGTCGATTGAATCAGAACTGCATGAAGTATTATCTAAATGGTTAATCAACCATATTCAGCACGATGACGCTGATTATGTCGGCGCAGTCAAAGAAAATATGATGGGCATTATCAAAGAAAAAGAACAGAAAAAAGGTAAAAACTGGTTCGCTCGTTTCTTCTCATAATAAAAGACGTAACGAGATAACAAGAATTACAATTTAATAATAAATTTTGCGCAGCAAATCACTGTCATGGTGGTTTGCTTTTTGTTTTTGATTTTCACCGCTTCACAAGGCAAAATAGCGCTAGATTTTTATAGGAATGCATCATGCAGGACAATGCTATGTCAAAATGGTTATCACCGCTGATGGCTTTCTGTTTATCGTTTATTATCATCGCGACGCTCGCACCGATAACGGGTATACAGATTGATCGTCAGCTGGATTTCTGGATGCTCTGGTTAGCCACTATGCTGATTCTGGCGCTTCCCATCTGCTACTTGGAAATTGCTTTGGCCAAGCGCTCTAAAACAACGGCATTACAGGCACTGTCAACGCTGACCCGTGAAGCAGATGCCTCACAAAAATGGCGTATAGTCGGCTGGCTCAGTGTGATCTTTATTCCTTTTCTGGCCGGTGCCATGCTGAACAATGCCAGCAATGTTCTGGCGCTTGCTGCTCTTGATCTTGCACCGAATCTTTTGTTTATAGGTCTGGTAATTGCCGCTCTGGTCTTGTCACTGCTGCCGCGTCAAATTTTGTTAGTCATTACGGCGATTGGCGTACTGGCATCTCTGATCTTGGCAAATGTGATGGGAACTGCGCTACCTGCATGGCAAGTCACGCCAGTTGAATTCTCGGAATGGGGCAATGCCACCGTATTGGCACTGGTTGCAAGTGGCCTAGGCATGGGCTTGTACTGGCAGTCTAGCCTGAGTGCTGTACAACAGCAGGATGTCGCCAGCAAGACGGTCTTGCCGATCTGGATCGCACAATTGCTTGCTGTGATTGTATTTGCCTTCTTTGCTGTACAAGCACAAATCCCTGCATTTACGTTGGTGGCCGCGATTGTAGCGACTGCTGCATTCATCCTGCAGATGGCACGAGAGCAGTTACAGCAACGTCAGCTTCACCCTGCGATTCAATGGGCGATTATGGCTGTCGTCACCCTGATCTGGGCCATTCCAAATGTGACACCAATGTTCAACGTAGTCTTACTGCTTTGGGGCTTATTGATTTGTTTGATTTACGCGCTCTTTGCGGGCTGGATCATGAAGATCAGCCATTTACGTAAATCAATGAATTTTAGCTCTGAAGGGTTCTATAACCTGTGGCGTATTGCTGTCCGTGTGGTATTGCCTGTTTCGATTATCGTGGCGATGGTCGCTGTTCTAGGACAACTGTTCTGATGAATAATGCACTGATCTGGGTGGCCTATGCGACTCCGGAGCAACAGTTTCATCTGGCTGTACCATTTCAGCCCGGCATGACAGCATTGGATGCCATCCAGCAAAGTGGCATAGTAGAGCAGGTTACCCTACCTGAACCTTTGTCTTTGGGTATCTTCGGTGTACGCTTGCAAGATCATCAGCAGCCACTGGCAGCAGGTGATCGAGTCGAAATTTACCGAGCACTGACTATCAATCCTAAAGATATCCGACGTAAACGTGCCGAGAAAAATCCGGTGGGTCGTTATGCCAGAGGCAATCTTTTAAGAAAGCTGAAACCATCTTCCGAATAGAAAGCGGCTTGAATGAGCATTAGTTTCAATGATCTGCTCAATCAATCGACTTAATCAAAAAAGCCCCTGATGATTCAGGGGCTTTTTCATGAGAAAGCGACTATAGTGGAGGCGCATTTAAAATTGCTTCTTTTGAACCTGGTAAGCCGGGTTGAGATTCTGGAATGGTTTCCAGACCTTCAACACGTTCCACGATACCAGACTGGTTAAAGTAAATTTTCAAATGCTGGCCTTGGGCTGCCGGGATCTTGGCTTTTTTAGCGTAGGTTCCTGGGGTATAGTTATAGATGTAGTCCCAGCGTAAAGGATTCAGCGGATCGCTTACCGTTGGACTGCCCAGTAAGAAACGCACCTGTTGATGACTCATTCCCACTTGAATTTTAGCGGCTTGAGCTTGGGTTAAAGGGGTTCCTTGTGGAATATCTACTTTATAAACACCTAATGTCGAACAGCCGACGAGCAAGGAAGTGACGAATAACGTCAACATGATTTTTTGCATTTTGCTAAACTATCCCAAATTAATTATGATGCATTTGATCCAAGGATAGATCATACTGCATCTAAAGTTTGTTGCATATTCCAACTTTGATTTTGTTGAGAGACCTTTTTACATGACTATTTCAAACCAAGATTTACGAAAAGCTGGACTGAAAGTTACCCTTCCACGAATTAAAATATTAGAATTACTAGAAAATTCAAGACAACATCATTTAAGTGCGGAAGATATTTACAAGACTTTACTCGATCAGGGTGAAGATGTAGGTTTAGCAACTGTGTATCGTGTGTTAACACAGTTTGAAGCCGCGGGTATTATTGAGCGTCATAATTTTGAAAACAATCATTCCGTTTTCGAGATCATGCAGGAAGATCACCACGATCACCTGGTCTGTTTGAATTGCAGCAAAGTCGTTGAATTCATCAATGATACGATTGAAAAAGAGCAGCATGATGTTGCTGAAAAATTTGGTTTTGAATTAACCGGTCACTCTCTGAATCTGTATGGCTACTGCGATGCGCCGGCCTGTCAGGAAGTGTTTCGTAAAAAATAATTTGCACTCCGGTTGAAACAAAAAACAGGCTTCTTGAAGCCTGTTTTTTTATGTGCTCAATCTGATCAGGACTGGCCATCAAAGGTGATATTGGAATGTGCACGTAATAAATGACTGCCGCCTTCTTCTGCCAGTTTGATTTGCAGACGTAAGTCATTGGGTGAATCCGCATGTTTCAGCGCATCTTTATAGCTGATCTGCTTGGCCTTATACAGGTCATACAGTGCCTGATCGAAGGTTTGCATGCCCAGTTCACGGGAACGCTTCATCAGGTCCTTGATCTCATGCACATCACCTTTACGGATCAGGTCAGCAATCAGGGGGGAGTTAATCAGAATCTCAATCGCGGCACGACGACCATTGCCATCGATGGTTGGGATCAGTTGCTGTGCCACAATGGCTTTCATGTTCAGTGACAAGTCCATGAACAGCTGGTTATGCCGGTCTGCTTCAAAGAAATGAATGATCCGGTCAATGGCCTGGTTGGCGTTGTTGGCATGCAGGGTCGCAAAGACCAGATGACCAGTTTCGGCAAAGGCAATCGCATAATCCATGGTTTCACGCGAACGAATCTCACCAATCAGAATCACGTCCGGCGCCTGACGTAAGGTGTTTTTCAGGGCAATTTCAAAGGAATCGGTATCAATCCCGACTTCACGCTGGGTGATGATACAGCCTTTATGCTGGTGAACGAATTCGATCGGATCTTCAATGGTAATGATATGACCTTTGGAATTTTCATTGCGATAACCGACCAGCGAGGCCAGCGAGGTTGATTTACCGGTACCGGTTGCCCCGACAAAAATAATGATGCCGCGTTTGGTCATCGCCAGTTCTTTTAGAATCGGCGGTAATTTGAGTTCATCCATGGTTGGAATCACGGTTTCAATCCGACGTAACACCATACCCGGCTGATCACGCTGCTGAAAGGCACTGACACGGAAGCGGGCACTTTTGTCCGGTGTGCTGATGGCGAAGTTACATTCACGCGTGTCTGCAAATTCTTTACGCTGCTTGTCGCTCATGATGGAATGGAGCAGTTGTCCTACTGCCGCGCCGGGTAATTTTATCGAACCAATCGGTAAAATCTGCCCATTAATTTTGATTGAAGGTTCGACATCGGCTGTAATGAACAGATCCGATGCTTTTTTCTCCACCATATAATCGAGTAAGCCGTTAAAATCCATGTATAAAAACCCCAATACAATTAATTTTTCTTATAAGAATGCTTCTGGCTGTTTGGCTGCAGTACGTGCCACTTGCGGGCTGATGAGACCTTTAGATACCAGCGTTTTCAGGGTCTGATCCAGTGTGGTCATGCCATAGTTGGCACCGGTCTGAATCGCAGAATACATTTGTGCGACTTTATTTTCACGAATCAGGTTACGGATTGCAGGAATACCAATCATGATCTCATGTGCCGCAACACGTCCGCCGCCATTTTTCTTCAGCAAGGCCTGTGAAACCACAGCCTGCAATGATTCCGATAACATGGCACGAACCATATCTTTTTCTTCGGCAGGGAATACGTCAATCACACGGTCAATGGTTTTGGCCGCAGAGGTGGTATGCAGGGTGCCAAACACCAGGTGACCAGTTTCTGCCGCAGTTAAGGCCAGACGGATGGTTTCAAGGTCACGCATCTCACCAACCAGAATAATATCCGGGTCTTCACGCAGTGCGGAACGCAGGGCTTCATTAAAGCCGTGCGTATCACGATGCACTTCACGCTGGTTGATCAGGCATTTCTTGGATTGATGCACAAATTCGATTGGATCTTCGACGGTCAGAATATGGTCATAGCGGTTGTCGTTAATATAATCCAGCATCGCCGCCAAGGTGGTTGATTTACCCGAACCGGTTGGCCCTGTGACCAGTACCAGACCACGCGGATATTCACAGATATCTTTAAAAATCTGTCCCATGCCCAGATCTTCAAGGGTCAGAACTTTGGATGGAATGGTACGGAATACTGCACCGGCACCACGGTTCTGGTTAAATGCGTTGACACGGAAACGGGCCACACCGGGTACTTCAAAAGAAAAGTCAGTTTCCAGATTTTCTTCAAAATCACGGCGCTGTTTATCGTTCATGATGTCATAAACAAGTTTATGTACTTCTTTATGTTCTAATGCTGGCAGGTTGATACGACGAACTTCCCCATCGACACGAATCATTGGCGGTAAGCCTGCAGACAAGTGTAAATCCGACGCACCATTTTTAGCAGAAAATGCCAACAATTCTGTGATATCCATAAGGTCCCCGAGTTCATTAAAATGTTAATTATTTTGATAGAATAATAAGGCTTTCCCACAGCTTAACCAACCCTTAGTTTATGGGCAAGGGAAAAAAAGATGAATGAAATGAGAACCCCATCAATGAATATGTTGCAACAGTCACGAAATCAGGTTTTAGCGCAAATTGAAACAGCCTGTGCTCAGGCCGGTCGTGAGCCAGATTCGGTGCAACTGCTGGCCGTTTCCAAGACCCAGCCGAGTGCAGTACTGGCTGATATGTATCAGGCAGGACAACGTGCCTTTGGCGAAAACTATTTGCAGGAAGCGCTGGAGAAAATTACGGCTCTAAAAGACTTGGAGATTGAATGGCATTTTATTGGCCATGTACAGCGTAACAAGACCAAACATCTGGCAGAAAATTTTGCCTGGGTGCATGGGGTGGATCGTCTGATTATTGCCGAGCGTTTATCCAATCAGCGTAGAGAAGATCAGCTCGCGCTGAATATCTGTCTTCAGGTCAATATTGATGCTCAGGATACGAAAGATGGTTGCCAACCGGAAGAAGTTACTGATTTAGTTAGACAAATCAGCCAACTGCCAAATGTGCGCTTACGTGGCTTGATGGTGATTCCAGCGCCGGGGAATCCTCAAGCTTTCATCGAGGCTAAAGCTTTATTTGATAGGGTGAAAGCTCAGCATGCGCATCCTGAAGATTGGGATACTTTAAGTATGGGCATGTCGGCCGATATGCAGGCTGCAATTGCTGCCGGTTCCAGCATGGTGCGTGTCGGCACGGCATTATTTGGTGCACGTCCTCAAAAGGATTAACAGGCGTTGTCGGGTTATTTTGAAAAAGTATGATTAAGCGTTATTCGATAACGCTTTTTTTCTTTGTGGCTCCAGCCATTTTGCCATGAGCCAGGCAAAGACAATCAGGCTGCCCATACTGCCGAGCAAGGCTAAAACAGCGCCGCCCAGACCATAAGCCAAGGTTGCCGGAACACAGCCCAGAATAAACAGCAGCAAAGGGAAATGGGTTACATACAAGGTATAGGAAAAATCAGCGGATTGTACCCAGACCGGATTGTAGTGACTGCGCTGCTGCTGGAGTTGTACCAGCCAGCAGCTAAATGCTAGGCCGATACAGAAATTAAAGAGAGTAAAATTTGCAGCGCGATATTGTCGGGCTTGATCGACGATATGAAACTGGTAAGCATCAATGCAGGCGATTAGAAATGCCAAGCCAAATAACCCCAGTTTAAGCACTTGTAACCGGTTTAGAAAATGTCGCTGGATATGACGAAATGAACAGGCAAAGGCCATCAGCCAGACCAGAAAATAAATAAAAAACTGAATATTCAGGATGGATAAAACGATTAAAACACTAAAAAAGCCGATTTTGGCTATTTCTGAATCTTTGAAAAAAGGCAGAAATCCGGCCAAGACATAGAACCAGACTTCATAACTCAGGCTCCAGAGCGGGGCATTGGCTGAAACTGTAGGCGTGATGAAGCCATTCAAAAACAGCAGAGCGCCAATAAAATCACCTGAATCGAGACCATAGTCAGTCCGGATCATCATGCCAAAACTGTTTTGAAAGGCATGGCTTTGAGTGGCAAAGAGTAGTGGTGCCAACAGATACAACAACAGGCTCAGAGCCATGGCAAACAGAAAGGGTGGCAAAATCCTGCGATAACGCTGTTGGGTATAACGGCGCAGATTGAACTGACCATGCTGATGAATATTGTGCTGGATCGAATAGCCAATCAGATAACCACTCAGAACAAAGAAAATCATGACCGCGGCCTGACCAAGCAGGCGCACCCATGAATACAGGCTGAGGTCAAAAGGGGCGATAAAGGCCTGAAAGCAATGCGTGAACAGTACAACAATGGCACTGATGCCCCGTAGGCTCTCGAGCTGTAAGCTGAAATAGGGCGAGAGCTTGTCTGGGGCAGGGTGCATCATTGTCAACCTATAATCTGAATGGTACTGGCGCCAGCACCGACTGGCTTGACCTGAATCTGTACTGGAATCCGTTCATGCATTTCCTGCACATGCGAGATTAAGACCACTTTACGACCCTGACTTTGTAAATGATCCAGTGCATTCATCACCATATGTAATGAGGCTGGATCTAAAGTACCAAAGCCTTCATCAATAAATAGCGATTCCAGTTTCATCGAACCGGAAGCCATATTGGCAATCGCCAGTGCCAAGGCCAGAGAAACCAGAAAGGTTTCTCCGCCAGATAAAGACAAGACCGGACGTACTTCGCTGTTCATGTCCAGATCAATAATCGCCAGACTCAGGCTGTCTGGAATACGGTGCAACTGATAGCGCGGTGCCAGCGGTTGCAGTTGTTGGTTGGCGTATTCCACCAAGATATCCAGATGATGCTCTTGAGCAATTTTCTGGAACTTGGTGCCTTCCTTATGTCCGATTAAATCGTAGATACGTCCCCAGCGATATTCTTCGGCTTTGACCTGTTCAATCTGTTGCTGATATTTGGCATAGGTATTTTGATTATTGGCATTCATACGCAGTTTGGTATCAATCTCATTGAAGCTGTTTTGTTGCTCGGTTTTTTCCTGTGCCAAACTATTTAAACGTGCTTCCACTTCCTCAAAAGCAAGTTCAGGCTGTTGCTGGAGATGCTTCTGGTATTGATCTTCCAGCGTTTGCCAGGCAATTTTGGCATTTTCCAGTGCTTGATGTTGTGCCTGTAATTGCTGCCGGATTTGCTGATGTTCACTCAGACTAATGGTCAGACATTGTTGGAGCAGTTCCGCATTAAAATGTCGATGCAGATTTTGCCATGTACGGATGGCCTGATCAGATTGTGCCTGCTGTTGAGTTAGCTGTTGCATTTGGGTCAGCAAAGCCTGCTGTTTAAGCAAAGCCTGATGCAGAGCTTGCTCATGCTGTTCATATACCTGACGTTGTGCTTGAAGCTGGCTATCAAGCGCTTTTAACTGGGTATCCAGTTGCAGTCGCCATTCTGCTGCCAGCTTATAGGTCTGACCGGCATGTTGTTCGGTCAGCTGATTGAGTTGCTGACGTAAGTCTTTGCCTTGTTCAAGCAAATAATGGGTCTCGGCCTGTATTTGCGTATGCCGCTGCTCATGTAGCTGAAGTTGCTGTTGAGCCTGATTCAGTTGCTGCTTGAAACCTTGTAGCTCCTGTTCTGCAGTTTTGACTTGATTGACAAGATGTAATCGCTGCTGCAAATGTTGTTGCAGCTGGGTACAGGCAGCAGGCGCATTCTTGTGCCAAGCAAGTTGCTGTGCTTCGGGCAGTACTGTAAGAACTGGCTCAATCAGTTGATCCAGTTGCAGCATTTTTTGCAGACTCAGTTGCAAGCTGTCGAGTTGCTGTTGCTGTTGTCGCCAGTTTTGCCAAGTCTGTTGCAGGATTTTGAACTGTTCGTTTGCCTGAGTGTGTTGCTGTTGCCACTGGCCAAGCTGTGTTTGCAGGGGATGGAGCAACTGGGCTGAATGATCAGGATTGGCTGGCTCAAGTCCTAACTCTTTTAAGTTTTGTTGTAATGTCTGGTGCTGTTCATTCAGTATCCGTTCAATGTGGATTAAACGCTGTTGTTTTTGCTCAAGGAGCATCTTGATTTTGGATTGTTGAATCTGGGTTGCTTTTAAATCATCTTTAAGCTGATTCAGTTGTTGTTGTGCCTGTTGCAGCTGTTGATCTTGCAGCTGGTTTAGCGCTGTGTCTAATAATGCTTGATGTTGGACAAACGGATGCTGTTGGCTGCCACAGACCATACAGGCTTCATCAGGTTTGAGCTGCGCGCGCAGTTCCTGCACGCTTTGGGTTTGCAGTAGGCGCTGTTGCTGCAGCATATTTTGTAGTTGTTCAAATTCCTGTTCGGTGTTGCTGACTGTTTGCTGCAGTTGAATTTCCGTATGTTCAAGCTGGGTTAATTCTGTCTGTGCATGCGCTACGTCTTGTTTGAGTTGCTGTTGTTCGGCTTCCTGTTCCGCTAGACGTGCCACGTGCTGGATCAAGCCTTCCAGTTTAAGCAGCCGGGTCGAGCTCTGTTGCTGTACGGTCTGATGCTGCTGAAGTTGTTGTTCCAATTGGGCTTGATTGCCAAATTGTTGCTGCAAACTTTCGATTTGTTGAGCCAGCTGCTGCCTGGAATGTTCCAGTTCAGTACGCGATTGAGAGAGTACTGCCGGCGCCTGTTGCTGCATCTGTTGATACAGCTTCTGATAGTCTTGCAGTCGTTGCAGTGTACTTTGTGGTTCCAGATCAAACACGGCAAGATCAGCCTGCTGTTCAAGTTGCGTCAGGCGTTGCTGTTGCTGCTCGGCAGCAGATGCGAGTTGCTGTTTCGATGATTCAATCTGTTGTTGCAAGGGTTGGATATACTGCTGTGCATAGTCCAATAAATCTGCTGATTTTTTCTTATAGTCATTGCCGACCAGATGCATCTCATGATCCAGTTTTAGACCTTGTTCCAGATGCGGCTGCATGGCATGCATATGTTGAACATGGGCCTGCTGTTGTTGCTGGATCTGAGCAAGTTGCGTAAATTCAGCATCACGTTGCTGTTGCACCTGTTGTAGCTGCTGTTCGAATGATTGTTGTTGTATCGCAAGCTGTTTTTGCTGCGTGAGCATTTGATTCTGCTGGATAAACTGTTCTCGAATGCCCTGAAACTCATCCAAATGAACCAGCAACTGCTTTTGTGCGGTCAGCTTCTGATCGGCATCCAGCTGTACATCGTAAATTTCTTTTTTGGCCTGAATTTCAGTATATAAAGCATGTTTCTGCCGATGCCATTTCAGGTCATTTTCTAGTAATTTTTCACTCTGGTTAAAATGCTCAAGTATCTGGTTGAAGGCAGTATGTTGCTGTTGCAGCTGAGTAATATCGTCTTCGGATAGTAATTCCAGATGACCGAGCCAGTTTTCCAGTTCATGGCGCTTTTGTCGAACCTGACTATGCTTTTCCGCTGCTTTTTTACTGACCTCACTGAAAATCTGCGAATTGGTCAGATATTCCAGCAAGTCTGCACGTTCATGATCTTTGGCTTTTAAAAATGCGCCAACTTCCGACTGCGCCAGCAGTACCGCGCGAGTAAACTGTTCAAAGCTCAGGCCCAGCAGTTTTTCAATTAAGGGGGTAACTTCAGATATTTTTTGCGTTAGCGTCGTATCATCATCGATGCACTTGATAAAACGATCTACTTTTAGATTGCCATCGACCTTCTGACGTGCCCGGCGAATCTCCCAGCGTGCTGTATAGCGTTTGCTATCCAGGGCAATAAACTCCAGCTCGGCAAAACCATGCACGCAGCCACGGCGTAGAATATTCTTGGAGTCTTTAATCGAAACATCCTGACCACCGGCATCTTTCAGGCTGCCGGTCGCACCTTTTAGACGTGGAATTTCGTTATAGAGCGCCAGACACATGGCATCGAGCAGGGTCGATTTACCGGCTCCGGTTTTTCCAGTGATTGCAATCAGGCCGGCATGTGTTAAAGGGCTGGATTCAAAATCAATATGATGGGTGCCAGTGAGGGAGGCCAGGTTGTTGAGACTCAAACGTAAAATTTTCATGGCCGATCCTAGGCTTGTTGTTTCTGAGCAAGTTCGTGCTGGGCTTCAACCAGAAGTTGCTGAAAATCCTGTTGTACAGAATGATCATGTTCATAGCCCATTTTTTTCCAGATATTCAAAAACAGCGATTCCGGCGTCGGTGGTGCCAGATCAATTTTCGAATCTCCTTGCGTATGTTCGGCCTGTTGCTGATAAATCCGGCTGATGCGCAGCAAGCGGTAACGGTTGGCGGGTAAAGCCAGTTCAATTTGCTGGCGTAAATCGACTGGTGGCGGCGCATCGGTGGTGTATTCTATTTCCAGAAAATGTCGTGCCGACAGTTGTTCGATTTCTCCGGCAGGCAAGGCCTGAAGTTTAGCAATTAAATCTTCCAGCTTTTCCCGAATCCGGAACAGCTCGACGGTGCGTGGCACTTTTAGAACATCGTATTGAAAGCGCTGTTCCGGGCTTTGTTCAGGATCAATTCTGACCTCAACCACCTGATGTTGATAGTTGATTTCACTAAATGACAGCGGAATCGGTGAGCCACTATAACGGATATGCGGCTGACCAACTTTTTGTGGTTTATGCAGATGACCGAGTGCGACATAATCAATCACTTCATCAAACAGCGCCGTCGAGAGCGCTTCTTCATTACCGACAATAATTGGCCGTTCCGAGTCGGAAGTTTCGCCACCTTGCATATGTGCATGCGACATTAGAATCAGAGCTTGATGCGGCTGTTTACGGGCCTTGGCTTCGGCAATCAGTTGTTGATGCAGATAGCTAATCGCATTCTGGCTATTGCTGGTATGTTCATTCAGCCCGGTAATTTCGGCACTGCGTAAATAGGGCAGGGTCAGACACCAGGCGATGATATTTTTATCCTGATCATAAATCGGAATCAGCAAGCGATCCAGATTCAGGGTGTTTTCTGCGGTTCGGCCCACAATTCCCACAGCTTTGGCATTGAATTTAGACAGAAAAGGTTCAACCTGCTCAATCCGGTAACCGGAATCATGGTTGCCGGCAATCATCAAAGTCTGCATGTGCGGGGCCAGATTATGTGCATCGGCCAGAAACTGATACAGTTGCTTTTGCGCACTTGAGGCTGGATTGATCACATCAAAAATATCACCGGCAATCAACAAGGCATGCGGCTGTTTTGTTTTAATTTGATCGAGCAACCAAGTCAAAAACTGGGCATGTTCAAATTCACGGTCATGGTTATGGAAAAATTGCCCCAGATGCCAATCGGAAGTGTGAAGAAAATGAACTGCCATGTAGATGAACCCTGAAATGTCTGCCTTGCTACTATAGGAAAAAGCTGAGGGGAAAATCTACTTAAAAAAGATATTTCAGCGAATTGTTGCTGATGTCAGGCTGAATTTATTTTAATCAGTAGGCAAAATGGCAGGATGGTGGTGTCTAAATCACCCAGTCTTGAACAGTCATGTAATTCATCAGGCTGAAAAATCGGAATTTTAAAAAATAAAAACCGACGATTCGAGTGATGTGAAATCGTCGGTCAAATTTGTGTTACATGAAGATTTTGGCTGCTATTCAAAATTTCCCTGTACACTGGACTTATTGCTTTAGCTCTAAGGTCAGCAAAAATTCGTGGATGCCAGTCCAAATTTTTGTACCTTGTACCCTATATAACGTCACCTTCTGGCCGATGGTTGACAATAAAATGAAAAAAAACCTGTTTTTTTTTTATACTAGCTTGCTGAATATCACCGAGTGATTCCTATGTTGCCTTTAACCCGTTATTTTATCTGGTTTTTTATTATCTGCTTTATTTTTACCTGCATTTGCGGGGTGCTGGCAGCACTGATGCCAACGGGGATGGGCGCCGTACTGACGGTTGTTCCTTATCTGGTTGCCATGATCTGGATCTTATTTAAGTTTTTAAAACAGCAAAAACGTGCCCCAACGCAGTCGGAACGTAAAAAATTCACTTTGGGTTTTAGCCTGATCTATTGGGGTTATAACCTGCTATTTCTGTTACTTGGTATTCTGATTGCCACGCGCTCTAATCCAAATGCCTGGCAGGACTTTTTGCTATATCTACAGCAGCCACAATTTATAAGTATTGTGCTGATCATGTTCTTGCTGATCGCGATTCCGTTGTATCTATTGACTTACTGGTTCTATGGCAAGCAGGCACAGCGTATGGCAGATCAAATGTTTGGCAATTCGCCGCAGGCCTGAGAGGTAGGTGGCTTTATGACGATTGATCTTTATAAATTGATCGCATCAGGCAGGATACAAATTCACCACGACAAAGAGGGCATTGATTGAAAAATCTCAGAATAAGTTGCGTATAATTTAAATAGAAAAAATAACAGGGCTAAGAATGACTTATGGATAAACCTGTAGTGCTGGTGACCGGAGCGAGGGGTTTTATTGGCAGTCATCTGGTACGTTTTTTATTAGAACGTGATTATCGGGTGATTGGGCTGACCCGCCGCAAGAATCAATCTGAACCTCATCCAGATTTTCACTGGATTAACCAGCTGGATGAATTAAAACAGCCTCAGATTGATTATGTGATTAATCTGGCTGGCGAAAGCATCGGTCAGGGACGCTGGACAGCAGCGCGTAAAAAGAAATTGCTGGATAGCCGTTTAGACACCACCAAACAGTTATTTGACTATTTAGAAAAATACCAGATCAAACCGAAACGGATTATTTCGACCTCGGCCGTTGGTTATTATGGTATTGACCCGAGCGAGCGCTGGGAGCAGGTCTATACGGAACAAAGCCCGCCACAAGATATTTTTATGTCTGAGCTCTGTGCGAAGTGGGAACAACTGGCTTTGTCCTATAGCAGTCAGGACACCAAAATTGTTCGCTTTGCTGTGGTCTTCGGCAAAGGTGATGGAATTCTGCCGCAGATGTTATTGCCGATTAAACTGAATCTGTTCGGGCGGATTGGTCATGGGCGTCAGCCAGTCACTTGGGTGCATTTAGAAGATGTATTGCGTGCGATTGAATTCTTGATGCTTGAAACGACGACCGGGCAGATTTTTAATGTGGTTGCTCCGGAAAAAGTCAGTCAGGCACAGTTTGCCCGGACTGCTGCACAGCTACTGAAACGCAAACCTTTACTGCCACTGCCAGCATGCAGCTTGAAAATGATGCTGGGAGAACAATCGCAACTGGTTTTAAACGGTCAGTATGTACAGCCTCAAGCTTTACAGGATGCGGGATTTCAGTTTGATTATCCAACCTTGAAAGAAGCGCTGCATAATATCCTAAAGCACTAAGCGACCTGGCTCCAATAGATGGGCCGGAGCATAGGGCTGTGGATCTACAATGGTCGGCGTTTGTTCAAGCATCAATTGAGCAAGTAGCTTGCCTGAGGCTGGGGCCATGCATAAGCCATTGCGGAAATGGCCAAAATTGGCCCAGGCATTTTGCAATTCGGGGATTTTGCCAATATAGGGAATACCATCGGGTGAGCTGGGTCTTAATCCGGCCCATTGCTTGACCAGCGGAAAATCCGCCAGTTCCGGTACCATCTCCAGACAAGCCTGTAGAATATCTTGCCGGATTTCAGCAGAAGGCGAGGTGTCAAAACCGACCTGACGCATACTGGAACCACATACAACATGTCCGTCGCGCCGTGGAATCAGATACATGACCTTATGCATGCACATGGTCGGCAGCCAGTTTTCTGGCGTTTTAAACAGCAGCATCTGACCTTGCACCGGTTGTACCGGAATTTCCAAACCAAGTTGCTGTGACCAGTATTGTGACCATGCTCCGGTTGTGAACACATACTGATCTGCCTGAAAAAGCCGGCCATGTTCATCTGAGATACTGTTTACACAGCCTTGCTGAATATTGAGCCGAGTGATTTTACAGTCTTCTTGCCAGGTGACACGAGGATGGTGCTTCAAATAGCGAATGATCGACTGTAATAACCGTGGATTACGGATATTGGCCAGTTCAGGGAAATAAATCGCCTGTTTGAATTTGCTCTGATTAATTCTGGGATTGATCTGTTGCAGTTTAGCTTGATCAAGTAATTTTGCCTGTTGCTGCGGCTCTTGATGTGTTGCGGCATAACTTAAACCGATTTCAAAATCGGATTCATCAAAAATCAGCATACCTGTTTCATGAATCTGGAAATCGATGCCAGTGACAGGTTGCAGTTTTTGATTCCAGTCCTGATACAGCGGTTTGGCATGTCGGGCCAACGTATTGACTGCAGCGGGGTAGCGCCAGGGATACATCGGAGAAAGAATCCCGCCTCCGGCCCAGGACGCAGCCTGCCCGGCAACTTGCTGATCAAAAATCGTGACAGAACATCCCTGTTCAAGCAGTTCCAGCGCCGACATCAACCCGGTGATGCCAGCGCCGATAATGGCGATATGCATTGCGCCGAAATCCTTTTACTTCATGTCTTTCAGTTTAAGCGCAGCTTCTTCGGCAAAGTAAGTCCAGATGCCATCGGCACCGGCGCGGCGGCAGCTCATCAGTGATTCAATAATTACGCTGTCAGATAACCAGCCATTTTGAATGGCAGCGGCCAGCATCGCATATTCACCACTGACCTGATAGACAAAGGTTGGTACACCAAAAGTGTCTTTAACTTCACGGACGATATCCAGATAAGGCATGCCCGGTTTGACAATCACCATGTCTGCGCCTTCCTGAATATCCAGCGCAATTTCATGCAGTGCTTCGGCACGGTTACCGACATCCATCTGGTAATTGTATTTATTGCCGCCTTTTAAATTGCTGGCAGAACCGACTGCATCACGGAATGGGCCATAGAAGCTGGATGCATATTTGGCTGAATAAGCCATGATTGAGGTATAAATATGCCCATTTTGTTCAAAGGCCTGACGAATTGCACCGATCCGGCCATCCATCATGTCACTTGGGGCAAATACATCTGCGCCTGCTTCGGCATGGCTTAAGCCCTGTTTAATCAGACATTCGACCGTTTCATCATTTAAGACATAACCGGTCTCATCAATAATGCCATCCTGACCATGCGTGGTATAGGGGTCGAGTGCACCATCAGTAATCAGCACCATTTCTGGCAGTTCTTTTTTTAATAAACGCAAAGTGCGTTGGACCAGACCATCTTCGCGCCAAGCCGCTTCGGCGGTCAGGCTTTTATCTTCTTGTGGGGTGACCGGAAACAGCGCCAGTTTATTGACACCGAGTTCCAGCAGACGCTCTGATTTTTTTAACAGCAAGTCTGCTGACAGGCGCTGGATATTCGGCATACTGGGAATATCTTGACTCTGGTTTTGTCCCGGCAGTACAAATACTGGATAAATCAGGTGATCTGCACTGATATGCGTTTCACGTACCATAGAACGTAAATGCTCATTTTTACGAATACGACGCATGCGAGTTGCAGGAAACGCGGGACGATTGAACGTATAGGTCATAAAAATCTCAGCAATCAGTATTAAACTAGGCACCTATTGTAGCCCTAACTGAAATTTTTGGGCATAAATTAGCGGTTTTTTATTGCGGTGGATTTGAGCAGAGTGATGACTAAGACAGAGAAAAGCTGGACAGGTAATATACACTTGGGGGCAAAGGTGGATATTGATGTGGTCTTAAATCAGTTGGTACATGCTTTTAATAGCTCTCCTTTTTTTAAGCATAATGGTATGAGCATGCGGGTGGTGGAAGGCCAGATCGAAGCCTATGTCGAAATGCAGGATTTTATGATTGGTAATGTCGCGTTTCAAATTTTGCATGGCGGTCTTGCGGCCACGGTACTCGATAGTGTCGGTGGAATTGTAGCGATGGGGGAGTTATATAAAAAAGCCGAACCTGAAACCATTGCCGACACCATTAAAAAAGTCTCGCGTTTGGCGACAGTGGATATGCGGGTGGATTATCTGGCACCTGGGCGTGGTAAATATTTTATCGCGCGGGCAGAAACCTTACGTTTGGGACGTAAGGGCTGCACCATGCGTATGACCATGGTCAATGATGAAGATAAGCCAATTGCTACAGCGATTGCATCTTATGCTTATTGAGGGTAAGAGATAGAAAATAAAAAGCACTGTTTAACAGTGCTTTTTTAGCTTTCGACCTTCAGATCGATACAGGTTATAGATCTGATTTGGCCCGTTTTAAGGCCTTCTGCCATTTGGCTAAATGAGCTTCACGCTCATCATTTTTCATTTTTGGTTCAAAGGCACGTTCAAGTTGCCAAGACTGCGAAATTTCCTCCAGACTGGAAAATATTCCGGATTTTAATCCGGCCATGGCGGCTGCCCCCCAAGCGGTAGACTCCAGCATTTTCGGACGCAGCACCGGCACATTGAGAATATCTGCCTGAAACTGCATCAGCATGTCATTGCTACTGGCACCGCCATCGACCCGTAATTCTTTTAAAGGGTGGGCAATATCGGATTGCATTGCACTGAGGACATCCGATACCTGAAAAGCGATTGATTCTAAGGCTGCTCGGGCGATATGCGCTTGAGTCGTACCACGAGACATGCCACAGAGCAGGGCACGCGCTTCACTGTCCCAATGCGGCGCGCCAAGTCCGGTAAAGGCTGGAACCAAAACTACGCCGTCGGTATCCTCAACTTTACAGGCCAGTTTTTCCACATCACGGCTTTGTTGAATAATCCCCAGACCATCACGTAGCCATTGCACTACCGCACCTGCCATAAATACGCTGCCTTCGAGCGCATAGGTGGTTTGACCCTGCGCTTGCCAGGCAAGGGTAGAAAGCAGTTTATTCTGACTGAGCTGGATGTCTTGACCGGTATTGAACAGCATAAAACAGCCGGTGCCATAGGTATTTTTTGCGCTCCCCACTTCAAAACAGGATTGACCAAACAGTGCAGATTGCTGATCACCTAGAATACCGGTAATGGGGATATTGGCACCGAGTAAACCTGAAGCGGTGTCAGCGATATAATTATCCGAGGAAATAATTTTTGGTAAGACCGAAGCAGGAATATGAAACAGCTCCAGCAGTTCTTCGTCCCAAGTTTGTTGATGCAGATTCATCAGCATGGTACGGGAAGCATTGCTGGCTTCAATCACATGTTCTGCGCCTTGAGTCAGGTTCCAGATCAGCCAGCTATCGATAGTACCAAAAGCGACATGACCCTGTTCAGCCAGTTCACGTACGTCTTCTACATGCTCCAGAAACCAGACCAATTTTCCTGCACTAAAATAAGGATCAATCCGTAGACCGGTTTTTTGCTGAATTTTGCACATCCAGCCTTGTTCAATCAGCTGGTTACACCAGTCAGAAGTTCGACGGTCTTGCCAGACGATGGCCGGCGCGAGCGGTTTACCATTTCTTCGATCCCAAACCACCGTGGTTTCGCGCTGATTGGTCAGACCAATGGCTTTAATATCTTTGGCGAGAATACGCGCCGTAGCAAGCGCTTGCTGTACCACCGCAATCTGCGTGCTCCAGATTTCCTGAGCATCCTGTTCGACCCAACCTGAATGTGGCGTCTGAATATGGGTTTCACGTTGAGCCGTTGCCTGAATTTGTCCATGTTCATTAAAAATAATAGCCCGACTCGATGTGGTTCCTTGATCTAGGGCCAGTAAATAGCTCATAATTTTTCTGTTATTCGGCTTGAAAAGTAAAATATTAGCGCAATAATGTAATTAAGCGCATCAAGTTGTGTAAATGTTTAGAAAATGCATCGTAATTTTTGACATCTATGCTATGATTGCCTTGTACTTTGGGGGTGTTTCTGGCTTCGACGCTGGTGATGAAACTCATAGATGCATGCCGAGAGCGCATTTTCTCTCGTAAATCAAATTTGCATTTTTTAGTCGCAAACGACGAATCATACGCTCTAGCTGCCTAAGGGCAGCTTGTCCGCCTCTCCGAATACTTGTGGTTAGAGAGTCCGACTGAAGCGCACGCACACAAGTCCGTATAAAGCCAAGCCTCGGGGCTTTGTACTAAACTAAGAGGATCGCGATTTGTATCCTGTTCGTCGGGTCACAAAGAGTTAAAACAATAGACGATATCTAAGCATGTAGTATTCTCGAGCGTAATGCTGGCGGACGCGGGTTCAACTCCCGCCACCTCCACCAAAATTCTTTCCGAAGTAATCCATCGGAATCTAAAAAAGCCTTTAAACTCAATGTCTAAAGGCTTTTTTATTGGCTGTATTGTCCGACCCTATCCTAAGCTGTTTGACCCTATTTTTGCTTTATGTGGGTCAAAATTGGGACAATTTGACCCACTAAATAAGTTTAATTATGTGGGACAAAGATATGTCACTTACTGATGTGCAATGTAAAAAAGCACTACCGCAGGAAAAACAGTACCGCCTTTCTGATATTAATGGTCTGTCTTTACGAATCGATCCGAATGGCAAAAAATATTGGTCTATCAGATACACGGAAAATGGACAAAGGAAGTCCAAAGCATTAGGTATCTATCCTGAGCTAAGTTTAAAGCGTGCAAGGGAGATCGCGCTTGATCTGAGATATAAACTCAAAAATACAACTGAGGTTGAGCAGGAGCAGCCTTATTTTAAGGAAGTCGCAGAGGATTGGTTCAATAATCAAAAAGAAACCTGGTCATCCAAACATATTAGTAATGTTCGAGCTTCCTTGGATGAGCTTTATATTTCTCTTGCTAATAAGCGTATTAATCAAATTCAGGCACCTGAGATTCTGCAGATCATTAAGAAGATTGAAGCTAGAGGGGCGTTTGAAATTGCAAAACGTACCTTGTCTCGTTGCGGCATGGTCATGAAATATGTCATTGCACATGGATACCGCTATGATAATCCGGCAGGTGATCTGGTTTATGCGCTCAAGAACAAAAGAGTCAAAAACTTAGCTTCGCTTACTGCTGCTGAGATGCCTGAGTTTTTAAGGAAGGTTAGAGCATACCCAAGTGATGCTCAAACACATCATGCCATTATTCTGATTATGCTGACAGGCGTTCGGGTCAGTGAGTTGCTGCAAGCACGCTGGGAAGAGTTTGATCTAGAAGGACGTAAGTGGGATATCCCTGAAGAGCGTATGAAGAATCGACTTCCACATCGTGTGCCGTTGACGGACATGATGATTGCTGAGCTTCAGGCTTTGAGACTTATCCATAATCAGGAACTGTTATTTCCACATCGTTTGAATAGCAAAGAATCAATGCGTAGTGAGTCTATTTTGGCTGTGATCAAACGTTCAGGCTATGCGGGACGAATGACCACACATGGCTTTAGATCTCTATTTAGTACTGAACCGTACCGGGTTTGTCGGAGAGTCAATATTCTGAGAGACTATCCCGATGACAAAATTAAAATATACCCCTGAAATCAGAGAAAGAGCGGTTCAATTATTGATTGAATCTGAAAAAGATTATCCATCGAATTGGGCTGCGATCACCGCTATTGCTCCCTGAGCAGTATACTGCGCAAGGGTTGTACTCCT
>NZ_WURP01000014.1:0-43194 GCF_009829025.1 Acinetobacter sp. 18QD2AZ41W | reverse complement strand
TCCCCACTTGTTTTTAAGTGGGGACTAAATTAAGGCTTATAGGATGAATTCATAAGGTGTGTTCAGCGGACGCTTACCATCCATATGCCATGAATGTAAATCTGTAGGATTACGCCAATACCAGCGTAACCGTTTTTCCATTTCTGGAGCATAACGCTGAACCCAACGATAAATTGTACTGTGATCCACATTTATGCCTCGTTCAGCGAGCATTTCTTGAAGTTCACGATAGCTGATGCCATATTTACAATACCAACGAACAGCCCAAAGAATGATTTCACCTTGAAAGTGCCGACCGTGGAAGGGATTCATCTGCTGTATCTCGAAATAAATAAGATATTTAGCTTATCATGTCAGCCTATTTGCAACAGTGCCACTTAAACGCACACATCAAGAGGATGGAACTTGATGGTCTTGAATGAAGGTAGGAACTCCATGCCACTTATCAATCAAGATTTTTTTATTAGAGCACCCAAATGACAGATAAGAACAGCGCTTGAAAAAAGCTGATTAGAGTCATGTAGAAAGTTAATTCGATTCGGAACCTTATCCTTGGCTGAATATGAATCACCGAAGCCTACGCTTCGGTGTTGATTTTACAGTTGTAGTAATAGCTGCGTTTCTTGCTCTAATGCGCGTACAGCCGCAGAAAAATCGAGTTGTTGAGCTCGGTGTTTTTCAATACGATTAAATTGCTGTTGTATCCCTTGCAAGATCTTTAAATCTAATGTGTGTTGCTGCATCAGATCGAGAGCAATCCCAATATCCTTTTGTAACAAGTCTAAGGCAAAAGTTTTGGGGAATTCGCGGTTCAGTACACGCTGGGCCATAATATTTTGCGAGATACCGCTTTGACCACTTGAGTGATTAATACAGTTTAAAGCACTGTTTAAGTTGACCTGTTGGGCTTTGAGGATCGTCAGCCCTTCCGCCAATGCCCAAAGATGTGTTGCCATTAACGTATTATTGATGGCTTTAACTGCAAAACCTGTCCCGCTTTCGCCCACATATTCAATTAAACCGGCAAAGGCTTGAATAATCGGCTGTGCAAAAGCAAAAGCTTCAGCTTCTCCACCCACCATGACAGTTAAAGTGCCACGTTCTGCACCAATGGTTTGACCTGATACAGGCGCATCTAAATATACAGAGCCGATGCTTTTTAATACTTGTGCTAGTTTTTTAGCAGAGTCAGGTACCCCACTGGTGCAATCGATCCAAATTGAGCCTGACTTTGGTGGGTGCTGGGAAATAAGTGCTTCAATATCCGCACTGGTGGGTAAACACGAAATAATGATATCCGCTTGTACGGCCTGTTCAATCGAAACCGCTTGTGTAGCAAATTGTGCTGCATGTGCTTGTGCTTTTGATTCGGTTCTATTCCAAACGCATACCTCTATACCGAGTTTTGGTAAATGTGATGCCATATGCCAACCCATGGCACCTAAACCGATAAATGAAACACTTTGAATCAAAACGTTATCCTCGTTACTTTTACTAAAGTTATTGTTTGCTGAATTTAAATTTTACGTTTATCGAGATGTTGGGCAAGCATGTCACCGCAGGCTTGCACCAGCATCACAATCACAATCAGTACCACAATCACGGCAAGCATAATTTGCATATCAAAGCGTTGATAACCATAACGATAGGCAATATCACCTAAGCCACCCGCACCAATCGCACCGGCAATCGCGGATGAGTTAATCATGGTCACAATGGTGACGGTAAAACCAGCCACAATGCCAGGCAGTGCTTCAGGTAACAGCACATGCCAAATAATTTGTTTTCGGTTACAGCCAATCGCCTGTGCGGCTTCAATCAAGCCCTGATCGACTTCACGTAAACTGACTTCGGCAATACGGGCAAAAAAAGGGGTTGCAGCAAGGGTTAAAGGCACAACTGCCGCCCAAACCCCATAACTTGTGCCAACAATAAAGCGGGTAATGGGAATTAAAGCGACCATCAAAATTAAGAAAGGAACTGAGCGGCTAATATTGACGATCCAGCCCAAGCTATGATTAATTTTTTTGGAAGGGTAAATCCCATGTTCAGAGGAACAGACCAGAATCACCGCCAAAGGTAAACCAATTAAAAAAGCCAAAAATGCCGAAACACCCACCATCAATAAGGTATCTGTTGTGCCGCTAATCAGAAGATCAATAAGTTGATTTTGCATAGCCGAGAACCTCGATGTTTACAATGTGTTGTTGTAG
This sequence comes from Acinetobacter sp. 18QD2AZ41W, assembly GCF_009829025.1. Lineage (NCBI taxonomy): Bacteria > Pseudomonadati > Pseudomonadota > Gammaproteobacteria > Moraxellales > Moraxellaceae > Acinetobacter > Acinetobacter sp. 18QD2AZ41W. Next base: position 40,981 of record NZ_WURP01000014.1, on the reverse strand, counting down.
CTGGCTGGCAAGTGCCGCCAGATCGAGTTGGGTGTTTTCCACCGCCACAATAAAGGAACCGATCAAATGCCCCTGAATACTGTCGACATGGCTTTGATATAAATACACCGGCTGACCAAATGCTGCGGTTAAATCAGTTAAATTCGGTGCATTCACCAATGTAGTTTCATATCGCAGCTTTAAAACGCTGTGTGTAGTGGCTTCCGTTTTTGCAGCAGAAAGTTCAATCGGTAATTCGAGCTGTTCCAGGTTCAGCAACTCTTGGGTAATTTTTTGCTGCGGATTGGAAAACACCGACCACACTTGTCCTGACTCGACAATTTCCCCCTGATCAATCACCACGACTTGATCGCAAATTTCACGGATCACTTGCATTTCATGGGTGATCAGCACAATGGTAATACCTAATTTCTGGTTGATCTCTTTTAACAGCGCAAGCACGACGGAGGTGCTTTCGGGATCTAAAGCAGAGGTGGCTTCATCACAGAGCAGAATTTCAGGATGATGAACCAGAGCACGTGCAATACCGACACGTTGTTTTTGACCGCCGGAAAGTTGTGAGGGGTAGTGCTCCGCTTTATTTTCTAAGCCGACCAGTTGTAAAACTTCAGTGACCCGTGCATCGATTTCAGCAGCAGGATATTTGGCAATTTTAAGCGGCAGGGCAACATTCTCATGTACGGTTTTTGCCGACATCAAATTGAAATGCTGAAAAATCATGCCGATACGTTGGCGCAATTGGATTAATTCTTCATGATTTAAAGTGGCTAAATCTTGCTGATGGATATGAATATGTCCATCAGACATCCCTTCCAGACCATTTAGGGTACGAATTAACGAGGATTTTCCTGCACCACTTTTACCAATAATGCCGAAAATTTTTCCTTTTGGAATGTCTAAATTGATGTCTTTGAGTGCATGTACCTGTTTGCCTTGCACATGATAATATTTATTCAGTTGATGAATTTTGATATGCGGAATGGCAAACTCAACCGATGAACCGAAACTAACCATGGTATTTTCCTTATTTCCAGCCCGGGAACCAAAGTTTAGAACCAAAGTCGGCATCTAAAGCCGCTTTGACTTTTGGTGAATTTTGGTAAATATCGACAAACTTACGCAATTTTCCATCAACATCCTCATAGTCTTCACGCACGGCAAATAAAATCGCAAAACGTTTATCTGTATTTGAGTCGAACAATAAAGCATTTTCAGGATCCGCGGTTTTTGCCAGACGTAAATAATGTGGATAGCCAAATGCAAGATCCGCTTCATCAATGGCACGCGCAGTTTGTGGGCCTTCCACTTCAATGAATTGCAGTTTTTTCGGATTGCTGGCGATGTCTTTTAAGCTGGATAAAAAATTATCAGGTTGTTGCAGGCTAATCAGCTGTGCTTGTTGTAACAGTTGCAAAGCACGACCTTGATTGACTGGGTCATTTGGAATCACCACTTTGGCTTGATCAGGAAGCTCAGCAAAGCTGTTGTATTTTTTTGAATACAGACCGACATGGGTGGCAGCACCGACATCGAAGGCTTTAATTTTAAAATCAGTTTGTTTTTTTGCGTTATTTAAGAAAGGTTGATGCTGGAAGAAGTTGGCATCGATATCACCATGATTCAAGGTAATGTTCGGCGTATTCCAATCTGAAAATTCCACCAATTTAACATTCAGTCCTTGCACCTTGGCTTCTTCTGCCGCGACCTGTAAAGGTTTGGCAAAGGAAGGGCTTAGACCAATCACCAATTCATTGGAAGGGTTTGATTTTTGTTGATTCCAGATGATTAAACCAATCACGATGACCACCGTCACCACACCAATCAGTGTCCATTTTGTTTTTGCTGTTTGTGCCATTGCACACCTCTATATATTTTATTAAATCAGTTTTTATTGAGATTCATTTTTAAGCACGTTGTTTTTGTGCGGTTGCCTGTATGCCATAGCGGAATTGCTGCACAGGATGCTGCTCAGGCAGTCGATCACCGTTTTGGAACAATTTGTGGCGCAAACTGCCATCCTGATAAGCGGTTTTATAACGACCACGCTGTTGCAATTCCGGAATGACATAACGGATAAAATCTTGATGTGATTCAGGCGCAACGGTACGGGTCAGATTAAAACCATCGATGCCGGTGTCATCCAAGTATTGAATCAATTGCTCGGCAACATGGGCACCGCTACCAACAAAAATTGGATAACGTCCACCTAAAATGTGCTGTTTGCCAAGATCATTACGGGTGATGCTTTGCTCTTTAAATTTATTGTTGACCGAGACAATGCTGTTACTTTTTTGGTAAGGAATTGGCTCGTCAGGTGCAAACTGAGATAAATCGATACCGACTGAACTTGAATAATGCGCCAGACCCGCTTCAGGGCTGGCATAGTGAATATAATCCGCCAATTTTTCTTCAGCGAGCGCATCCGTTTCAGCACAAACCACGGTGATACCCACAAACAGTTTGAATGCTTCAGGATTACGGCCTTGTTGTGTGGCCAGCTCACGAATTCTGGCGACTTGGGCTTTCACTTTTTCAGCCGTGTCTGCACCAATAAATAGGGCTTCAGCATGCTGCGTTGCAAAAGCTAAACCACGAGGTGAAGCACCGGCTTGAAATAATACAGGGGTGCGCTGAATAGACGGTGCCACCTGGAACACACCCTGGCTTTGATAAAATTGGCCTTGGTGATGAATTGCATGCACTTTGCGTGGGTCGGTAAAAATACGATTGATCTTATCTTTTTGAATTGCCTCATCTTCCCATGAGCCTTCCCAAAACTGATAGCAGAGTTCTAAGAATTCTTCGGCTTGTTCATAACGCGTATCGTGTTCTTGTAAGCTGTGTTGACCGACCAAGCGTGCGGCACTGTCTAAATAACCGGTGACAATGTTCCAACCCATCCGACCTTGGCTTAAATGGTCGAGACTGGCAAAACGACGGGCAAATTGATAAGGCGACTCATAGCTTAAATTAACGGTAATCCCAAAGCCTAGGTGCTGAGTCACCGCTGCCATGGCAGAAACCAGTGTGGTTGGATCATGGCTGGGTAACTGAATCGATTCTTTTAAGGTCAGGTCTAAATTATTCTGATAGACATCATAGCTACCGGTGATGTCTGCAATAAATAACCCGTCGAATAAACCACCCTCCAGGGTCTTGGCTAAATCAGTCCAATAGCTGAGTTCATTAAAGCGATGGGATTGATCATTAGGATGTGCCCATAAACCATGGTTAATATGCCCGACACAGTTCATGTCAAAGGCATTCAGCAGTATTTTTTTTGCAGGATTTACTGATAAATGATGCGACATTAGAGCGTTCCTCGGCGTGGTGGCAGTACGGCATTCACGGCATAGTTGGCAATAAAGTAATATTTCCAACGGGATGCATCATGCAGGGTGTGTACCCGCGCATTACGCCAAAAACGATCCAAGCCATCTTCACGTTGGCTGCCACGGCTGCCAGCAAGTTCAATCAGTTTTGATGAGACTTTTAAAGTGGTTTCAGTGCTATGCGCACGCACTTTGGCAACATCTAAAGAAGCTTTAGCGATGTTCTCTTGGGTCGGTGAAGGTTTGGCCGCATCAATCGAACGAGCGGCCTGTTTAAGCAGGACTTCACTGGCACGGACATCGGCAATTAAACGACCCAGTTCGAATTTGGTCAGCGGATCATCTGTCGCTACATCGACCTTTGAGTCAATCCAAGGACGTGCTTGGCGTACACGAATTAATGTTTCTTCGAAGGCTGCACGGGCAATGCCGGTTTCAATCGCAGCATGCATCATTTGCGCAAACGGACCAACCAGTGTAGGTGATGAGAATGCCACATCAAATGGGACAATATCTTCTGCATTGACTTGCACTTGATGAAATTTGACTGAGCCACTGCCTGTGGTTTTTTGACCAAAACCAGTCCAGTCATCGGTGATGTCTAGTCCTGGGCTGTCGCGTGGTACAAAGACCAGAAATTCACGGTGGTGTTCATCTTTGACCAATGTTGGAATGCGGTGTGCAAACAAACTACCGGTACAATAAAATTTTTCACCGGAAATGTCATAGCCGTGTTCGGTTTTACGTAATATGGTCTGTTTTTGTGTAGAATTTTTGGTTTTGAACTCTGCAAGCGCATTGCCAAAACGTGCACCTTTTAAAACTTCGCCATAGAACTTTTGTTTTTGTGCAGGTGTACCGGTATTGCGTAACACTTCTAAGGCATAAAAGTGGTTTTGAGGAATCTGTCCGATTGAACCATCCACACCACTCATCAGTGCAATCACTTGCGCAACGGTATAACTGGATACATCAGCGCCGCCGTATTCTTTCGGCACGGTGATGGCCCATAAACCTGATTGGCTATAGGCTTCAATTTCCTCAAACGGCAAAATTCGGTCAGCATCACGTTGAATAGCGTTTTCTTTAAACTGGGCCGCAAGTTTTTTTGCAATCGCTAATGCCTCAGCATCCGAATGAATCACATGAATAGGCTGATTTTGCTGTAGGTAAATATTTTTTTGATACGATGTCATGACGCGATCCTTAAATCCAAGCATGGCGGGCAGGAAGGGTATTGTTGAGGTAATAGTCACCTAGAGCATGTAATTTCCAGCGAATTGGATCATGTAAGGTGTGTACACGTGCATTACGCCAGTGCTGGTCATAATTATGCTGCTGCAAACTTGCGCGGCTGCCACCGAGTTCCAGGAGTTTTTCTGAAATGTGTAATGCCGCATCATTGGCATAGACTTTTGCTTCTGCGACACGAATTGAGGCTAACGCGGCTTGTTGTTCAGTGAACTGGGTAAGTTGATCGAGTTCATCTAAATATTCAGCTGCTTCATCAAGCAATAAAATCGCAGCATCAAGCAGCACAATCGATTTGCCTACTTCTTGCAGGGTGTAATGTTCGAAGCTGGCTTTGTCTAAACCTGAATCAATGATGGGGCGTGCTTGTTTGACTGCAGAAATGGTGTCTGCAAGGGCAGCTTCAGCAATCCCGACATCAATCGCCACTTGCATGAGTTGTGAAAATGCCCCGCGATAATTCGGTTGATTTGCCAATAAACGCTCATCAAAAATGAGTAGGGGATTAACCTCGACATGGTCTAATTTGACCGTGCCACTTGAAGTGGTGCGCTGTCCAAAACCATTCCAGTTATCAATCACTTCAAGACCTGGTTGTGATCGTTCGACTAGCGTGAGCACCACATGTCCTTCCGGATGAATCGCTTTAATTGCCAGCCAGTCAGCAAAACTACTACCGGTTGAATAGAATTTTTCTCCCGTGACAAAGTAATGCTCATTTTCGATCGATAAGCGGGTATTTAGGGTTTTGCTGTCTTTGGTATTGCGCTCAGGGCCACCATTGGCGAGACGCTTGCCATGTAATATTTCGTTAAATACAAATGTTTTTTGTTGTTGTGAACCCATGATATTAATCATGTTCAATAGCGCAATCTGGTTCTGCGGAATTTGCCCTAAGCTTGAATCCGCCTTATTAATAATACGAAACACCTGTGCCAAGCTTTTATTCGACACAAAGGCACCACCGAACTCGCGTGGAATGCGAATTCCTCCTAAGCCTTTTTGACTAAACAAATTCACTTCTGCAAAAGGTAATTCACGATTTTGATCACGCTGGTTACGACCGCTGAGTGCAAAATCAGCAACATGATAAGCTGCATAAATCGCTTCACTATCATGTTCAATGACATGTGTATGCTTGGCAATGAGATAAGACATAAAGACACCTATAAATGAATGTCTTTAAGCTACGTTGAAACATATACGAAAATAAGTAATGAATTTTGAAAAAAATATGAATATAAATGTTAAATAGAAAATGAGCTAAATTTAGTCCTTTTTCCTATAAATTAAATATTTGAAATTTATGAATTTAATTTATAGGAACTTGTATCATGACGCTATATAGCAGTAATTTTGATATTTTCTGAATAAATAAATAAAAGTGAATAAATACGTATATTTAATACAGCATGTTTTTGATTGCTGAGCATCTCTATAACTGCGTATTGATCTGATAGCGTGTATTACGTCCACCACCTTCCAATTTGACGATACATTCTTTCTCAAGCAAGTCTGATAAATGGCGCGTGGCTGTTGCCTTACTGACTTTGGCAACCTTTTGATATTGTGAAGCACTAATACCATGTTCAAAACCATTTTCTCCGCCGTCTAATAAACGATTTAGAACTTTGCGTTGTTCTTCACTCAGCGCTAAATTTGAATATTTATGCCAAAACTGGCTTTTAAACAATGTTCGACTGATCTGCACTAAGGTTTTTTCAAGGCTATCATTCAATGTGTCTAGAAACCAAATCAGCCAATCAGTGATATTAGAATCATTTTTTTGGGTTTGTTCTAATATCTCATAGTAACTTTTACGTTTATTTAATATCGCAGTAGACATTGCATACAAACGGATACTCTGTTCATCCATTTGAGCTAGGGCAAGGTCTGTAAGTATACGTGTAATACGACCATTACCATCATCAAAAGGATGCAGAGTAACAAACCATAAATGGGTAATACCTGCACGTAACAGAGGATCAAGCAATGAATCATTCAGACTCTGATTGAACCACGCTATGAAGGCATTTAAGTGGTCTTCTAAGCCGTTTCTGGGAGGTGCTTCAAAATGTACTTTAGGGTAATCCAATCGACCTGAAACGACCTGCATAGGCTCTGACCCCCTAAGTTGACCAATCCTTAAACGTTGCATTGTCCAGTCTGGATCATTGAAAAGCCAACGATGCCATTGTGCGAGACGCGCAGCCGTCAGTGGTTGTTTAACATCGTTAAGTGCATCTAGCATGATATTGGCCAAACCTTCTGACCGATCTGAGCTTGGATAGGGCTGTTCAAGAGTGACACCCAAGCGTTGAGCTAGAGATGATCGTAATGAAAAAACATTGATGGTTTCATTTTCAATTGCTGATGAAGCAACAAGATTGGCAAGTAGAGTATCTAGAGTGAATTGTTCTTTTGCTAGATCATACTGACTTTGACCCAGAAGAATCCCTATTTTTTGATGTATCTGTCTGGTTTTAGGTAAGATAATCGAATCTTGCCATGTGAAATTTGTCCAGTTTTGGGCTTGCCAAATCCATTGCTGCATTTGCAATCTTTCTCTAAAAATCTCAGATGAGTTGAATATAGCATATATTCGGCTCAAATAATGATTCGAATATACTGCTTAATTAGCTCATTTATTTATCTAGGAGAGTTCTACCTGGGTTCTAAGCATGAGATTTCACATAAGAGATTGATGATTAAATAAATACTCCAAAGGCCCATGAATAGGGCGGTTATTCCGAAGTAGAAAGCCATTGCGATTTTAACCGCTCATCATGGCGATGATGCCGATGATGGTCAGGTTGACCACGACTGGCATGTACCATACCTGAAACACCAGCTTGATTGAGCTGCTGCAATCACCGGGTAATTTGACGGGTGGAACGACTCAGGGTTTCAGCAGCACGAATCTGGGTAATACGATGATCTCGAACTGTTTTAAATCCAGTCCATGATGGTGAAAACCATCATAAACCAGACATTTTTATTGGTGAGAATATAGACACTTTAAATGGGTTCTAACAGACTGTGTTATTCCCAAGTAGAAATGTCCTACCTAATAACCAAATAGAAATGTCCTATATGGACATTTCCAAGTCAAGCACAGGATTCAGATTTCGTTGTTGAATTGCTGTTTTCTGTGCACGTCTGCTTGGCATCTTTTGAGAACGATTGCGTTTGTTTTGTTGTTCCAGTTCTTCATGCTGTTGTTGGATATGATTCAGAACAACACCCAACCGTTTATTCTCAACAATCTCTCGCTGGTTGAGCTGACTTAATTTATCGAAGATGCTGTAATTGATCTTCCGGCCTTCATGCATGATGGCTACAGTACCATCCGGGTATTCTAGAAACTCAAGATATTTACCAATCAGCCTCTGGTTTTCTTCTGTACTCTCCAGGAGATATACACATTTATCATAAGTAATGGTCAGGCTATTGGTGACTCTACGTGGCTCTCGCCAGGTAAAAATATCATCTAATTGCTCAGCTGTTTCGGTGGCAGAGCGGTGTAAGTTCTTAGGATTAAAGGACATCTTTGCAAACTTGAGATTGAACTGCTCAATAAAGCAGGGTAACCACTTATTCGCATCTGCAATCGAACTGATACCTTCCAGGCGCATCTCCTTAATCAGACGGTCCTGAAGGGTTCTGTTGGCCCGTTCCACCCGTCCTTTGGCCTGAGGGGAGTTAGCGAAGATGATATCGATATTGAGGGTACTGAGTACGCGTCCAAACTGGGTAATCTTGCTGTCTTTCTTGCTGCTTTGATTCACCCTAAAGACTGAATGTTTGTCGCTGTAAAACGCTAAAGGCTTACCATGCTGTTCAACATACAAGCGTGTCGAAATCATATAGTCAAAGGCTGATTCTGATTCACAGAAGCGTAAATGCTGCAATTTGCCTGTGGCATCATCGATAAAGACTAGCAGACAGCATTTAGCGGCTCTTCCTTCAAACCAGTCATGGTGTGAGCCATCGATTTGTACCAGTTCACCATAACAATCTCGGTTATATCGAGGCTGATATGGGCGTTTCAGGCGCTTGGAGCGAGGAATCCATAAATCGGCTGCAATCATCCAGCAACGCAGGGTTTCCACTGAAAGATCGAATCCATGAACGGTAGTGAGCTTTTCATGCGCTAAAGTGGGTCCGAAACCATGGAGTTGATCCGAAACAATATTGAGGCACTTGAGTCTGAGTTCTTCAGGAAGTTTGCAGTTGCTGGTTTGGCCACGACCAGCATGGGCTAATGCAGCTGGGCCTTGAGCTTTGTATTTCTGCAGTAAGCGTCTGATCTGACGTTCTGAAATATGAAGTAGCTGAGCAGCCTGGGATTGAGTTATGCGTTGATCGCAGATTTCCTGCAAGACCGACAATCGTTTAAGTTCTTTATCCGACATAGACACCAACATATCAAACCGTCCGCTTCAATAATCGCAAAAGTGCATATTCTAAAAGCGGACATTTTTACTTTGGAGAAACCGGACATTTCTATTTTGGGCTTACAGACTGATTTCGTATAATCAACATTATGTTAAATCAGGTTTAAAACTTAATATCATGTGAATTAAAGTAGGTCGGATCAAACTCTATCTCTCCTATTTCATCCTCGATAATTTGCATGTAATCGTCATATCTTGGATGTTTGGGGTCTTGTAATGCATCTAAAATATCAAGATATCCAAAAATTCCTCCAATATCTTCAAATGGAGCATGATTTTGACCATCTATACAACATGGATATTTTTTATTTAAATCAGGAGATTGTCTGCTTTCTACAGTAATCAAATGTTCCCAACAATCGCCAAAATCATATGTATATATAATTTTTTTACCTACACGTAGAACTTCTTTCAATTTTTGTCTTTTATTGATCTTTTCATGCTTAATAGTCGTGAATTCATGTAAATGGCTATCTTCCCAATCAAAAGCAGATTGAATTGCCTTATGGAGCCTAGATAAAGTAGCTGCCGATGAAATTTGAATAGTTCTCCAGATTTCAGGATCACTACCTAGCAGACTAATTTTTAATTGAAAAACTTCATCAGAAGATTTGAGCTTTACAGTTCCCATAACAGCCTAGTTCTCAAAAAATAGTTTTAGTAAATCTAAAATTAACATAATACACGTTATACGAAGTTGAAAAAGGGAGCTTAAAGCTCCCTTTTTTACTAGTTTTTTTTAAATTGCTAAGCGTAAATTCAGTGCTTTTACGACTTTAATAACAGTATCAAAGCTTGGATTTACATCGCCAGAAAGTGCTTTATAAAGACTTTCTCGACCTAAACCAGTATCTCTTGATAATTGAGCCATTCCTTTAGCTTTAGCAATATTACCTAAAGCTTTTGCAATGAATGCCGCATCACCATTAGATTCATCGATACAGGCTTGTAGGTAAGCTTGCATATCTTCTTCTGTTTTAAGATGTTCAGCACTGTCCCATTTACGAAGTTTGATAGCCATTTACAGCTCCTCCTCTAAATCTTGTGCTAATTGTAGGGCAAGTTTTATATCTTTACTTTGCGTAGACTTGTCTCCGCCTGCTAAAAGAATAACGACCCTTTGCCCTTGCTTACAGTAATAGATCCTGTAGCCAGGTCCAAAGAAGAAACGTAATTCAGAGACACCTTCACCTACTGGTTCAGTATCTCCAAAGTTTCCATCTTCAACCCGATCAATTCGGACTTGTATACGTCTTTTTGCCTGCTGGTCTTTTAACTTAGTAAACCAGTCATCAAAGACTTCAGTGGTATATATTGAGTACATAAGAGTAATGTATCCTATAGGATACATTCATGCAAGAAATAAACTTGAATGTATGGGGCTACAACAGAATTTCGTATAACCGCCATTATGTTAAATAAGTAAAATTTAGTTATTTTTTTGAGATGATGGAGCTGAGTTCCATGTGTCTAATAAGCGCCATATTGCATTATCAATATCTTGCCATTTCTCCCAATTGTTTAAATTAGTTTCCCATTGAACCCATATATCCCCATACTTATTTGATTCATAGTTATTTCCTATTATTTCAATTGATTCTCCATTTTCTGGTCTTCTTCCTCTTGTATTAACTTTAAGAAAGACACCAGAAACATTTGGAATATTCGAATCTGCATAACAAAATAGATATTCATCAGAAAAAATCCTCCGATAACATTCCAAGCCGAATTTTTTAAATTTCGAATCCATCTTGACATATTCCGGAGTAATATTATTAAGAATTACTTTTTTTGTATCAGTATTATTTTCCCTCATCTCTAAACCTAAACCTTTTATTTGTACTCGTACCTGATCTTTATGATCAGGTGCAAAACCATCCGTAGCTTCTATTTTTTCCCTATTGAAAGTTAAATAAAATTCTAATTGTCGATTAGAGTCAGGCATTGGTAAAGTATTTGCTTCCTCTTGAGTTATAGCGGGAAATTTTTCAGGAATATAGTCAATTGGAAACTGCCCTAAATAATGTTCACGTTCAGGGCGATAAAATTCATTATCAAATTGGGCAGGAATATGTTTTCTACGTGGACCAAGCTTTGCTTTTACTATCAAATTTGGATTCTGCTTCCATGTCACTATTTCCCCTTCTTTAGGAATATCTTTTGAAATATCTTTTGATGTACATCCAATAAGTAACAGGACATACGAGGAAATAATCCAATATCTTTTTATTAGCATTATTTATCTCTTATAAATTTATGATTTCAGCAAAATCAGAATAGTTAAATTTCCCTAAAATTAACATAATACACGTTATGCGAAGTTAAAAATGGGAGCTATAAGCTCCCATTTTTAATCTTTAATTCGCTTTTTCGCTTCGTCATAAACTATGCTATCAGCTCGTTTTCCGACGGTAATGAGCAGGATAACTACCTGATCATCTTTAACTTGATAGACAAGTCGGACACCAGCTTTTAATAATTTGATTTTATAGCAACCTGCAAGATCGCCTCTAAGCATGTTCTTTGGAATATGTGGCTGCTCTATGACTTTAGCTAGTTTCTTTTTAAATTGATCTCGTATAGCAACAGGGAGTTTTTCCCATTCTGCTGTAAAGTCCTTGTGACGTAAAAGCTTATAAGTCATCTAATGTGACTTCCTCAAACATCTCTTTAGGATCGTTAATGCGCTTACGGACAAGGGCTAATAATTCTTCATCTTCTTCCGAAAGCAAAGCTTTTTTGACGGGCAGTTTCCCAGTCGTAGCAACATACTCAAGAATACTAGTGAAGAAATCCGTAGGTGCAATACCTTGCTCTTTAAGGATTGAATAAGATTTTTCTTTAAGGGCTTCATCGACCCTGAAGTTAACAGTAGCCATCATATTTCCCAAGTATTTAATGTACTAGGATTAGTGTAATGCAAATTGCATTACAAGTCGACTTCGCATAACAGCCATTATGTTAAATAAAGATATGTCAGTTAAGTGCTATTTAAGTCTTAAGATATCAATTTGACTAATAAAATATTTATTACCATCAACAGTATATTTTAATGAGTAGTAATAACAAATTCTATCGTTAGCATATATTTGATTTAGATCAAATAATTTATCTTGATATCTAGGAATATGGTGGAATTTACTGATACTTCCATCAGTATTTTGAAAAGTAATATAATCTGTTGGCCCACCCCGAGTAGGTCCGGGGATAGATTTGATGCCTAAATATTTACCACATACTTTTATCTTATCAGTCGCTAATATTGATTTTTCAACATCTTTTTTCAGCATATAACTAGAATAAATAAAATAAATTATAAGGATTATTATTAGTATCAAGTATTTTTTCATTCTTTCATCCGTAGATTCAAATACCAAGTGCAACGCATTTTTAGCTATTAATCCTAAAGCTTTCCTAAAATTAACATAATACACGTTATACGAAACTGAAAAATTAATTATATCAACTTGATTTTTATGTATTTTTAAAAATTTAAAGCCTAGACCTGAGTCTAGGCTTTTTTGATTTCGTATAACAGCCTATTATATTAAATAGGTCAATTACTAATGCTCTTTCTTTAAGTAAGGTTGTGGCTCTTTAAATCTAGGATCTATAAGTTTTTTCATTTCTTTTTGTTTTTCTTTTTCAATAGCCTCAATTTTAGTAGCTTCTAAATATTCATCACTTTTAATTTCTTCGGCAAGTAACCCAATATATAAAGCATTAGCTTTTTCTATTGATCCTTCCGATTTAGAGAGGGCCATAGCCCACAGGCCAGGTCGTTTATTGCCAGTTGAGAACTCAGTAAGAGCTAATTCATAGAATATTTGCTCATTTTTTTTATGGAGTATAATCTTTTCCTTAATTTTCTTAAAAATCATTGGATTATTTCCTTAAATATTATCTTAAATATATATTCTCATAGAATATTTTGACATGCTCTAACTGAATCAAAAAATATTTTTTATCGCCTTTTTAAGAGACATTAATTTTAAATTTTTCTAAAATTAACATAATACACCTTATACGAAGTTAAAAATGGGAGCTATAGGCCCCCATTTTTATTGTTAAACATTGAATCCTATATGTTTTCCTGTTGGAAGCTCTACATCAATACGGAGCTTTCCACCCATTGCTTCAACATACTTTTTCATGGTTGAAATCTTTAAATCATTGCCACGATTTTCAATTGCTGAAAGCGATGGCTGTTTTATTCCCAAAGTTTCAGCAAGCTCTTTTTGAGAAATTTCGAGTTCTTCACGAATAAGATGAAGCTGATTTTCTAGCAGTAATTCATCTGCCATTTTTTGAATACGGGCTTGGCTCTCTGGAGAGCGGCTAGCTAACAATTCTTGCAGAGTCTTAGCCATTAGATTTATCTCCTAGGGTGGTGAGATGAAGTTGGTATTGTTCATCTGCAATATCAAGCATGTCTTGGTAAAAACGCTTTTTACCGCCTTTATCAGCAATACATAGAACAATAGCCTGTCGTAAGGGATCAAATGCGAAGAAAGCTCTTAAGGGTCTACCGCGATGTTGAACACGCAGTTCTTTCATATTGGTAAATTTAGACTCATACACAGTATCTACTAAAGGACGGCCTAAACTCGGTCCCTGCTGCTGTAGAACAACCAGGGCAGCTAGGACCTTCTCTTGTGTCGATTCATCTTGCTGTTCAAGCCACTGATTAAATAGATCTGTCGTAATGACTGTCCACATACTACAACCAAAATATAGATTATAGTCTATATTTTAGGGGTATTATGCTTGTTTTGCAAATGAGAAAAGATAGGCAATAAAAAACCCCAGCATCCTGCCGGGGTTTCTCATATTGGGTTGCTAGGTATGACTCCTGTCTTACCTCACGCTCCTGGTGCGATCTTTCTTATTCTTGTTGTTTGGAACATCCTGTTCTCTATGACTTCATCATAGGAAAATTCACCTATCCTGGATAGCCGCAAAGGGCCGAGTTTTATGTGAGCCAAAGCGTACAAAATAGCCTAAATTTCATCCACAGTAATTGGGATAGTTTTCGCCCTGGAAGAGCTGAGAACATTGGGAAAATGCCAAAATTGAGCATTTTTTAGACGATTTTATTGGCGAAAGATTACAAATCTGCTTAAAAAACACACGAGTTGTTAAAACGTGTGTTTTTTAATCTTGAAGGTTGTGTGTTTTTTGTCTTAAACCTTTGATAAATAATATTATTTAAAATCGCATTTCGTATAACGCCCATTATGTTAAATGGGAGGGAGGGAGCAAAATAAGTTAACATTTTGCTTCCGGCCACATTAAGCTAGAGTTTTATTTAAATAAAGCTATTTAGTAATCATTAAATTAATTAAAATCTAAATCTAACACCAGCTCCATATAACCAACCTTTCTCAGAGTTTGATTCTATTTGCCACGACGTTTCATCATTACCTTTTGAATACTCATAGGCAATGTCGATATACGGCATGATCTTTTTACTGATTTCATAGCGAGTTTCAAGCCCTGCGGTTGCACTGCTTAAACCAGTTTTTTTCGCATATTTAGAGTCATCACTAAAGATCGCATCCAACTCTAAATAAGTTTGAATAATCAACTTTTGCGTAATCAGAAAATCACGTTCCGTTTCTAGACTAAAACCCGCATAACTGTCTTCTCCTGCATAGAGATAAGCATCAGTTTCAAAGAAATATGGTGCCATACCATGTAAGCCAATCACTGCATCAACATTTTCTTCGGTGTCTTTGCGATGATCATCGAGTTCAACTTTTTCACTGCGATAACGTGCACCAATCTGTGCATCCCAAAAGTCTGAAATCATACGGCTATATAAAAGTTTGGCATCATAATGTGCATCATGCGATTCTTCTTTATCGGCATGAACTTTAATAAAAACCTTATTTTCATCTGTGCCAATACGGGTTTCAAACTCTGACTTTAAACCGCCTGTGCCATCTTCATTGACAAACCACTTATTATCCACCGTCGTAATCGCATAAATTTGCGCACCGTGTTCTGAGCGATGATCATAATGCGAACTCTGCTGAGTATTCGCATCTGGTACATGATGTAAATGATTAACCGTAGATGTTGCCTGATGTTGTGCATGATTCATCTGACCATGGTTCATTTTCCCCATCATCTGCATGTGTTGTGCATGCTCTTGTGCAGAATGTTGTGAATGATTCATCTCAGACATGGCTTGATGATTCATTGATGGCATATTTTTCCCATTATTCTGAGTAGTTGAATGATGCCCTTCGTGCGCCACACTTAAGGTCGTTAAACTCAATACCGCAACAGAAAAAATCGCTTTCAATACAAAATTAGTGATGTGCATGTTCAGCTCCTTTTTGCTCAGTTACTTGTTGAGTTTGAGTCGAATTTGTACCTTGAATTGGCATTGTAGATACTTGTTCATCGCTAACATTCGCCACGATTAACTTGTTCATCATCCCCGCACTCATGTGATACAACAAATGACAATGGATTGCCCATTCACCCAATTCATCCGCAGTTAATAAAGCCGTAACTGTTTTACCCGGTGGTACGATCAATGTGTGTTTATTTGGCATATCTACCGACTCTTGACCATTCTCCAACTGCATAAACATACCGTGTAAATGCATCGGGTGCGCCATCATACTGTCATTAATAAATTTGATACGGATACGCTCGCCATATTTCACTTTTAACGGCTCAGCATCACTAAATTTTTTACCGTTAATGGTCCAAATATAACGTTCCATAGTACCGCCCAAACGCACGACCAATTCACTGCTGGCTTCACGAGTATCTTTTTGCGGCTCTAATGATTTTAAATCGCTATATTGCAAGGCTTTATTACCTGCAGGTGTAGAGGCATTTGCCCAACCATAAACCACTTGATCATTTTTTTGCGGTTTTACTGCGCTATGCTGTGAATGATCCGTGCCTTTCATATCGCCATGGTTCATTTTCGAATGATCCATTCCTGAATGATCACCACCACCATGTCCCATATCTTCCATAGTCAAAAGCGAGCGTGGACGTGGCTGAGGCATATGAATGCCGTGTGTCACAGGATTTAGTTCATTGTGTAGCGTACCAATCGCATAACCTGAACGGTCAATTGACTCAGCTTCAATTTGATAATGTCCACCTTTTGGCTCCACAATCACATCATAAGTTTCAGCCGTACCAATACGGAATTCATCTACAGAAATGGGTTTCACAGGCTGACCATCAGCACTAACCACAGTCATTTTCAAGTTAGGAATACGGACATCGTAGAAAGACATCGCAGATGCATTCACAAAACGTAGGCGAATTTTTTCATTCGGTTTAAACATTCCTGTCCAATTTTGTTCAGGTGTTTTGCCATTAATGAGGAAGGTATAACCTGTAACATCCGACATGTCGGTTTTTAGCATACGCATCTGATTCCACATTTTGCGGTCAGACCATGTCGCTTTTATGCCATCACGTTTAACCTGCTTCCAAACATCACCCAAGGTTTCACGCTGATCTTGATAATATTCAGCTGAAATTTTAAGATCTTTCTGAATTTGATCACTGGTTTTTTCATGAAAATCTGACAACATCACCACATAGTCACGTTCAGCTTTTTCATGTGCTGCCAATGGTGTTTTACCTTTTGGATAAATCACAAAAGAACCATATAAGCCGTCTTGTTCCTGTCCTTTAGAATGAGCGTGATACCAATAAGTCCCGCTTTGGCGAATCTTGAATTTATAAACATACTCGCTTTGAGGCTTAATACCGTTAAAACCATTAAATCCTGGTACACCATCCATAATGCCCGGCAACAACAGTCCGTGCCAATGAATAGAAGAATCTTGGTTTTTTAAATTATTTTTCACGCGAATGATGGCTTCATCACCCTCTTCAAACTCAAGCAAAGGCGCAGGAAATTGACCATTTACGGTAATGCGCTTTACAGGCTTTCCAGTTGGGCTGACCACTGCTTCATCAATAACAAGCTGATATTCACGCACTTCGGCAAAAACCAAAGGCGACGATGCAAAACAAATACCTGCTAATAGGTACGAACTAATTTTATGAGACATAACTTAACCTTAATTTTTGAAAAATAAATAAATTTTAAAAAAAAATTGGTTAAGTTTTAGGAGGACGTGAAATTTCTTGCCAATACCCATTTAGATATTGGTTGAGGTAATAAAAATTAGGCTGATCTATAGAATAGAAGGTATCTAGGGGATCTAGCGAGCTTTGCAAAGAATGAAGACATGAGATCTGTGTCTGGCAGGATAAGCTAGAACATTCCTGACACTTTTTGTGATCTATATTCTGATTAATAGCTAAATGATTATGGCAATCGGTATTCGTCTGTACTTCGTGATTAATACCATGTTGAGTGACTTGCTGTGCTTGATCTAAACAATGATCTTGGCTCATTTCAGTTTGCATATTGATATGCATTATCTTTACTGATGCAACAGACACACTACTCCATCCTATGGCAAAAACCATAAGAAAACAAAACCAAAGTTTTTTGGAGAGATGAGTCAACACGAATGCTATCTAGGAATAGAATTTAATCCAATATATCTTAACGGAATTTCAACTATTTACAACTCAATATAATTTAGTAGTTTCTCTAAAATTAACATAATACACCTTATACGAAACGTGTTTGTTAGAACCCATTTAAAGTGTCTATATTCTCACCAATAAAAATGTCTGGTTTATGATGGTTTTTATCACCATGGACTGGATATAAAATATAGACGCTGATCACTATGTCTGACAAAGAAATTCAACGTCTTGCAGTTCTGCAAGACGTTCGAGATCATCGTATTACCCAAGTCCGTGCTGCTGAAATCCTGAATCTTTCCACCCGTCAAATTACCCGGTTATTGCAGAAGCTCAATCAAGATGGTGTTTCAGGCATGACGCATGCCAGTCGTGGTCAACCGGGTCATCGTCGCCATGACGTTCTGTTAAAATCAGAATGTCTTTCCATTATTTCTGAACATCTGCTGGGCTTTGGACCTACCTTGGCGCATGAGAAGCTCAGCAGCATGTTTGACCTGAATATCCCGGTAGAAACGGTTCGGCGCTGGATGACTGCAAATGACCTTTGGATTCCGCGATCCAAACGTCTAAAACGCCCATACCAGCCACGCTATAACCGTGATTGCTTAGGTGAGCTGATCCAGATTGATGGCTCATATCATGACTGGTTTGAAGGAAGAGCCACCAAATGCTGTTTGCTGGTTTATATCGATGATGCTACCGGCAAGCTGTTGCATCTACGCTTTTGTGAGGCTGAAACGACCTTTGACTATATGCTTTCAACCCGAGCCTACATTGAGCAAT
The DNA here is from genome assembly GCF_009829025.1 of Acinetobacter sp. 18QD2AZ41W. Classification (NCBI taxonomy): domain Bacteria; kingdom Pseudomonadati; phylum Pseudomonadota; class Gammaproteobacteria; order Moraxellales; family Moraxellaceae; genus Acinetobacter; species Acinetobacter sp. 18QD2AZ41W. The sequence goes on along the minus strand of NZ_WURP01000014.1, from coordinate 22,608 downwards.
ACGGCAAGCCCTTGGCCTTTTATAGCGATAAACACTCGGTATTTAGAGTCAACCAGAAATCCAGGCAAGACAGCCAGATCACGCAATTTGGGCGGATTCTGAATGAGTTAAACATTGATATTATCTTCGCCAATTCACCCCAGGCCAAAGGTCGCGTAGAGCGAGCGAATAGAACCCTTCAGGACCGTTTGATCAAGGAGATGCGCCTGGAAGGCATCTGTTCGATTGCAGAAGCAAATGCCTGGTTGCCCTGCTTTATTGAGCAGTTCAATCAGAAGTTCGCCAAATGTGCGCGAAACTCAAAGAACCTGCATCGACCATTAACCGAATCTGATCTTGAACTGGATGATATTTTTACCTGGCAGGAACCGCGTAAGGTCACCAAGAATCTGACTCTGACCTATGACAAGTGTATTTATATGCTTGAACCGACAGAGCTGAATCATAAGCTTGCTGGGCAATACATTTCATTTCTGGAGTACCCGGATGGAACTATCGCCATCATGTATGAGGGACGGAAGATCTATTATAGCGTCTTCAATAAACTGGCTGGACTACAGCAAAATGCAGTGGTTGAGAATAAAAGATTAGGTTCGGTTCTGGCCCATATCCAGCAACAGCATGAAGCATTGGAAAAACAGAATAAACGTTCCCGCCTCAAGAAAAGTATGCCGAGTCGTAAAGCTCAGAAAGCTGTTATTGAACAAAGAAATTTAAATCCTGTGCTTGACTCTTGTGGTTAAAAACAGGACATTTTAAATGGTTTATCGCATAGACATTTTAATTGGTGAATAACAACACTTGTATATTAATATCAATAACTTAAAAATTTCACACTGATCACAAAATGCCCAAAAATCCGATTTTGAAACAAGTCGGCTTAAAAATGATCAATTTTGGCATTTTCCGAATGTTATCAACTCTTCCAGGGTAAAAACTATCCCCAATTTCTGTGGATGAAATTTAGGCTATTTTGTAGGCCTAGGCTTACGTGAATCTCGGCCCTTTGCTGCTATGCGGCATACTGGAATTTTCATATTATTGAATGGTCAGGAACAGGAAGTTCCATATAATAAAAAATAAGCACCAGGATGGCGCTATATAAGACATGCAAGAGCACAAAGACCTAATGTTCCAATAAAAAACCCCGGCAGGATGCCGGGGTTTTTTATTTGTATAAGCTATTTAAATAATAGCTTGTTCTTTTAAATGAGATAGTGCAGCAAGAATATATGATGAGTTGAAGGTTACATCGGTATAGGTTGATGGAGATCGACTTCCAGTTTCCTTAAAAATCTTATAAAAATTATCAACTTCATCAGTGCTTAAAGGGCGAATATTATCTTTGTTATTGTGAACAAATAATTTTCCGTCCTCACTAAACATAATAAATTTAGATTTTCTAGATTCAGTTTCTAAATTAACTGGTGTAGAAAAAAATTTAACGAGAGTTTCATATAGATTAATATTCATGTAACTTAACCCTTTGTTTTCATGTATATATTTTTTCGATAAGCTCTCAATACTCATAGAAATAGCTTCTCTGGCTAAAAATGATTTCGTTCTTTGACTCTTTTCAGCCAGTTGATCTAACTGTTTTTCTAATTCTACAGGTAATCGAAGCATCAACATTATAAACAACCCAATCTAAATGTATATCAATTAGAGTATATCATTAAGATGGTAGTTTCAAATTTTTTGAACCGCTCTTTCTCTGATTTCAGGGGTATATTTTAATTTTGTCATCGGGATAGTCTCTCAGAATATTGACTCTCCGACAAACCCGGTACGGTTCAGACTGTGATCCACCACTGACTTGCATCAAGGCAAGGGTTTTACCTTGGGTAGCACGGATTGCTCCTCCTGCAAGTGGAATCCAGTCTATTTGTGATTTAAAAATGGAACTCATAGAACCATGACGTTCAGGTGAACACCAGACCATACCTTCAGACCATGCAAGAAGCTCATGCAGTTCTTTTACTTTTGGATGCTCAGTATCCGCATCTTCTGGCAAAGGAAGGCCCCACAAGTGATAGATACAGATAAAGCACACATATGGAGGTGCTTTGTCACGGTTAAAATGGGAAAGAAAATGTCCACCAGATCTTGAGCACAGGCAGGTTAAGTATAAAAATAACGTGATCGAATGTAATCATGGCAAGCTAAAGCGGATCATTAGGGCCACTTTAGGATTCAAATCGATGAAGACGGCTATGTCACATGCATCTATTCAGATGGCATTAAACACCGATGATGTACAGACGAAGTAGTAGCAGCCGATCCTACTAAAAGAATAGCAAACGATAAAAACAGCGATAAGCATGTTTTTAACCACTGCATAAAAATAGACCAAAAATTAAGCTTTTTTAGTTTTACAGATTCGAAAATAAATAGTAATAATTCATGAATAGTAGCCGAAGCTACCATTCATGAATCCAAATCATACTATTTTAAAAAACTAATTCGATGCCTGCACCATATTTCCATCCCTTTTCAGACTCTGTTGCCTCTTGCATAGAAGTGGCTTTCTGTCCTTTTTCATATTGGTAAGCAACATCAATGAAAGGTTTAATTCGCTTAGTAATCTCATATCGGGTTTTGATACCAGTTTTTAGTTCTGATAAACCTGATTTTGCAGCATAGTTAGAATCATCGCTAAATATTACATCTGCTTCGATATAAGGTTGAGTAATAAGTTTCTGAGTTAAAAGCAAATCACGTTCTAATTCAAAACTTGCTCCCCAAAAATTATTCTCACCGCCATAAAGATATGCTTGTGTTTCAAAGAAATAAGGAGCTAGACCTAATATACCAATAACCCCATCCACTCGATCGCTGCTGCTGTTATTTTTATCTTCACTATATCTTACCCCAGCTTGTACATCCCAAAATGGGGCTACGTTACGGCTATAAAGTGCTGATACAGCATATTTTGGATCATTACTTTCTGACTTTTCCGAATTGGCTTCAATAAATAGACGATTTTCATCTGTACCAATCAAAGTTTCAAACTTTGTTCCTAACCCACCTTTACCGTCTTCATCAACCATCCATTCATTTTCGAGTTTTGTAGTTTGATAAACTTGACCACCATGTTCTTTAAGATGATTATTATGGGAGGAATCAGCTGGTTCCAAATTCTTCCGCATAATTTGAATACTTTTGTTTCCCTTGTTAATATTTCTTTTTGAAAAATACTTTGGATAAACATTTTGCGGGGAATAGCTTAACCCACCAGATTCCTGCAATAGTACCTTCATACTTTCTGGCATATTGCTATCTTCTACTGGTTGAGTGTTCTTTGCAAAGGTCAGATTTGATAATCCAAATAGCGCAATCATCAAAGTTGTTTTTGAAAACAAATTATTAGTGATGTGCATGTGGATTTACTCCCTTCTCATTTACTTGGGACTGAGGAACAGTCTTTGTAGAATTACCATCTTCCACTTGAGCTACAATGAGTTTATTCATCATTCCTGCACTCATATGGTAAAGCAGGTGACAATGAATAGCCCACTCACCTAACTCATCAGCTGTGAGTAGAGTGGTTATCGTTTTCCCAGGTGGAACAATTACCGTATGTTTGTTTGGCATATTGCTTGGATCCTGACCATTCTCAAGCTGCATAAACATGCCATGTAAGTGCATTGGGTGAGCCATCATACTGTCATTGACAAATTTTAAGCGAATACGTTCACCATACTTCACCACTAGTGGGTCGGCTTCATTAAATTTTTTACCATTTATTGTCCAAATATAACGCTCCATGTTTCCACCAAGACGGATCTCTATTTCACGTTCAGCTGCACGAGTGTCTTTTTGAGGATCTAACGATTGCAAATCACTATATTGCAATGCTTTATTACCTTCAGGTGTTGAAGCATTTGCCCATCCAAATACGGTATTATCATTCTTGTCTGAAGCCGCCTTAACAGTAGCGCTATTCATCGGCATATCATGATTCATATCTTTCATTGAAGACATATCATGATCCATACCTTTCATAGAAGACATATCGTGATTCATGCCTTTCATAGAAGACATATCATGATTCATTCCCATATCTTCCATAGTCAATAAAGAACGAGGACGAGGCTTAGGCATCTCAATTTGTTTTACAGGTGAGGTATTTTCATCATGTAAGGTTCCAACCGAAAATCCAGTACGATCAATAGATTCAGCTTCGATTTGATAATGGGCTTGTTTCGGTTCAACAATGACATCATAAGTTTCAGCAGTACCTATACGGAACTCATCTACAGGAACAGGTTTTACAGGTTGACCATCGGCACTTACCACTGTCATTTTTAAATTTGGAATTCGTACATCAAAAAATGACATTGCAGAAGCATTAATAAATCGAAGGCGAACTTTTTCTCCAGCTTTAAAATTACCGGTCCAGTTTTGCTGAGGTGTTTTGCCATTCATTAAAAATGTATAGCCTGTGACATCAGACATATCTGTTTTCAACATCCGCATCTGATTCCACATAGAGCGGTCTTGCCAAGTTGCCTTTAATCCATCACGTTTAACTTGTTTCATGACATCAAATACCGTTTCTCGACGGTTCTGATAGTAATCTGCTTCTTTTTTAAGATTCTTTGTGATTTGATCACTTGTTGAATTATGAAAATCAGAAAGCAAAACCACATAATCTCTATCAGTTTTTTCAGATGATGTTAAGGGGGTTTTATTTTTCGGATAAATAACTAAAGCACCATATAGGCCGTCTTGCTCTTGCCCTTTACTATGGGAGTGATACCAATAAGTACCATTTTGACGAACCTTGAATTTATATTCATACGTTTTATTAGGGGCGATGCCTTCGAACTGGTTGAACCCTGGTACACCATCCATGATTCCGGGTAATATCAATCCATGCCAATGAATTGAAGAGTCCTGATTTTTTAGCTTATTATGAACACGAATAACGGCATCATCTCCCTCTTCAAATTCAAGAAGAGGGGCAACGAATTTACCATTAACGGTAATTCTCTTTAGCGGTTTTCCTGTAATATTTACAGTCTGTTCCGCGATCGTTAAATCATATTCTTTAACTGCCGCCATTACCCAAGTTGATGAAAATAAACCAACTCCAATTAAGAGTACATGACTTAACTTATTTGACATTCTATCTCACCGTTAAAAAGACCAGATTAGAGTATTAAGGCAATCCTTATCGTTAGCTCCAATACTCCTTTCCTGCTTTTATAAAATTATTTATTTGATGTATTGGACATATTCATTTTTGAATGATCCATTTTCGAATGGTCCATATTCATCATGGAATGATCCATTTTCGACATATCAGAGGAATTTGCCGCTTGCTGTTGGCTAGGTTCTTGCTGAACCTTATTATCCTTGTTCATCTTACAAGGTTTAGAACACGGCTCTTGTGCTTTTTTTGCAGTTGTCACAGCATTAGATTTCGAATTTGATAGATCTTTTGCATCATTTGCCCAAGATTGAGTACCAGCAATTAAAGTTCCAGCACACATTAAAATTGTTAGACTACGACGCACTACAGTTTTCATAAGTTTCTCTAAAAGTTAATTTCTTGCTACTACAATAAAGTGAAGCACTGAACATCTGAGTGACTTGAAAATGACATTTTTGTAATCTATTTCAATCTCGGGTTTTATAAAGTTATTATAGGTTTAATGAATGACTTAGGATTCTGAGATGAGAATATTATTGGTTGAAGATGAACAAAAAACTGGTGACTATCTCAAGCAAGGTTTATCCGAAGCTGGCTATATTACCGACTGGGTTACAGATGGGTTAACGGGTAAACATCAAGCTCTTTCTGAAGAGTATGACTTAATTATTTTAGACGTGATGTTACCTGGACTAAATGGTTGGAATATTATCAATGATATTCGTAGCAGCGGTAAAACAATGCCCATTCTATTTTTAACAGCCAGAGATCAGATAGAAGATCGAGTAAAAGGTCTAGAGTTAGGCGCTGATGATTATTTAATAAAGCCTTTTGCTTTTGCAGAGCTTCTTGCTCGAATCAAAACTCTCCTTAGACGAGGGCAGCAAAGAGAGGATAGTAATATTATTAAGATTGCTGATTTAGAACTTGATTTGAGAAAACGTCGGGTAACGCGAGCGGGTCAACGCATTGATCTGACGGCAAAAGAATTCGCGCTTATGGAACTTTTTATGCGTAGACGAGGTGAAATTTTACCAAGAGCGCTGATTGCTTCTCAAATTTGGGATATGAATTTTGATAGTGATACGAATGTCGTTGAAGTCGCTATTAAACGATTAAGAAGTAAAGTTGACAGTAACTTTACTCCCAAATTAATTCAGAATATTCGAGGAATGGGGTATGTACTAGAGGTAGAGGATGAATAATAATTTATTCAGAGCGATCAGTTTCCGGATCGGTATCATTTTCTCATTATCTACTATTTTCATTCTAATTATTATGGGTTTGTTCATAAATAAATTAGTAATGCATCATTTTGAAACTCAAGACCGTACCCAATTAGAAGGTAAAATCCAGCTTATTCAGAATCTTCTCCAACAGCATCCTAAAAATTCTCCAGAACTTAATTTCTATTTAAGAGATGCGTTAGTTGGACACCATGATCTTATGGTCCAAATAGAACGACCGACAGGTCAAGTTTTATTTAGTTCTGCATCCTCAATCATTAATACTCAAAATTTAATCAAGTCAGCAAATAATTCATGGATTAAATGGCAAGTTCAAAATAAGACCTATCGTGGCATGATCTACACTACAGGTATAAATAGAAATTCTGAAATACAATCTGTACGAATTATTGTTGGGATCGATACATCAGAACATCTACATTTTCTAAAAGATTTTAAGCGTCAACTTTTGTATATTGGTTTGGCTGGTACAATTTGTTTAATGTTTTTAGGTTGGTTTGCAACCTGGAGAGGTTTAAGACCCGTGCAAAAAATGGCTAAGGTCGCAGAAGGAATTTCTGCTCAACATCTTTCAGAACGTTTAGAAGTTGAGCATACACCAACCGAACTAAAATCATTGGCAATCGCCTTCAATGCTATGCTGGACAGACTAGAGTCAGCTTTAGAAAAACTTTCCGATTTTTCATCTGATTTAGCACATGAAATTAGAACACCGATTAATAATTTAATGACCCAAACTCAAGTATGTCTCGCCCGTAACCGAGATATTGGTACTTATCAAGAAATACTATTTTCTAATTTAGAAGAATTTGAACGTTTGGCTCGAATGGTGTCCGATATGCTTTTCTTGGCAAAAGCAGAACATGGCTTAAATTTACAGAACTTACAGAATATTGACCTCGTTAAAGAAGTTACCGCTTTATTTGATTTCTATGACGCTCTCGCTGCCGAAAAAAATATGACACTTCAACAAACAGGATCTGGCAATGTAAAAGGTGATCCTGCTATGTTACGTCGCGCACTCAGCAATCTATTGTCTAATGCAGTTAAATATGGAAACAAGAATTCTACAATACGGATAAAACTTCAACAGAATTTAGATAACACAATATTTTCAATTGAAAATGAAGGCCCTGAAATCTCTCCTGAACAACTATCCAGATTATTTGATCGTTTTTATCGAACAGATGCGTCTAGGCAAAGAACAGAAGAAGGAACCGGCTTAGGGCTTGCCATAACAAAATCTATTCTTGATATGCTTGGGGCGACCATCCAGGCTGAATCCCTCAATGGTCGAATCATTTTTACCATTGTTTTTCAAAGTGAATCCATGCAAGGGGAATCGTTTTAACTCATTTTTTGAACATCCTCCATTTACCCGAGTTGACCTTACATAAAGCTCAAACTGAGAGCCAGAGCTACGCCAGCACCTATCATGGCAATTGTGTAGCCAATTATGATGGCTCGGCCAAACTGTGCCCCCCCTGTCATCCATGCAATTGTCGCTTTGCTTAACATGTTGCTCAGTGTGGCCAGCCCTAGCGCGACAGCAGCCACATTTGTTGTTAAGCCTTCAGTACTATGCAGGCGGGCAAGTGAGACTAAAATAGCATCTACGTCTGCTAGCCCGGAAATAGTCGATAGTACGAAGATGCCGCTGGTGCCCAACCATTGTTTTGCTGCCGGAACCAAGACTGCCATGACAGAAAGGAAAGCAGCGAAGCTGAATGCTGTCCCAAGATCAAAAGGAGCCATTGCTTCTATTGTTCGATCGTTGTTTTCAGCGCTGGTAATTTGGCGTTGTCTCCACAGTGCCATACCCAGCAAAAGGATTCCCGCAATCATCATTGCACCACCAAAAGTGCTTAGAAGTGCGGGTTCAATGACGCCTATCAGTACAGCCATACGAAAAAACATGATGCCACAGGCAGCCAATGTTCCAGAAATAGCAGCACTGACCATGACGGGGTGCTGGCGTGTATAGCGTGCCAGTGCGACAGTTGCAGCTGTAGAAGATGCCAAACCACCCAATAGACCTGTCCAGAGTATGCCTCTTTTTGAACCGGTGAGCCGCATGGCAAAATGACCTGCCAGAGAGAGTCCGGCAATCAGGATCACTGCCCACCATAACTGGTAAGGATTTAATGCAGCAAAAGGTCCCATACCCGTATTGGGTAAGTAAGGTAATATAACGACAGAAAGTACCAGTAACTGTAGAGATGCGGTTAATTCACGATGTTCGATCAAGCGTAACCAACCATGTAAGGTTGGCTTGAGATCCAAAAATACAGCCACGATGACAGCCGCTGTTAATGCTAAAGTAACATTACCATGGGATGCATATGCACCTAGAACTAATGTCAACAGCATCGCGATCGTCGTGGTAGCGCTTAAATTACCGGAAATTTTTGCGGTACGCGCGTAGGATACCGTAAGTAAAAGGGAAAGCCCTAATACGGCTGCGACTAGTGGCCAAGGCCCAAAGTTTGGCTGTAGATGACCCAGCACTCCTCCGAGTAATCCTGTCAATGTGAAGGTACGTAGGCCTGCTACTCGGCTGCCTTCTGGCAGTTCACGATCATTCCATCCTCGTTCTAAACCAATGAGCAGGCCGATGGCAAGTGCTGCAACTAGGCCTGATACATCTGGTGGAAGAAAAGGACTCTCTATCATAGCTTTTTATGTCGCAGGCGAAGGGCATTCGTGATCACTGAAGCGGAGCTAAAACTCATGGCCAAGGCCGCAATCATGGGTGACAACAACCAACCTGTAAATGGGTAGAGTACGCCAGCTGCTATTGGGATACCCAAGGCATTGTAAAGGAAAGCAAACATGAGGTTCTGTTTCATGTTGCTGACAGTAGCTTCCGAGAGTGAACGGGCAACCGAGATACCGCGTAAATCTCCCTTGACCAGGGTAACTTGAGCACTATTCATTGCGACATCAGTCCCGGTACCCATAGCGATACCGACATCAGCCTTGGCTAGTGCAGGTGCATCATTGATTCCATCGCCGGCCATTGCCACGATGCGACCTTGCTTCTGCAATTTGCTGACAAGTTCGAGTTTATCTGCGGGTTTGACTTCACCATGTATCTCATCGATTCCCAGACGTGCTCCGACTGAACGGGCAGTGGTGAGACCATCTCCTGTTGCCATTACGATACGTAGTCCAGCTTCCTTCAGGGTGGTAAGAGCTTCAGGAGTACTTTTTTTGATGGGATCAGATACTGCAAGCAGGCCGGCCAATTCACCATTGATGGCTAGATGCATGACACTTGCCCCTTCCGAACGCAGCTCTTCGGCTTGCGGAATCAGAGATTGTACGGAGATACCCAATTGTTCCATCAGTGCCGTGTTGCCCAAAGCTAACTGACGATCGCCCACTTGACCTCGAACACCGATCCCAGAGCCTGATTCAAAATTGTCTGGTGTTTCAAGAGACAGGCCACGTTCGTGTGCTGCATTTACAATCGCATCAGCTAGCGGATGTTCACTGCCTTGATCCAGGCTAGCGGCCAGACGTAATACTTCAGATTCCTCGAACCCTGCTGCAGCTACTACACGGTCGAATGCAGGGCGTCCTTCAGTCAACGTACCTGTTTTATCGATGATTAGTGTGTCAATCTTGCGCAGATTCTCAATGGCCGCCGCATCACGGAATAGCACACCATGGGTGGCACCTTGACCCGTCGCAACCATGATAGACATTGGGGTTGCCAAGCCCAGTGCGCAAGGACAGGCAATAATCAGTACTGCCACAGCATTGATTAATGCATAAACCCAGCTCGACTCTTCTGGGCCGAACAGTCCCCATCCAAAGAAGGTAAGTAAGGCAATAGCCACTACAGCCATTACGAACCAACCTGCTACCTGATCAGCCATACGTTGCATGGGTGCTCTCGAGCGTTGAGCTTGCGCCACCATCTGTACGATCTGAGCCAACATGGTGCTTGAACCAATTTTCTCTGAACGCATGATCAATGAACCATTGGTATTCAGGGTAGCTCCAATGACTTTGTCGCCGACGCGTTTAGTGATTGGTAAAGGTTCGCCTGTCAGCATTGATTCATCTACTGAACTGCTTCCTTCAGTGACTACACCATCCACAGGAACTTTTTCACCTGGGCGAATTCTGAGTAAATCTCCTACATGGACATGAGTCAGAGGAACATCTTCCTCAGTTCCATCGGGCAGGATTCGGCGAGCTGTTTTAGGAGCAAGTCCGAGGAGTGACTTAATTGCAGCAGAAGTTTGCGAACGTGCTTTTAATTCCAGTATTTGCCCCAGTAGGGTCAAAGAAATGATGACCGCTGAAGCTTCAAAGTAAACAGCGACACGACCCATGGAGATAAATGAGTCTGGAAAGATTTGTGGTGCAATGGTCGCAACCACACTGTAAATAAAAGCAGCCCCTGTACCTAGACCGATCAGGGTCCACATGTTTGGGCTGCGATTCACAACCGATTGCCAACCACGGGAAAAAAATGGCCAACCTGCCCACAGTACAATCGGGAGTGACAACACTAATTCAATCCAGCTCTGAACTGCCATGTCGAACAGGTTCAGTTGATGGCCAAACATTGCCAAAAAAGTCACGACTATGGTGAGTGGCAGTGTCCACCAGAAGCGTCGACGGAAATCACGTAACTCAGGATTCTCATCTTCCTCTAACTCGGGAATGAGTGGTTCCAGTGTCATTCCGCATTTAGGACAGTTTCCAGGATGATCCTGTCTAATTTCTGGATGCATTGGGCAAGTATAGATGGTCGTGCCTGTTGTGCTTGCATCATTAACGGATTGAGTAGTCTGATGATGCTGTGTATGTGCATCGGCAGTCGTCGTTGCGGGTTTAGCGATATATTGCACCGGGCTGCTATGAAACTTTGATTGACATTTATCACTGCAAAAAAAGTAAGTTTTCCCCTTAAATTCCTCATGGTATTTCGATTCTTCAGTGACGGTCATACCACAGACTGGGTCTTTCAGTACGTCTGTTGTAGCCTGTGCCATATGGTCCTGGTTATGATTTTTTTGATCTGACATAAATAATTCTCTTATGGAAAAGTGGTTTTATGGCCGAATTTTGGAATAAATCTCGGAGTCTGTTGAGCATAGCTGTCATAGACAGCGCCAAACTGTTTACTCATTTCAGCCTCTTCCTTAATTGCCAAGCGGCTGTACATTAAGAGTAGGATTGGAAACATAATCAGTGTCAGTAAAGTTGGCCATTGCAATAAAAAACCCAGCAAGATCATCACAAAAGCCACGTATTGTGGGTGACGTATACGTGCATAAGGGCCTGTGATCGCTAAAGAATGCTGACGTTGCGCGTTGTACAGCACGTGCCATGACGTTGATAACAGGTAAAATCCATAGCCCAAGAAAACGTAACTGGCGATATGCAAAATGCCAAAATGTGGATCACCTTTTTCACCTAATAGCGTTGACCACAAGTGACCTGCATTATGAGAAAGTAAGTCAAGTTGAGGGAAGCGAGTTTGAAGCCAACCAGATAACAGGTAAATGGTTAAAGGAAAACCATACATTTCGACAAATAGAGCAATGATAAAAGCCGAAAAGGCCCCAAATGTACGCCAATCGCGCGCAGTGGAAGGTCTAAAAAAACTGAAAGCGAACATGATAAAAACTGCTGAGTTAATGATAACCAGCGTCCATAAACCATAAGCCGATTCCGCATGATTCATGATGGATCTCCTGATAAGAGCTATTTTTTGTTATCAGATATATCGGATTTTTTTTGCTGCGAGTGGTTATGCCCATGACCACCATGCATAAAAATATGCATCAGTGGACACGCTAAAAGGAATAAATAAGGCAAAGCACCGATAACGTGGGCTAAATGTTCCGTTAATAGAAAATAAGCTGCGATACCACCCAGCACGATTAGACCAATGGCATAACGTGTAGACCAGAAGTTAGGTACTGAATTATTTTCTTGGTGTTGGTGATTCATGGTGCTTTCCCCTAATTCATGGGTAACTATTTAGTTGCTGACGGAGGCATACAGTCCATCATCATCTGCATCATGGATTGCATCATGTCCATACGTTTTTCCATCATCTGCTGACGGTCAGCCATATTTGCATTCATGCTTTGGCTGCCCATCTGTTTCATCATACTCATACCTCCTTGCATGAGTTTCATGTGCTCAGCCATAAGTTTCTGACGTTCTTGTGGGGTTTTTGCAGCCATCATCTTCTCATGCATGGCTTGCATCGCCTTCATGTGTTGATCCATTGCAGCCATTTTATCTGTAGCAGTGGTGCTGGTAACTGTTTGCTTAATTGTTACTGCAGATGGTGCTGTTTTTTCAGGGTGGTGATCTTTGTGTTCATCGGATTGCTGTGCAAATGTATTCAATGACGCGGCTGCGATACATAAGCCCAAAAAAATGTTTTTGAATTTCATCATAATTTTTTCCTTTAAATAATTTGGAAGTAAAAGCTATGTTTTAGTACTGAACAGAGTCTAGGAATTTGACTACTAAACTGATGAAATTTTTGGTTATTCTCTGTCTCTCTTAAAAATTTTAGCACTATTAATTAATTATTTTTAAAAATGACAAAAATGTAATTTTGAGATCTTCTCGAAATATATAGTCTATGCTGAGATGACAAAAATTTTATTTAATATTAATCTTTTAAAACTATTAAAGTTGTTATGATTTTATGTGCTTAAAAAAATAAAAATGAAATGATTAGATGACTCCAAGGCTAGTTAGAGACACATTCTTAATGTAATTTACACTGTTATTCCTTTAAAGAAAAAATACAGTTGATCAAAATAGTTTTTTATAGAAAAAAGGGTGGATAATTTAATTATTAAACTTATTGGTATATTTATTAGATAGAAGGTAAAGAAGATTATTTTTAATATTAGGGTTTATAATCCAAATTTCAGAGTAAGGAATCTACTACTTATATAATAGAGATTCCATCTCCAAAACAGTACTACTGTATGAATGAGTTGTATTCAATGCAGGGAAGAATGTAGATCCTTAATACTAACGGAAAATTATTTTACTGAATTTTCATGTAAAGACTCATTTAATTGATCAATCACTGTCGTCCATTCACCATCAGAGTGTAGTTTTTCTTCTAAAAAATGACGTTGAGCATCAGTCCAAAAAATTGCTTGTGTTAAAAAAACATCTCCAGCTAGCTGATGGCTCTCTATGAATTTTGCAATTGCTTCTTCAGTAGAAGCTAAACCAAGCTGTTCAAATAATTTGGTCATTCTTGGACGTGTTTGAGTCATGTGCTTAGCCCACAAATTTATATTAGATCAAATTAAACATAACATGTTTATATTTAAACTAAAATATAAAAAATTAAATAGCTACTATTTTCTTAGACAAAATGATTACTACATTTCATAAATCAACCACCTACATAATTTGTTTGTTAAATGATCATTATTTTTCAATAAGATTATTTTAATAGTTAAAGATTTTAAATTTTAAAAATGACAAAAATGTAATTTTGAAGTCATCGCTCTGTTTCTGTCTCTCACTAATAATTGAAATATAAGAGGAGATGATGTGGTCTCATTAAATATAGATTTTATAAAGTCATCTCTAATGAACTAACGAATCAAGAGGAAACGTAAATGAAATTATTTCAAAATAAAATGACTGCTCTACGTAATGTTGTAGTAGCTGCAACGATGATTGTGGCTACTACAACTACGTTCGCTCATGTGAGTTTAGTGAGTGCGATTCCTGCGGAAAATGCATCTGTCCTTAGTCAACCAAAGAACTTGACCCTTAACTTTGGTGCAGAGGTTATGTTGATGAATATTAAGTTACTGGATGCTCAGCGAAGAGATGTTCCTTTAAAATATGAAGTTACGCATGACTTAAAGAAATCCTTTGATGTCGCTCTTCCGAAACTGAAAAAAGGTAAATATACCGTTGTCTGGACAACAATGGGGAAAGATGGCCACAACATGAATGGTGAATATAGTTTCACTATCAAATCAACTAAATAAGAATTGATTACCTTTCAACATGTCAGTGAGGTGCTGGCATGTTGTTCTAGAATGGACAAAAATAATGATTTCTGAATATTGGATGTGGGCCACTTGGTTAACTAAGGTTATTTTATATTTAAGTTTAGCTTTTGTCGTTGGTGGAGCCTTTTGCTATTTTTTACTTAGACAATATCTTGAACTAAAAGAATCGATTCTTAAATATATTACAATTGGCGCTGGATTAGGCCTAATTTCCAGTACCTTGGGATTTTTTATTCTGATTGGTAGTTTTGCCAATACTGGTATTACAGGGATGGTGGACCCCACGTATATTAATATATTGGTTAATACTCCGACGGGGTATATATACGTTCTTCGTTCTATTAGTTTTGCTCTTTTACTTCTTCTCATGGTGGTTAAAGTTAACAGGAACAAAGGTCAGTTTTCTATAATTGAAAGTTCAATATTTTGTATTTTACTTATCCCGATTATTTTTAGTTTTTCCCAGCTCGGACATGTCGCTAATTTAACCTTACTTGCTCAAATTTTATTATCAATCCATATTCTAGTTATGTCGTTATGGATGGGGTCTTTATATCCGTTATGGAAAACCAGCCGGGAAATAAGTGGTTTACCTTTAAAAGATCGCATGCATGTATTTGGACGTATTGCTGCTTTCATTGTTGGGATATTAATCGCCTGTGGCGCTAGTGTAGCTCTTCTTTTAATTAAAGATTTTAATACCTTAATCAATACTGCATATGGCTATGGTTTCATGGTTAAAATGTTTTTTGTTATAGGTATTCTACTTTTAGCTGCCTTCAACAAATGGTATTTCACCCCGCATCTTCAACATCCTAAATTTGCTAAACACCTTAGTCATGCCATTTTATTTGAGATGTTATTAGGTCTATCAATTCTATTAACAACAGGCTATATAACCACTGTCGTGGGTATTGAATAAGAGAATTTCAAAATAAGGTTATTGAGGAAATTTAACATTAGTACTTTTATCTTTTGTAGCTGAGCAATAAAGTTTCTACTGGACTGCCAGCTTACGACAATCAGAACAGTAAAATCGCATCATAAGGCATTTATATATTAAAGGTAGTCACCGGTTTTTAGCTTCAATCCATAAGAGTCTCATCTATTCAGTTCACTACTATTGATTGAAATAACTATCTTATAAATTTCAAAGTGATCGTAGATGACAAAAATGTCATTTTTAAGTCACGTTAATGTTGGTTAAGTACTTTTACTGTAGTCATTAGAACGCTATGCTTTAGAATACTCTGATGAAAACTATGGATGTAAACAGACCAAGTTACAGCAAGTAACTGATTCAGAGAAAGGCTGGTTGTATGGTGAAAGTTTAGAGTTACTGTTCTAATGGTTTAAACAAATGTTTTGTTAAAAAGGAGCAACATATGAAATTTCACATCGCTAATATGACTTGTGGTGGTTGTGCACGAGGCATTACTACTGCAATTAAAGAGCTCGACTCGAATGCATCACTCGATATTGATTTACAAAACCGTATCGTTGAAATCAACACAACGGTTAGTCAGGATAAAGTCATTGCCACTCTCGGTGATCGTGGATTTACAGCTGAGCCTGCTTAATCTCTGTTAGAGTAAAGTGGTAATCCCTTATCACTTTACTTACTCTTGTTTTTCTCATCGTACAGATAAAATCTGTACTTGCTTGCAATAAAAGTGCTGCCTGAATTCCCAATTATCTTGGTTCGAGCTGATCTTCGCATATAGAACTCAGCATATCTAAATGATAGAGATCGTATATGAGTACCGAAATGACTGATACGCCACACTACAGTGAAACATTAGAGATTGAGGGGATGACATGTGCTTCTTGTGTAGGCCGTGTGGAAAAAGCTTTAAAATCTGTTGAGGGTGTTGAATCGGCTCATGTAAATCTGGCTACCGAAAAAGCAGTCATTTATGCGCATCAACCACTTGATCGCGCTACTTTAATTAAAGCCGTAGAAAAAGCAGGCTACGAAGTGGAAGTATTGCAACCGATAGAGCTTACGATAGAGGGTATGTCATGTGCTTCTTGTGTAGGTCGAGTAGAAAAGGCTTTAAAATCTGTTGAAGGAGTTGAGTCGGCTCATGTAAATCTGGCTACTGAAAAAGCGACTATTCAGGCAAGCTCATCTGTCACTCGTGACTCGTTAATTCAGGCTGTCACCAAAGCAGGGTTTGAAGCAAAGTCAGTTCATCAAACTACGGAAAGCTTTCAAGATAAAAAGAATATTGAATTAGAAAAACTTAAAAAAGATTTAATTTTGTCAGTCTTATTGACTCTACCCGTTTTTATTTTAGAAATGGGATCACACCTGATTCCCGCCTTTCATACGTTTATGATGGATAACATTGGCCAACAAAATAGCTGGTTAATGCAATTTTTCTTGACCACAGTAGCATTAATTTTTCCAGGCCGACGCTTCTTCAAAAAGGGCATCCCAAGTTTATTCCGCTTAGCACCAGACATGAATTCCTTGGTGGCTGTAGGAACATTGGCTGCTTATCTTTATTCAGTGGTTGCTACTTTCTTTCCAAGTGTCCTGCCACAAGGCACGGTCAATGTTTATTATGAAGCTGCAGCGGTTATTATCACTTTAATTCTATTAGGTAGATTTTTTGAAGCCAAGGCAAAAGGCCGAACGTCTTTAGCAATTCAACATCTAGTTGGAATGCAGCCTAAAGTTGCCAGAATACAGCTCAATAATCAGGTGATAGAAGTTCCGATTGCCGAAGTTCAAACAGGAACGATTGTAGAGATTAGACCAGGCGAGCGTATCCCTGTCGATGGTGAAGTTATTCACGGCCAAAGTTTTATTGATGAATCCATGATTACTGGCGAGCCTATGCCCGTTGAAAAAACGATAGGCTCTACTGTGGTAGGAGGAACAATTAACCAAAGTGGCAGCTTAAATATCAAAGCCACCTCTGTTGGTAGTTCATCAGTGCTTTCTCAAATCATCCGAATGGTTGAACAGGCACAGGGTTCCAAGCTGCCTATTCAGGCATTGGTTGATAAAATTACCATGTGGTTTGTACCTGTAGTAATGGGTCTCTCTCTTTTAACTTTTATTACTTGGTTTATCTTCGGCCCTGAGCCAGCCCTAACGTTTAGCTTAGTTAATGCAGTTGCGGTACTCATTATTGCATGTCCTTGTGCAATGGGACTTGCAACGCCTACATCAATCATGGTGGGAACTGGGCGTGGTGCTGAAATGGGTGTTTTATTCCGTAAAGGGGAAGCTTTGCAGCTGCTCAAAGAAACTAAAGTGGTTGCTGTTGATAAAACAGGGACCCTGACTGAAGGGAAACCAATTTTAACCGATCTGCATGTCTTAGAAGGGTTTGAATACAATGCCGTACTTTCACTTATGGCAGCCGTTGAATCAAAGTCTGAGCATCCTATTGCTCGAGCAATTGTACAAGCCGCTATAGATAAGGAATTAATCCTGTCTCCTGTTGCTGATTTCAAGTCAGTCACGGGCTATGGAATAGAAGCAACGGTGTCTGAACATTTGGTTCATATTGGTGCAGATCGATATATGGAAAAACTAGGTTTGAATCCTAATGTTTTTTCTCAATTTTTGGATCGTTTGGGAGAAGAAGGAAAAACCCCTCTCTATGTTGCGATTGACCAGAAACTTGCTGCCATTATTGCTGTAGCAGATCCAATTAAAGAATCAACATTTGCTGCAATTGAAGCGTTACATCAGTTAGGTTTAAAGGTTGCCATGATTACAGGTGATAACCGTCATACAGCTCAAGCGATTGCAAAAAAACTAGGTATTGATGAGGTTATTGCAGAAGTCTTACCAGAAGGTAAAATAGAGGCCGTTAAAAAATTAAAAAATCAATATGGTAAACTCGCATATGTTGGAGATGGCATTAATGATGCCCCTGCACTTGCAGAAGCAGATATTGGTTTAGCAATAGGTACAGGTACAGACGTAGCTATTGAAGCTGCTGATGTGGTTTTGATGTCTGGCAACCTGAAAGGAGTGCCAAATGCTATCGCTTTAAGCAAAGCGACTATAACCAATATTCGTGAAAATTTATTTTGGGCATTTGTTTACAATGCAGCTCTGATTCCTATTGCAGCAGGTGTACTTTATCCGCAATTTGGACTGCTACTTTCTCCTGTATTTGCTGCTGGTGCAATGGCTCTCTCGTCAATATTTGTACTAGGAAATGCTTTACGATTAAAACGTTTTAAAGCCCCCCTTGCAATTATTTAACCATTTTTTATATACATTTAAAGTTTTGTTGGCTTTACTTTATATATTTGGAAATAGTCTAAGCCATGTTGGCTTTTATTAAATATCATACAGTTGATATTCTAATTATTTGAGAGGGATTAAGATGAAAAGAATTTTATTAATATGCTTTATAGGCATGTCATTTACCTATGCGAATGCTCATTCTGGGGGAACGAACTCACAGGGTTGTCATACCAACAGTAAAACTGGTGATTACCACTGTCATTAATAGGTGCGCACACAGTTTTTTTATTTAAAAGACTGTGCTTTAAAGTTATAAGTAGCGTTTAACTAAAGCTAAAAATTCATTCAGTTCTTTTTCCTTTATTTTCTCAGTATCACCGAGTACATGTTCTCTAAGATGAAGTTCTATTAACTCATTCATTAAGCCATTTATCGCACCTTTAATTGCTGCAACTAGCTGTAATACCTCAATACAAGAATTTTCAGAATTTAAAATATTCTGTTCAAGGGCATTAGTTTGACCTTGAATTCGTCTAATCCGATTTAAAATTTTTTTGTTCTGATTTAAGTGAGACATACTATTCAACCTCAAGAACATATACTATGGGGGAGTATTAATTGTGGTGCAATAAAATGTAATATCTAAATAATGTTAAAAGTGACCATTCGCATCAATTTGACGAAGGAAATCCTTTAGCACAAAAGAAAATTTTAATCGCAACCATCCTCACTGGTGTAATGATGGTGTTTGAAATTTTTGGAGGATGGTTCTTTAATTCCATGGCTTTATTGGCTGATGGATGGCATATGAGTTCTCATATGTTGGCATTGGGCTTAGCTTATTTTGCCTATAAAATGGCTCGAAAATATGCTCGTGATCAGAGATTCTGTTTCGGTACATGGAAGATAGAAATCTTAGCTGGATATTCGAGTGCCATTTTATTGATGGTTGTTGCTGTATTCATGGGTGTTCAATCGATAGAACGTTTATTCAATCCTGTGAATATTCACTACAACGAGGCAATTTCAATTGCGATTGTTGGCTTGATCGTTAATTTTATTTGTGCCTGGTTACTACGTGAAAATGGTCACCACCACCATCATCACTCTCATGATGACCATGACTTAAACCAGAAAGCCGCTTTTCTTCATGTAGTAGCAGATGCAGTAACTTCTGTATTAGCGATTATTGCACTTTTCGCAGGGAAGTATTTTGGATGGGATTTTTAGATGCAATTCTAGGGATCGTAGGTGCAGTGCTTGTAGCACAATGGTCTTGGGGATTGATTAGAGAAACAGGTAAAACATTGCTTGATGCAGAGATGGAACATCCTGTAGTAAAGGAGATTCAGGAAGTTGTAGAGGAATTAGATAACCAAATTACGATTACTGATCTGCATGTCTGGAAAGTAGGTAGAAGTAAATTTTCATGTATTTTATCCCTAAATACAGTTAATGACTCCTTAACAGCAGAGGTAGTTCGTAAAGCTTTGTCAATTCATGAAGAGATTGTTCATATTTCTGTTGAAATTAACAAGAATTTCCATGTTGTTTAAATTAATATTTATTCCTTTTAAACTTTATCAGTCTATTTATGTAAATCTTAGATTAGAATTTGTTTGTTGTAGAGCGTCGGGGCGCCTCGGCAATTCTGCGTGTTGAAATAGAAAGGAAAATTCATTACTTTAAAGCGCAAAGCGTGTTGCAGATGCAGCTCTTATTCCGAGGAATTTTACACTGGTATCGCCCGCCGATAGAAACACCAGATCCGGCAGTCAGGACGTAAATAACCATTCCTCCAGTTTAAATAAAAAAACCTGCAGATTCGATGCAGGTTTTTTTTAGAGATAATCAATCGCGTCTTATTTGGCTTTACGCTCTTTCTCGATCAGGTAATTCACCACCTGAATGACTTTGGCATCATTACCCTGCACAATATATTTACCATTCACGGTCACTGCCGGAACACCACTTAACTGATACTGAGCAGCCAGATTTTTGGCTTGGGCAATTTTCGAAGTGATCGGGAAAGATTTATAAGTGCTGTTAAATTTCGCTTCAGGAATACCATAGCGGGTATAGAACTTGGCCAATTGCGCCTGTTCTAAAATTGGACGTTGCTTATCATGAATATCATGGAATAATTGTAAATGTGCTTTTTGACGCACACCCAATGCTTCAGACACATAATAAGCACGCGCTGCCTGCTCCCAGAGTGGATTCATTGCAGCCGGCGTACGTACAAAACGTACATCTTTTGGTAATTTTTTCAACCAGCCCTGCATATGTGGTTCAAGCGCGAAACAGTGACCACAGCCGTACCAGAAGAATTCACGTACCTCAATTCTGCCCGGTTTTTCGACTTTGACTGGTTTTGCAACCACCTGATAGTCCTGACCTGCCACAAAATTGGCCATAGCATTGCCTGAAAAGGCCAAAACAGATGCGGCAACAGCTCCTAAAAGGAATTTTTTCATTGGGATTATCGTCCTCTAAATCATTATGCTTAGTGTATGGGTTCACTATAAATCAATTATGCCGGTTCCGTTTTCATGCTGCGAACTTTTGTGCTATCAGAACCGCTACATTAAAGTATGCGACTGATTTTAAGTCAGTTAATATGGCCATTCGACCGCTATGTGTTTTTAGATAATCACAAAAGTTAAACTTTGAGTAATAAAAACGGTTATAATTTCTACGATTAAAACGTAGTGGTCAAACCTACAGTAAATATTAGCTTCTTACTATTCTCTTCAGTAACAGCCGCGTGGCTCTGAGAATGATCTTCTGACATACAATAGTTTCCTTATTCTATTTACGATTAGCTGAGAGACTTGAGTAAGCCTCAATATTTCTGCTAAAAATTGCTTACTATAATTGGTCAAGAAGCTTTCTTTTCATTTATCCACCGGGACAATATTGGTAATAAAACCAACATAAGAAGGGTTGATGAGATAATTCCTCCAATAACCACATTTGCTAGTGGGCACTTTACTTTTTTCTCCAATTCCAATGCCTCCCTAACTAATTAGAGAGTTTTAAGCATTATTACATGAATCTTTCCAGTACTATTGTTGCAAATATACTAAGTTGCATATTTATTCCTGCCTATGTATAGGAGCATATGTAACCCTAAAGTTTAAAATAGTCTTTTCGGATTATTTAAAAATTTGAAAATGGTAAAGAATAAATTAAAAACAATAAATATATTTATCATTCGATTTAAAAAAATTAATTAATCTTAGTTACACCATACTAAAAATAACTAATTTTTAGTTTTCCTAGTTATATGTGCTTCATTATAATTTTGAATTAATTCTCTTCACACCCTTTGCTTTTTTCATTGTTAATTATTTCTAAATTTTTCTCTAAGAAACGAAGTCCCCCATCAGCAAAACTACTGGTTGAAAAAACTATAGTAAAAATAACTAAAACAATCTTCATATATATATTATTGAATCTAATCATATCTTGGACCAAAAAATAATTTCTTCATATACTAATTCCTAGATATATACACCTAAATGACAACCAAATTACAAATTTGTAATTTTGTTAAGGTTTGTCCTAAAAAAAATAAATTAATACTATTTTAACAAAGATAAGTTGTTGCTGAAAAATTTGAATTGTAAGGGATTTAATTAGGCACTGTTGCAAATAGAGATTTGAGTCGATGATGTTCCCTTTAAAAAGTACTTAGAGACCGAAAACCCTGTTGATTAGACACACTTCACCCTGAGGCTGACCATAATAAAATGACGATGCTTGTCCTTTACGTAGTGCACGCATGACTTCAATACCTTTAATTGTGGCATAAGCCGTCTTCATAGATTTGAATCCTAATGTGGCCCTGATGATCCGCTTTAGCTTGCCATGATCACATTCAATCACGTTATTTTTATACTTAATCTGCCTGTGCTCAAGGTCTGGTGGACATTTACCTTCCCG
>NZ_WURP01000013.1:0-48681 GCF_009829025.1 Acinetobacter sp. 18QD2AZ41W | reverse complement strand
GTAATTTCTACCATCAATCAATGAAAATAATTTCGATCGATCAACCAGTAAAAATCCACACAAGTTGTTCTTCATAAGCTCTTAATGATCTTTCTAACACCTCGTCAGTGCCAGAAGCTGGACTTCGATATACTTAACAACTCAGCAATCTGCTTCGTTCGTTTCCGTCTATCTCGTCGGTATGGGTGCATTCTAGAGGATTTCAGAATCATTGCAACCCCCTATTCACTATATTTTTCACGTATGTCTTTTTTTTCTACAAAAAATCCTAAAAAATCGCTTTTTTATCTAATTTTTAAGCGTTTTTATGCAATAAATGCACTAAACACATCATTTTATTTTTATAAGCCAAAATTTAATTAGACTTAAAAGCGATCAAAATAATAGCTAGAGTAGTAATTTTTGCTGTTTATCCTTAAATAATGCTTTTTATCTCGTTCAACCCCCAGAAACAAAACCAAATCATGACATATTAGCGAAACCAACGATTCTCTCCTTTCGGCTTGGTAGTTCATTCGCACTTTTTTAGTGAAACTTCTTATAAAAGCGTATAGGTATCTTAGGCTATAAAGATGTTATTCAATGATTTTGGTGTTTGGGTATAAGGCCGCACAAGCTTGCTTATCTATATAGAGATAGAACATATCAGCAGGTTAATTCTATTCAGTTACTTTTCCTGCTTGCGCTGCCCAAGCCAGTATTGCATGACTTCTATAATTATGTCTTTTTTGCCCTGATAGTCTTCAGCAACAAAAAATAGTTTTGCACGTCGCGGTAAACGCTCTTCAATCAGGGAAAATAGATAGTAATTCGCAGCCAGATCAAGCTGCATAAATAAGTTATAGACAGGGATATAACGTTGCTGTTTTTGTTCGGCAGACTGATATTCAAATAAGAAACTTAAAATACAATCAATGTCTTCATCAAAAATATTTTCTGTTGGATAGCGATACATCGAACCCCCTCTGCTTTCTTTTTATATTGTGCTGTCTTTTGCGAACCAATATAGTCAGCCACCCTTTAGCTAGCAAAACAACACTTAATTAGAGGATGAATTCTAGGTGGAATGCCCTCTCCAAGAAAATAATACCTGCGATTTTAAAGGTTCAGAATGAAATCACTACAAATAAAAAAGGAAGAGATCTCTCCCAAAATCTCCTCCTTAGAATTGAATCTTTACCCGATCCATTATGTCATTATTATAGTTATTCACTTTAAAGCTTAAAAAAGAGTCTCTTGGGGAAGAGACCTTATAAATTGTGGAGTTGTCTTATTATCACCCTCTAGATGCTTTGAACCAATTCTCTAGATGAATAAATCCTATAGATAATAAACCCGAAAAGCAAGCAATTTGGGAAAATTTAACTCTTGTTTTTATAGGGTTTTTTTTGAAGTTGCTTATTTGCTTTATGAATATAGAACATCAATAAAAAAGCAGACCGAAGCCTGCTTTTATTTCAATAACTTATCAATTTTTTAATCGGTGAAAGTAACTTTCGCAATCGCTTTTTTGCTGGCCTGAACGATCAAGGTCAGATTTTCCTTAACCGAATAAGAACTATCTACAGTGTGCCAATCCACTTTCACCGCGCCACGACCTAAAGCATCTTTGGCTTGGGCCGCATTCTTGGTCAAACCTGCTTCACGTAAAATTGAAGTAATAAAGATTTCACCACCAAACTCACCACGTGAAATAGTCACTTCTGGCGTACCTTCCGGTAATTCACCCTCAGTAATGATATTACCTGCACCTTTATGTGCATGCGCAGCAGCGTCGCTTCCGTGGAAACGCTCAACCAGCTCCAGCGCAAGAATCTTTTTCACCTCTTGCGGGTTACGGCCTTCAGCAATTTCTTTTAGCAACTGCTGAATTTCTTCAATTGATTTAAAGCTGAGCAGATCAAAATAACGCTCAATCAATGCATCCGGCATTGAAAGCACTTTTTGATACATCGCACCTGGCGCATCAAATACACCAATATAGTTGCCTAAAGATTTAGACATTTTATTCACGCCATCTAAACCTTCAAGAATAGGCACCGTAATACACACTTGTGCTTCCTGATCATAACGACCTTGTAGCGTACGACCCATCAACAGGTTAAAGGTCTGGTCTGTACCACCCAACTCTACGTCCGCTTCTAAAGCCACCGAATCATAACCTTGTACCAATGGATACAAGAATTCGTGAATCGCGATCGGCTGTTGACTGTTATAACGCTTGGTAAAGTCGTCACGCTCCAACATACGCGCCACAGTTTGCTGTGATGCCAATTGAATTAAATCAGCCGCGGTTTTTTGTGCAAACCATTCCGAGTTAAATACAACTTTGGTTTTGTTTGGATCAAGAATTTTAAACACTTGTTCTTGATAGGTTTTTGCATTTTCTAAAACTTGTTCACGTGATAATGGTGGACGTGTAGCACTTTTACCTGTTGGATCACCGATCATCGCCGTGTAGTCACCGATCAGGAAGAATACTTCGTGGCCCAAATCCTGAAATACTTTTAACTTGTTGATGAGAACCGTATGACCTAAGTGCAGGTCAGGCGCAGTTGGGTCAAAACCTGCTTTAATTTTTAATGGACGATTCTTTTTTAATTTCTTAAGAAGGTCTTCTTCAGAAATAATTTCATGGGTGCCTCGTTGAATGAGGGCAAGTTGTTCTTCAGCCGGCAGGAAATTTGACATCACAAAATCCAATACATCAGTTACTCAATTTGTGCGATATACTAACACTTTTTCAGCATATTGCAGGCTTAAGAATAACCATGACAGTGATCTATATTGGGGTAATGACCGGCACAAGCATGGATGGTGTCGATATTGTTGCTGCTTCTTTTGATCCTTTACAGCTTCATGCCACACTCACTTTGGCATTCGATCCTGACCTGCGGCATGAGCTGATGGCACTGACTTTGCCCGATGACAATGAAATTGACCGTATGGGCAAGGCCGATGTGGCCTTGGCAGAAATGATTGGTCATGGTATCAACCAACTGATTGAAAACAACCAGTTAGATAAATCTAAAATTAAAGCCATTGGCTCCCATGGTCAGACCATCCGCCATCGCCCTGAGCATGGTTTTACCCTGCAAATTGGTGACCCCAATATTATTACCGAAATCACCCAGATTCCGGTGATTTCAGATTTCCGTCGTCGTGATTTGGCGGCGGGCGGTCAAGGCGCACCATTGGTGCCAGCCTTTCATCAGGATATTTTCCAGCATGACAGCATTCACCGGGTAATTTTAAATCTGGGTGGAATTGCCAATGTCAGCCTGTTACCTGCCGGAAAGCCTGATGATGTTTATGGCTTTGATACAGGGCCGGCCAACATTCTGATGGATGCCTGGTGCGCGCGTTATACCGGCCAGCCTTATGATGAAAATGGCAATTGGGCCGCTTATGGTACGCCGATTCGCAGCCTGCTGGATCGTTTACAGTCACACGAATTTTTCTCTAAAGAACCGCCTAAAAGTACCGGCCGTGAAGACTTTAACCTGGAATGGCTGGATGAACAGATTGCCGACTGGCGCAATGACCTGCAATACGATGAACTGGAAGATACCCCGGAAAATGTGCAGGCGACCTTATTAAAGCTCACTACCCGTGCCATTAAAAAAGCCATTTATCGTTCTGGCATGGATACTGGACAAGTTTTCGTGTGTGGTGGTGGCGCTTATAATTCTTATTTACTTGAGCAACTGCGCTGGCGCTTACGCAAACATGAATGGAGCATACAAACCACGGCTGATTTGGGCCTCAGTCCGACCTGGGTAGAAGCCACTGCCTTTGCCTGGCTGGCAATGCGTTTTATCAAGCAACTCAATGGTAACCTGCCAGCGGTGACCGGTGCTTTAGGCTACCGTGTTCTGGGAACCATTACTGCTGTTTAAACCCGACCAGAGCAATCTAAAGTTATAAAAAAGGTCTGCATTTATGCAGACCTTTTTCCATTTTCAATATTCTTTATTGCATTAAATTTTTGGCATTTTCATTTCTAAAGGCCCGCAAAATCTGCTGACCGGCACGACCTGTAGGACTTAAGCCCAAACGCTGCTGTTCCTGACGAATCGCTTGACGGGTTTTATCACCAATCAGACCATCCACCGCACCAATGTCATAGCCACGATTTAGTAAAAATTGCTGAATCTCGCGACGTTCTGAACGCGATGTACCCACGTCATCGGTTGGCCAAGATGTGCTGAAGCTCCCTTTACCCTGTAAACGATCAGATAAATGCGCAATCGCCAAGGCATAACTTTCTGCTGCATTATAGCTATAAATGGTATCAAAGTTTCTAAAGACCAGGAAGACTGGGCCATTCGGGCCGGCAGGCGCAAGCAAGCCAGCCTGAGAAGATGCTGATAAATTCCCTTGAATTAAAGGGGAACCATCGGCACGCACTACACCACGGCTAATCCAGCTATTCAGTGATTTTTTATTGCGACGGCCTTCATTTGAGATTGACATGCCTTGCGGGATTTTTACTTCAAAACCCCAAGGCTGCCCGGTCTGCCAACCACGCTTGCTTAAAAAGTTGGCGGTTGATGCCAAAGCATCCGGAATACTACTGACCAGATCACGGCGGCCATCGCCATCAAAATCGACCGCAAGCTCATCATAGGTCGATGGCATAAACTGGGTATGACCAAAAGCTCCAGCCCATGAACCTTTCAGCTGATCCTCTCGTACATCACCGCGCTGTAACAGTTTCATCGTGGTAAAAAACTCACCACGGAAATAACTCTGGCGCCGCCCTTCACAGCTCAATGTTCCTAAGGCCTGCAATAAAGGATAGCGACCGGAAATATCACCAAAATTACTTTCTACACCCCATACCGCGACAATCGTTTCTGCAGGCACGCCATAGGCTGCGGAAACACGATTTAAGACTTCGCGATGTTGCTGTAATTTTTGCCGGCCGAGCTGAACCCGCTCTTCATCGACTAAACCAGACAAATAGTCCCAAATCGGGGTAGAAAATTCCGGTTGATAGTTTAAACGTTCAATTACGGAGTAATCAGGCATTAAATTTTGCGTATAACGGTCATAGCTGGCTGCACTGACGCCTTTTGCTACAGCCTGACTACGTAAATTCGCCAAACAGTTTTGAAAATTATTCTGGGCAGGGAAATTTGACGGGCTGCTGGCCGCTGAAGGCAAAGTAGTCGTGTCGACACGCTGACCATTAATAATCAGCTCGGCATTTGCCTGAGAAACAGCCAAGAATAAAGAACCAACCACAAGCGCAAAACGTTGCATAAGACCCTTGAATATTTAGATTTTGAATTATGTTCTTAACATAGCAGCTCAATCTAAAAATTAAAGCTCAAATAGGTAAATTTAAATTCATAATTTCTGCACTTTTGAATTCATTTTGTAGTTTTAAATTTAAATAACTTATTCACAACTTGTTTTTAAATTCAAAAAGCAGCGGTGCTGTTTGAATTTAAATTTAAAATCTAGGAAACAACCTTTAAATTCAAAACCTTCTTTGTGGATAACTTAATATAAACAGGATTAATCAGATATTTATCAAGGTCTTGTTTTGTGAATTAAAAAACAGGGTGACTTGGTTTATTTTTAAATTTAAAACTTTGAATTCAAAGTAGCGGTTTGAATTTAAATTCATATTTTGAATTCATTTAAACTTTAAATTCAAAGTATTTCTCTGTGGTCTGTGAATCTTCATTTAGACTCTTTTATGTATACGCAATTGTTTATTTTACAATCAATTGAAAAATATTATGATCCGATAAATGGCAGGCATTTTCGAAGAGGCGCAATCATGCCTGAATCTGGAGAAATAAAAAAGCGACCACCGAAGTGATCGCTTTTTTTATCAGCAAGATAGCGCTTAAATGGTCATATCTTCGCTCAATGCCAGTGGATTCGGTAAAATCTTCGCCAGTTGACGGCATAAAGTCGTCAGCTGAGTACTGTCGGTTGGCATCAGGGTAATGTGACCAATCTTACGACCTTCACGCTCTGACTTGTTATACAGATGCAAATGCGCACCTTCTAAAGCCAGAACATCTGCAGATTTTGGATGCTGTCCGATGATATTCACCAGTACGCTTGGACGAATCACTTCCGTTGAACCCAGTGGCAGACCGGCCACCGCACGAATATGGTTTTCGAACTGTGAGCAGACTGCACCTTCAATCGACCAGTGCCCTGAGTTATGCACACGTGGTGCCATCTCGTTTGCATATAAGCCTTTGTCTGTCACAAACAGCTCAAGGGTCAAGACGCCCACATAGTTCAGATGATTGAGTAGGCGAGTGATGTAGTCCTGTGCGACCGGCTGCAAGTCTGCACTGTTCGGTGCAGGCACAATCGAGTGCGACAGAATGCCATTGTGATGATGATTTTCAGCCAGGGGCCAGGTTTTTACATCACCATTTTGACCACGTACCGCAATGATCGACACTTCACGTGAGAACGTCACAAAGCTTTCTGCAATCAGTTCACCGGCAGGGCCAAGTTCCGCCCAAGCCTGCTCAATTTGATCAGCACTCCGCAGGACAAATTGACCCTTACCATCGTAACCACCGCGAGAGGTTTTTAATACGATTGGTAAGCCCAGTTCAGCCACAGCAGCCTGTAAACCTTCAAGTGCAGTCACTGCTTTATACGGCGCAACAGGAATGTCGAGCGTATCAAACAGGGCTTTTTCAGACAGACGATGCTGTGCAATTGCCAAGGCTTGGCGTGGTGGATGCAGGTCTTTATTTTTCACCAGCACATCCACATCTGAAAGAGGCGTATTTTCAAATTCCAGACTGAATACATCAGCACTGTGCATAAAATCCTGTAGACCATTTTCGGCCTTGCTGGAAATCACTTGACCGAGTGCCGCAGAAGGGCAATCCGTACTTGCTTCAAAGAAAGTACATTGAATATTCAATGGCAATGCCGCTTGCGCCATCATGCGCCCGAGCTGACCGCCGCCAAAAATACCGATGGTTTTATCCATGATGTCTGTCCCGTATGAAGCTTGGTTTTAGTTTTGACCAGGAATGTTATTGCTTGCCACTTTATCTGTTTGTGCCGCACGGAAATCTGCAACATTTTTCGCGATATCAGGGCGGGTCAGACCTAAAATTTGCGCTGCCATAATGGCTGCATTGGTTGCACCGGCAGGGCCAATCGCAAGCGTACCCACCGCAATACCTGCTGGCATTTGTACAATTGAAAGCAAAGAATCGACGCCGTTTAAAATGGATGATTTGACTGGCACACCCAAGACTGGAAGATCAGTCTTTGCCGCACACATGCCCGGCAAATGCGCAGCACCACCAGCACCGGCAATAATCACCTGAATGCCACGATCACGCGCCTGTTCAGCATATTCAAATAAACGGTCAGGAGTACGGTGTGCAGAAACGACTTCAGCTTCAAATGGGACACCAAGCTGCTTGAGCATGTTGGCAGTATGTTCGAGAGTTGCCCAATCTGATTGAGAACCCATGATAATTCCTACTAGAGGAGCATCTTGTGCAGCAGCCGCATTCATTGCAAATTTTCCAGAGATTAAAGTAACAAAAAATAAATCTCGACGAGAGAGCCAAGCTTTAATAGGAGGTGCTTATTATAGACTGATTTTTCGGCTTCATAAAATTTAACGGTCAAAGCAAGGTTCGATTTTTCTTATTTTTTTAGCAGAATATTAAAAACTGGAATAAAAATAGGCGTGTAGTCTGCAAAGCTTTCGATCAGGAACTTCTGAAGACAAAATACACACATCCGCACAGACACAAGGCTGCCCAGAGATAATCCAGTTTAAAGGGCTGCTTAAACATGAAAATCATAAAAGGCACAAAGACCAGCAAGGTCACCACTTCCTGAGTGATTTTCATTTGCCCCACGGCCAGTCCCTGCTGTGCCAGTAATCGGGTGGCCGGAATCATCAGGCTATATTCAAACAGGGCAATCATCCAGCTGAATAAAATTGCCTGCCACAACGGCGCATCATGCGGTAAAAATTTTAAATGCCCATACCATGCCAAGGTCATAAAGCAATTGGCAATCACCAGAAGAAATAAAGCCGGTAACATCGGCATGTACTCTGCAAAAAGATCGGGTTTATTCTACGATTTATTTTGCAAAAAGATATTCTCTAAATTTGAAATTTTCTCTGAATTTATCCGTGAAACAGGATTTAAAAATTCCCGCAGCAATGCTTGAACTTTGACTATCTTTTCCGTGTAAGCCTTGCTATCGTTGCTTGCAAATTGAATAAATCATGATAACCGCACCAATATAAGGTGATGGGTCAGACAGGAACGGAGTGAAGTAGATGCATCTGCATATTTTGGGTATTTGTGGCACTTTTATGGGATCGCTGGCGCTCCTTGCACGCGATCTGGGCCACAAGGTGACAGGTTCAGATTTGAACGTCTATCCACCGATGTCGACCCAACTTGAAAATGCAGGCATCAGCTTGATGCAGGGTTATGAGCGTAGTCACTTGCAGCCACATCCAGATCTGATCATTGTCGGCAACGCCATGAAGCGTGGTATTGATGCAGTAGAATATATGCTGAATGAAGGCTTGCCTTATATTTCAGGCCCGCAGTTTCTGGCAGATCATGTTCTGCAAGGCAAACATGTATTGGGGGTTGCGGGTACACATGGCAAAACCACCACCACAACCATGCTGGCCTGGGTGCTGGATCAAGCCGGTTTAGAGCCAGGTTTCCTGATTGGCGGTGTGCCACTGGGTTTTAGTGAGAGTGCACGTCTCGGTGGCGGCAAATATTTCTGTGTCGAGGCAGATGAATACGATTCGGCTTTCTTCGACAAGCGTTCCAAGTTTGTGCATTACCATCCAAAAACGGCGATTTTAAATAACCTTGAATTTGACCATGCCGATATCTTTGATGATCTGGCTGCAATTCAAAAGCAGTTTCATCATTTAGTCCGTACCATTCCAAGCGAAGGCCGAATCATTGCGCCGATTACCGAAAGCAATATCGATGAAGTACTAGAGCAGGGTTGCTGGACACCGGTGGTGCGCACCAGTCTGGATGCCAATCAAAAATCTGAACTGTATGCCGAACAGTTATCGACAGATGGTTCTCACTTTAAAGTCTTGCAACACGGTGTGGTGAAAGGTGAAGTGCAGTGGAGCATGACCGGACAGCATTCGGTGGCCAATGCGCTCGCGACGATTGCCGCTGCCGAGCATGTCGGCGTCTCCATTGAAACCGCCTGTGAAGCTTTATCTAATTTCGGTGGGGTAAAACGCCGTATGGAACTGTTAGGCACAGTCCGTGGTATTGAGGTTTATGATGATTTCGCCCATCATCCGACAGCGATTGATACGACCTTGGAGGGCGCGCGCAAACGTCTGGGTGAACGCAAACTCTGGGCAATTATTGAACCACGCTCCAATACCATGCGTATGGGCAGTCATAAAGAGGGTCTGGCTCATTCAGCACGTCTGGCCGATGCAGTAATCTGGTATCAACCGGAAGGACTGGACTGGGATCTGCAACCGGTCATTAATGCTGCGCCAAATAAAGCCAAAATTGCACGCACACTGGATGACATCATTCAGACCGTGGTAGCAGAGGCAGGTGAGGGCGATGCCGTAGTGATTATGTCAAATGGCGGTTTTGGTGGTTTGCATCAGAAATTGATCAGTGCTTTAAACGCATAAAATAGATGCGTGGATAAGTATGTGAAAAAAGAAGCCCGCGATGCGGGCTTCTTTTTTTAGGGCAATTGTTTTAGCAAAAAGAGAGAATGGCTGTTTTGACCTTCACATTGCATGATGTCAAATTGGCCTAAAATGCCGATCACTCATTAGTCATTACGCATGATGTTTTGTTGCAATCTGAACGCGAGATAGATTGCAGCAGCACATCACTCAAGGCACAATCGAGAAGAACACAGGTATTTATAGACCTGACAGCCAGATCAGAATCAGGTCATTCTCATTCCTCACTCCTTCAGGAGATGTGTCATGACAACAATGAAAGCCATGGTCTATTACGGCGAAAACGACATCCGGTTTGAAGACCGTCCCATTCCAACTATTTTGCATCCCAGCGATGCTGTTATCAAACTCACTAAAGTCACTATTTGTGGTACAGACCTCGGGATCTGGAAAGGTAAAAACCCGGAAATTGAACAGCAAGCCACACGCAAACAGGGCAGTTTTAATGGCCGTATTTTAGGCCATGAAGGCATTGGCATTGTAGAAGAAGTCGGTTCTGCCGTTCAAAACTTCAAAAAAGGCGACCGGGTGATTATTTCCTGTGTCAGCCGCTGTGGAACCTGTGAAAACTGTCAGAAACAGCTGTATGCACATTGTCGCAATGAAGGCGGCTGGATCATGGGCTATATGATTGATGGTACTCATGCCGAATATGTACGCACGCCGTTTGCGGATACCTCACTCTATCATTTACCTGAAGGGTTAAATGAAGATGTCGCTGTGTTTTTATCGGATATCTTGCCGACATCACATGAAATTGGTGTGCAATATGGCGATGTCAAACCCGGAGATAATGTGGTGATTGTCGGTGCCGGCCCGATCGGCATGAGCTGCCTGCTGACCGCTCAATTCTATTCACCGGCCAACATCATCATGGTCGATGTCGATGACAACCGACTCGAGTTCGCCAAAACAGTGGGAGCGACGCATAGCATTAACTCCGCGAAAGAAGATGCCATACAACGTGTGCTGGAGCTGACGGATGGGCGAGGGGTCGATTGTGCCATTGAAGCGGTTGGTCTGGAGGCGACCTGGAATATCTGCCAGCATGTAGTCAAAGAGGGTGGACATATTGCCAATGTCGGCGTACATGGCAAATCAGTTAATTTTGAACTGAATAAACTCTGGATTAAAAACCTGACCATCACCACCGGACTGGTCAATGCCAATACCACTGCTATGCTGCTCAAAACCTGCTGTTCCGGTAAATTACCGCTGGAAAAACTGGCGACCCATCACTTTAAATTTAATGAATTTGAAAAAGCTTATGATGTGTTCAAGCATGCAGCCGATGAAAAGGCCTTGAAAGTGATGATCGAACTCAATTAATGCGGGAAAGTAAAAAGTCCGCTTGGCGGACTTTTTTTATTTGTAGCTGGAGTGAAAAATAGGGCATATCACCGCACTACTTATCAGCTTGTATTGAAAGCTCATTAGGCCGTTTTGCTCTTGGCAAATCGATCTAAATGATTAAGTAGAAGAGGCCGCGACATCAGATAAACTTTGGTCACGCTTAAACATCACATCCACATAGGAACATTGCGGAATGATGGTTAAACTTTTTTCACGGGCAAAATCGACCAGCACATCCAGCATTTTTCGGGCAACGCCCTGACCACGCAAGGAATGATCGACCCAGGTATGATCTGCAATAATCACCGAGGCTTCCCGCCATTGATAGGTAATCTCGGCCAGACGTCGACCTTTATCTTCCATAAAAAATACACCACCGCGTTTTGAATCTTGATATTGAATCTGCATAGATCTCCACCTTTATTTTCATTTTTAACTGCTTAACACATCGCTGAAATTAGGATCACGCTCAAATACCGATTGAGCGAAAGGGCATTCCGGAATAATCTTGACCCCTTGCTCACGGGCAAACTTGACCGCTGCTTCGACCAGATAATGTCCGACATGCTGTCCACGCAAACTGTCATCGACCCAGGTATGTTCAATCACCAGTCGATCCTCATCTTTCCAGAAATAGCTCATTTCGGCCAGACGCTTTTCATTTGGCTCGACAAACCATTGACCTTGACTGCCTTGTTGCTGATGCTCAATCAACATCCTCTAAACTCCGTATTTTTAATCCAGACTGACATATTTTTCAGTCGCATATTGTTCGATTTCTTTAAACGATTGTGAATCTGTGCTCTTTCCTGATATCACCATGCAATGAACAGGTTTAAACTGCCTGTCTGTTGTTTAAGCCAGATATTTATGTCCAGCCCTTCTTTTAGCTCCTCGGTAAGACGTCAATGGATCTGCGTAATTGCGTTAGCCAGTGCCGCCTTTATTTTCAACACCACCGAATTTATTCCCGTGGCCTTACTCAGTGATATTGGTGCAAGTTTTGACATGTCGGCGACTCAGGTCGGGTTGATGCTGACCATTTATGCCTGGGTCGTGGCTTTATTGTCTTTACCGATGATGCTACTGACCAAAAACATTGAACGACGTTTCTTGTTGATGGTTTTATTTGCGGTCTTCATTTCCAGTCATGTGCTGTCTTATTTTGCCTGGAGTTTCAGTGTTCTGGTATTTAGCCGGATCGGGATTGCAGTAGCGCACGCGCTGTTTTGGTCAATTACCGCTTCGCTTGCAGTACGTGTCGCACCAGCAGGCAAAGAATTTCAAGCCTTGGGTTTATTGGCCACAGGTACTGCCATGGCCATGGTTCTGGGAATTCCCTTTGGTCGCATGATCGGGGAGGCCTATGGCTGGCGCAATAGTTTTGCCTTGATTGCCATCGTCGCCAGCGTGGTCTGCCTGCTACTGGCCAAAACCTTGCCCTTATTACCGAGTGTCAATTCAGGTTCACTCAGCAGCTTGAAAACCTTGTTAAAACGTCCAAGCCTGATGCTGGTATTTGCCCTGACGGTCATTGTAATTAGTGCACAATTCACCGCCTATAGTTATATCGAGCCATTTTCACTGAATATTGCCCAGCTCAGTTCTGTACAGACCACGACTTTATTGCTGGTCTATGGTGGGGCAGGTTTAATCGGCTCTTATCTATTTGGCCGTTTTGCACCGCATTTTCCCAAACTTACTATTCCACTGTTCACACTTGGACTGGCTATCTCGTTGCTATTATTGCTGCCGTTGTCCAGCAATGTCTTGCAGTTAAATACCCTGGCTTTACTCTGGGGCGTCAGTATTATTGGTTTCAGTCTGGCCTTGCAAGCCAAGACCTTAAATCTGGCCTCCGATGCCACCGACGTGGCCATGGCGATTTATTCTGGCCTGTATAATATTGGAATTGGTGCTGGCGCTTTACTCGGTGGGATCGCAACGGCACAGATCGGCTTGCACAGTATTGGCTGGCTCGGGGCCATCTTGGCCAGTCTGGGTTTTCTCATCACGTTATATTTAATTCGCCGTCCGGATTTTATTGCTCAAAAAATAGCTTGAATCATGCATTTTTGTAAATGAAATTGTAGTCTTAATAAAAATCTGTCATGCTTCTGCATATTGAGCATTTGCTCAAACAGAATTTCGTTTGAACAAGGGGAGTAGCCTCCTCCAAACGTTTAGCAATTGTGGTTCAGATTGTTCAACGTGTCAGAATATCGTCATTACACTTTGCAAAAAGTCGGTATCTGAGCATCTCACTGCGACACTTTTAATAAGAAGTGTAACAGTGAGATGTAGGCAAGACCTTGATCATGTTGGTATAGATGTTTTTCAT
The DNA here is from genome assembly GCF_009829025.1 of Acinetobacter sp. 18QD2AZ41W. NCBI lineage: Bacteria > Pseudomonadati > Pseudomonadota > Gammaproteobacteria > Moraxellales > Moraxellaceae > Acinetobacter > Acinetobacter sp. 18QD2AZ41W. Next base: position 35,254 of record NZ_WURP01000013.1, on the reverse strand, counting down.
CTGACAACAGGTCAAGGTTTTTTTATGGCCGATTGTCAGATGTGGAGAATTCACATGGAAACAATTGGTACGCTGTGGCTGTATCTTGTCTTTTTCGCGATTGTCGCAGTCATGCTGATCATCGATTTCGTCGGCTTTAAACATCAGCATGGCCAGGAGGTCAAAGTCCGGACTGCGGCCTACTGGAGTATTGCCTGGGTCAGTATCGCGACTTTATTTGGTGGCGGTTTATGGCTCTATCTGGAGCAGACCGCAGGTACTGCAATTGCCAATGCCAAGGTCATGGAATACTTCGCCGGTTATCTGCTGGAAAAATCCCTGGCAATTGATAACGTCTTTGTCTGGCTGATGATCTTCGCTGCTTTCGCCATTCCACCCGTGCTACAACGTAAATTGCTGCTCTACGGTGTACTCGGTGCGATTGTCCTCAGAACCATCTTTATTTTTATTGGCGCCTGGTTCGTTCAGGAATTCTCATGGATTTTATATATCTTCGGTGCCTTCTTGGTGTATACCGGCTTTAAATTCCTGCGTGGTCAGGATGAAGAAGAAAGCAATATTGAAGATATGGCGATTCTGAAATGGCTGCGTAAACGTATGCGGATTACACCGCAACTTGAAGGTGACAAATTCTTTATCCGTAAAGATGGTTTACTGTGGGCAACGCCGTTATTCCTGGTTTTGATTCTGGTCGAAGCCTCGGATGTGATCTTTGCGGTCGATTCTATTCCGGCAATTTTCGCTGTGACCACCGATCCCTTCATTGTACTGACTGCTAACCTGATGGCGATTTTGGGTCTGCGCGCGATGTTCTTCCTGTTATCGGGTGCCGCATCAAAAATGCATTATCTGCCTTATGGTCTCGGGATTATTCTGGTCTTTATCGGCTTTAAAATGCTGATGCTGGATGTATTCCATATGCCAATCTGGATTTCACTGAGCTTTATTGTGATTGTCTTGACGATCACGGCGATCCTGTCGATTCGCCACAGTAAAAAACATAATCAAACCACGCTCTAATAACTGTATAGACAATCATCTTTAGCGTCAAAAAAGTCCGTTCAATCATGAGCGGACTTTTTTTATTGCTCGACTGCCTTACCACAGCTTCGACTTAATTCAGGCAAATGAAGTCAGCATGATCACGTTATAAATCCACTGAAGTGGGTTACAATCTATTGAAAAAATTAAAAGCACAGGTTTTAACATGTCTTCTCAGATTGCAACAACGGCAGTCCGCGGTCGTTTCCTTGATATCCAGCATACAGTTGCCCAGGCACATGAGATTGATGACCAGGTGCGCTATGTAGAAGATGGTCTGATCATCATGCAAGATGGCAAGATTCAATGGTTTGGCAGCTGGGATGAAGGGCAGAAACATCTAGCTGAAAATATCCAGGTCGCCCATTATCCTGAACAGCTGATTGTGCCGGGATTGATCGATACCCATATTCATTTCCCGCAAACCGAGATGGTCGGGGCCTATGGCGAACAACTGCTGGAATGGTTAAATACCTATACTTTTCCAACAGAAATCCAGTTTGCAGATACAGCCTATAGCGAAAAAATCGCCGAATTTTTTGTGCAGGAATTGCTTAAAAATGGCACCACCACGGCACTGGTCTTCTGTACCGTACATCCTGAATCAGTAGATGCTTTGTTTACAGCGGCGAGCCGCAGAAATATGCGTCTGATCGCCGGTAAAGTCTTGATGGACCGACATGCACCGGAAGCGCTGACGGATACGGCAGAAAGTGCTTATACCGATTCTAAAGCGCTGATTGAGAAATGGCATGGGCAAGGCCGTAACCTGTATGCCATTACCCCTCGCTTTGCCCCGACGTCCACCAATGAACAACTTGAAAAAGCAGGTCAGCTCAAAGCCGAATATCCAGATGTCTATGTACATACCCATTTAAGTGAAAATAAAAATGAAATTGCCTGGGTCAAAGAGTTATTTCCGGAACGTAAAGGCTACCTGGATGTCTATCATCACTATGGTTTAACCGGTGCAAAATCAGTATTTGCACATTGTGTACACCTGGAAGAGCAGGAGTGGGATTGCATGCAGCAGACCAATTCAGCGATTGCCTTTTGTCCGACCTCAAACCTGTTTCTGGGCAGTGGTTTATTCCCATTAAAGAAAGCGTGGGACAAGCAGGTGAAAGTTGGTCTGGGTACCGACATCGGGGCAGGCACCTCGTTTAACCAGCTACAGACCTTAAATGAAGCCTACAAAGTGCAGCAATTGCAGGGAGAAAAACTCTCTGCTTTTGAAGCCTTGTATCATGCCACCTTAGGCGGTGCTAAAGCCTTAAGTCTGGACGATCGTTTGGGGAACTTTAATATCGGCAAGGAGGCGGACTTTGTGGTGCTGGATCTAAATGCCACTGCTTTACAGCAGTTACGCCAAAGCAGAGCCAAAAATATTGAAGATGCATTTTTTGCACTGACCATGCTCGGCGATGACCGTAATATTGCAGTGACCTATGTCTACGGAGAAGCTGTCTATGTCAAAGCCCGATGTACCCGCTCAGACGACTAAAACCCAGCACCGCCATTGCTAGCTGATCGTCTCTGCCATGTTGCTGACCTGTACTTTCATCCTGCGCAGGGATTCGCAGGCAGCAAAGAAATGATTACATTTACAGCATGCAAAACAGGTGCATCTGCAGTAGGGATGTATTAAAATTACAGTGTATTCAGGTGTTGCAGGTCAACACCTTTTTTATTTTGCTATTTTTACTTTTTAGGTATCTACCCATGACCGTTCAAATGAGCGTAATGATTTCCGCTGAAGAAATTCAAGCTAAAGTCAAAGAGCTTGGTGCTCAAATCGATGCACACTATGCCCATAGTGACAAAGACCTTGTGCTCATCGGTTTATTACGTGGTTCAGTGATTTTTATGGCCGATTTGTGTCGGGTGATTTCCAAACCCCATGAACTGGATTTCATGACGGTATCCAGTTATGGCGGTGGCACCTTATCTTCGCGTGATGTAAAAATTCTGAAAGATTTAGACGGCGAAATCCGTGGCAAAGACGTGTTGGTGGTTGAAGATATTATTGACTCGGGAAATACCTTGAGCAAGGTGCTGGAAATCCTGCAAACCCGCCAACCAAACTCGATTCAACTGTGTACTTTGGTAAGTAAACCATCACGTCGTGAAATCGATTTAAAGGTCGAATTTTTGGGCTTTGAAGTTGAAGATAAATTTATCGTAGGTTATGGTCTGGACTATGACCAGAAGTATCGTCATCTGCCATTTATTGGTGAAATCGGTCTTTAAAGTTTATTTAAAAAAGTGGCTTAGGCCACTTTTTTTATGTCTCAAATAGACAGAAAAATAGGAACAAAAAATAACATCTCGTTTCAGGATTCAACTTTTTTTGCTTTCTATTCTGTTTCAAGATAATTAAACATGATGTAAAAACAAAGACATGATAATAAGGAGCATACCTATGTGGACAATTATTGTTGCGATTGTCATTGGTTTTATCGCGGGTCTGATTGCACGTGCAATCCATCCAGGTAATGACAAGGCAGGCTTTATCATGACGACCCTGTTAGGTATTGCCGGTTCCTTATTGGCTACATTTGCTGGTCGTATGCTCGGTCTTTATTCGGCAGATTCTGCGGCAGGTCTGATTGCTTCCGTGATCGGTGCGGTGATTATTCTGTTTATTTATAACATGCTGACCAAACGCCGTACGGTCTAAGCGGTTCTGGCTTAATCTGAGCAGTTCCAGTAAAAGCACCCAGTTGGGTGCTTTTTGCTCTTGTATATCTCTCGACTTTATAGTGAAAATTCCTTAAAAATCTGTTCGATCTGTTCTGCCGGATAGGCCCCCATGACTTTAAAACCATTCGAAAAAATAATTGCTGGTGTCCCATTCACACCCAAAGACTGGGCCAGTTTTTTATTGCGCTCAATCGGATTGGCACAACTTTTTTTCGATTTTGGCAGGCTACCTTGAGTGATCAGATCTTCCCAAGCCTGAGCAGGATTAGACGCGCAATACACCTGTTTTGAAGGCGCAACCGATTGTGGCTTTAAAGGCAGAATAAAAGTATAAATCGTCACATCCTTGAGTTTTTTCAACTCTACTTCAAGCTGTTTACAATACGGGCAATTTGGGTCAGAAAAGATCGCAATCTGACGTTTCCCCGTACCTCTTACACTTTTCACAGCATCTTGAAGCGGCAATTTTTTCCAGTCAACACTGTTCTGTTTTAGTATCAAATCACGGGTCAGATTATGCTGATCCTGAATCCGCAGCATCGACCCGGCAATCAGATGCTGGGCATCTTCATTCAGATAAACCACTTGACCCTGCATAAAACCACTGTAGATGCCCTTCATTTCCGTGGTCTGGATATTTTCGATTTTTAAATTGGGGCTATTCTTTGCCAGATTGGCTTTTACCATATCAATATTAGCGAATGCGAAGCTTGAAACAAATGTACTTAAAGCAATAATCAGTGTTTTTTTTAACATGAATGTTCTACATGAATCAGATAAAAATATGCTTCGATTCTAATGGGTCTGCTTTTAAATTACCCACGGATTTATGTTACTGTTTATTCCAAGTTTAATCAGTGAATTATGTTTCACGTGGAACAGAAGCGATAAAAGAAGCTTAAATAACGGACAAAAATAAATTCTTGCATGAGATTACATTCTGGTTAATATTTTATATATTATAAAATAATATATTATTTTGTTGAAATCTATATAAACACATCTATTTGATTTAAAATCTTTTACTGATTCGCCCTTGACCATGTTTCTTGGCCCGCTCTACACTGCATATACTTTTCTTTTTCTTCGCTATGCCCTGACATGGATTGGCCAAGGATCAACACTATAACGGCATGTTCATGACAACAATAACCACTTGGCGACCCTTCTGGATGGTCAGCCTGGCTTTAATCATGGGAACGATTGGTACTGCTTTGGCGAGTCCACTCTATCCGATTTATCAACAACTCTGGAATTTATCCCCAAGCCAGATTACCTATATTTTTGTCGCCTATATGTTTGGCTGTCTGGGCACCTTATTGTTTCTGGGGCGCACCAGCAATAGCATTGGCTTTTTAAAAACTCTACAAATTGGCCTCGTGTTTATTAGTCTGGGTTTGATTATTTCGGTCTTTGCCAATAATGCCCTGATTTTATCTTTGGGCCGTTTCATTATCGGGATTGCCTCTGGTTTGATGACGACTTCTGCCATGCTTGGCATGATGCAGACCATTCCGGAGAGTCATAAGCAGCTTGCGCCGCAATGGGTCTCTATTTTGACTGCGATTGGCTTTGGTCTGGGTCCGTTTATCGGGGGAGTCATTGCGCAGTTTTCTCAAGCCCCGCTGGTGACTCCCTATATTCCGATTATTGTTGGAGCAGTGCTTTGTTTTATCGGCTTATTCTGGTTAAAAGTGCCTGCTTTTGAGCGTCAGCCCTTTAGTATCGCCCCCAAATTACAGCGTCCTGAGGCTCAATATCATGCTGTATTTATGATCATTGGGTTCACTGCATTTAGTGCCTTTGCTGCCTTTAGTTTATTTGCCTCACTTTCGCCTTCTTTTGTGCAAGATATTTTACCGTGGCATGGTCCTTTAGTAAGTGGTACCGCCATTACCTGTATTCTGCTGGTATCTGCAGTGGTGCAATACCTGGCCAAAGCGGTCGCTGCAAAAAAATGTCTGAATATCGGCTTGGTCATGATGCTGATTAGCCTGCTCAGCCTTGCATTGTGTATATTGCTTAAGGCAAGTTTCTTATTCTTCGTGAGCGATCTCTTATTTGGTATTGGGCATGGTTTTGCCCTGATGGGGGCTTTTGGCATAATTCATGCTATAACCACTTTGCAAAACCGGGCCGCGGTGATGTCGACCTACTTGTTTATTGGCTATTTGGGCACCATTGTGCCGATTCTTGCGGTGGGTTACTTGGCCGACCATTTTGGATTAAATTTCGCTGTGATCAGCTTCTGTGTGGCGATGAGTGCTTTATGTGTCGTGCTCTGGTTATGCCACCAGAAGCTCAGTGTAAAAGCTTAAAATAGCCCTCTGATGAGGTAATGCTGATCAGTTAAGGAGTTTAGAAATAGACTCTTTAACTTTTTAGTCGTTCATGACGGAGTCTTCACCTTATAAATCAAATACTTGAAAATAATTTGTTACTTTGGTTTCGCCCAAATGAGAAGCGAAGCTTCGCAAGGAAGGCATCTTGCGGAGCAACACTCCTCACCGCAAAACTCGTCAGCCACCATCGACTAGTAAATTTGTCGCAGAAACAATCATTTTTAAATCTAGTCCTGCCTCAAACAGTTGCGGATGACTTTTCTACTTGTCAAATATGATCATGAATTTAAAAAAGAAAATACTAGTCAATTTCTTAACTGACTGGCATTCCTCTGATGAGGGCTATTTATGCATAATTTTTTGCTTACTTTCCAATACAAAACGAACCGAAAATTTTTCCAAGCAGATCATCGGCACTAAAGTCACCGGTAATTTCCCCCAGTGCATTCTGGGCTAGACGTAAGGACTCCGCCACCAGTTCACCGGCGTTGTACACCACCAATTGTTCACGTGCTTCAGCCAAATACAGTTGAGTGCGCTTCATTGCGTCTAAATGACGGGTACGTGCAATAAAGGTATCTTCTTCAGGCTGGAAGCCTGCATGCGCTGTAATCGCCTCTATGAGCGCTTGCACACCAGTTTCCTGCTTGGCAGAGACTGCGATATGCCGGAAACCATTCAAATCAGCAATTGCAGCTTCAGCACCAGTCAGATCACACTTATTCCCAATCAGCATCAGGCGTTTTGCTTCAATATGTTCAGCAAAATATTCTTGGGCCAGTTGCAGTGGATCTTCACCTTGACTTAGGTCATAGACCAGCAGTAACAAATCGGCCTGTTCGATTTCCTTGATTGCGCGGCGAATCCCTTCTTTTTCGACAATATCCCCGGTCTCACGCAAGCCTGCGGTATCCGTCAGGGTAATTGGCAAGCCATTTAAGGTGATTTTTTCATGCAGCACATCACGCGTAGTACCCGCAATATCCGTCACAATCGCACGTTCAATCCCGGCCAGCGCATTCAATAATGAAGATTTACCGGCATTCGGTTTACCAGCAATCACCACTTGCAAACCTTCACGCAATAACTGACCTTGACGTGCTGATTGCTGAACTTGCGTGACCGCAGTCGCCACACCATCGAGCAGATTCAGAATCTTGCCATCAGCCAGAAAGTCAATTTCCTCTTCAGGAAAATCAATTGCGGCTTCCACGTGCAAACGTAAATGTACCAGCTGCTCAAGCACCGTATTGACTTTGGTCGAAAATGCACCTTGCAGGGAACGAACCGCAGAACGCGCAGCTGCTTGTGAAGTGGCATCAATCAGGTCAGCAATGGCTTCAGCCTGTACCAAGTCCATCTTGCCATTTTCAAAAGCACGCATGGAAAACTCACCGGCTTTGGCAGCAATCGCACCCAGTTCCAGCAAACGTGCAAGCAAGGCATTTTGAATCACCGGACCGCCATGACCTTGTAACTCCACCACATCCTCACCGGTAAAAGAATGCGGATTCGGGAAACAAATAGCTAGGCCTTCATCCATAATTTCACCAGCGGTATCGTAAAACTTACGAAAGGCAGCATAGCGTGCACCGGCAAGGGGTTGTTTTGTGAGTGCTTCGGCAATTTCATAGGATTTTGGACCCGATAGGCGAATCACCCCAACGCCGCCACGTCCTGGTGGCGTTGCAATCGCAGCAATAGTCGTGGTTCGGTTGAGCATAAAATTCACCTAAAAAATCCAAAAGTTCAGCCAAAAAAAATCCGCCTAAGAGTATCATCTTAAGCGGATTTATTCAGCCCGTCATTACAACTTAGTTGACTGGCGTTGCTTCATCACGTTTGGCACGTTCTTTAGCAACAGACTTGTTAATCAAGCCTTGTTGCAGGATGGTGATCAAGTTGTTCACAATCCAGTATAGAACCAAGCCCGCAGGGAAGAACAGCAAGAATACGGTAAAAATCACCGGCATAATCTTGAAGACTTTGGCTTGCATTGGATCAGTGGGTTGTGGATTTAAGGACTGTTGAATATACATCGTCAGACCCATTAACAATGGCAGGATAAACCATGGATCCATTGAGGATAAATCCTGAATCCAGAGCATCCATGGCGCATGACGCAGTTCAACCGACTCCATCAAGACCCAGTACAAAGCCAGGAAGATTGGCATTTGTAATAACAGCGGTAAACAGCCTGCAAGCGGATTGACCTGCTCACGTTTATACAGTGCCATCATTTCCTGAGAGAAGCGCATACGGTCTTCACCAAACTCTTCTTTCATACGCTGCATTTCTGGAGCAATCACACGCATTTTCGCCATTGAGCGGTAGCTCTTCGACGACAATGGCCACAGAATCAGTTTCACCAGAATGGTCAATAGAATAATTGCCCAGCCCCAGTTACCCACTAAACCATGGAAGAATTCCAGACCCACGAACAAGAGCTTCGCAATTGGCCATAACCAGCCATAATCGACTGTTTGGTTTAAACCTGTGGCCAAATCCTTCAATTCTGACTGGATTTTTGGACCTGAATAGAAGGTCGCATCAATCTCGGCCACAGTACCTGCAGGCACATTAAAGGTTGGAGAAGTAAAACCAATAATGTTCATGTTATCGGTTGATTTACGTGATTCAAGCTTGGCGCTATACGCTTCACCATTACCCTGAGTCAACTTCAGATTACCTGGTACCCAAGCACTGACAAAGTAGTGCTGTACCATGGCAACCCAGCCACCTGTCGCTTCAGTACTGACTTTTTCTTCAACAAAGTTGTCAAATTTAAGCTTGTTGTACTGCTCGTCTGGCGTACCCCAGGCACCGCCCAGGAAAGTCCCTAGCGTGAAAATACCCTGGTCTGATTTACCCGGATCTTCTGAATTATCACGTTTGATCTGGCCAAACATCTGACCTTGCCAGGTCTGAGCACTGCGGTTCACCACTTTGTGGTTCACAACAACCGGATATTCACCTTCAGTGAAATTGAAGGTTTTGATAATCTCGACACCATCGGCGGTTTTAAATACCAACGGTACAGACAAGACTTTAAGGTTTTCACCCTCTTTAGATTTGGTTGCTTTCGCGTCTGCCAAGGTATAAGCGGTTTTTTCCAGCTCATACGTCGGACGGCCGTTACGGCTGCTGTCCGGTCCATTCAGACCGATCAGACCAGACTGAGCGACATAAGTACGTTTCGCATCGCTTTCCAGCATCACGAACGGTTCATCGCTGTCCTTGTTTTTGTCATGATTGAGTAATTCAACACGAACAATATCACCACCTTTCGGATTGATCCAAAGATGATAAAGGTCAGTTTGTACTGAAATAAGCTGCTGACTTACAGGTGCTGTGGCATCCGTGGCTTGCTGCGCTGGCATATTCGCTTGTGGCAGATCAGAGGCAACTGTAGCCGTCTGAGCATTTGGCAAATCTGCAGATACGTCATGCGAAACAACAGCAGTTTCTGGCTGCGGTTTGGTTTCAGCATTTCCATAATCTTTTTGCCACGCCAAAATGAGCAAATATGCGACAACAAACATGGCTCCGAGAATTGCAATCCTGGCCCATTGTTGCATATGTATTACCCCAAGTGGTGAGAGTGATTTTGGTTCAATAAACGATCACGAAAGGGTACAGCAACGTGAAGCGTTTGAGAATCTATTTGCTGAAATGAAATAAAACGAATCGCTTTAGAGGGAACAGGATCATATCCCGAGCCCCCCCACGGATGACAACGGCAAATACGCTTAGTAGCCAGCCACACTCCACGTCCAGCCCCATGTATCTGGACTGCTTCCAAGGAATATTGAGAACAAGTTGGAATATAACGACAGCGCGGCCCCAATAAAGGACTGATCGCAATCTGATAGAAACGTATCAACCAATGTAGTAAACGTACCATTGGCCTACTCTACTTTTGTGGGGAGGGGGCTATTTTTGTATGCTTTTTGGCAAGACGGTTCAGTTTTTGCCAAGCAAATTGTAATTGCTGATGCAATTCTGCATTAGGCACTGCTTCCACACCCATTTTTGGCATGATTACAATGTCTAAGTCATCTAATTGCTGTTGATGCAGACGAAAACTTTCGCGAGCAAGTCGTTTTACTCTATTTCGTTCGTGTGCTCGGCGCACTTTCTTCTTAGCAACAACTAAACCCAAACGGCTATTTGGCAGTTCGGAATGTTTTGCAAGAAATAAGAAATGGGGCTGATGCACTTTAAAAAGCGCACCATCAAACACACCTTTATAATCGGCGGCACAGCGTAATCGCAACTCTGTACCAAAACTATAAAGTTTTGTCATAACACCCAAAATCGTCTTAGCGTAACTGATTAAACAGTTAAGCTATGACGACCTTTTGCACGACGGCGAGCTAATACTTGACGACCAGCTTTAGTAGCCATACGAGCACGGAAACCATGAACACGCTTACGCTTTAATTCAGATGGTTGGAATGTACGTTTCATATTGAAACTCCAAAAAATGATCTTTCTATGAAGGTCCGCGATTTTAGTGCTCATTGCTTGAGCTGTCAATGCAAAAGCACTTTTCTTTTCAAATAAGCTTAAAAAAGATTTTTACCCGAGTTGTCAAAAAAACTGTTGGTGAAATGACTAAATTATACTTAACCACAGATTAAATTATTGTTATACATAGATATATAACTTATAAACAACTCTATCAACAAAGTTATCCACAATCTATCCAGTGTTGAAAAGCAAGATTCTGTTTTTGAATTTAAATTCGTAATCTTTCGATTTATCCACAGAAAACTCAAAGCTTATAAATAAATTCAAATTTATAAATTTAAGTTTATTACTATTAGGGAGCACTTTTTCTATGGATAAGCCACTTTTTATTTAATTAAACATATATTTATGTTGTGGATAAAACTGTTTCTAATAATTTTATACTTTGTGGATAACTTTGTGCTATATTTTATCCACAGCTTGCGGATAAACTTATCCACACCGGGTTTTAAATTTAAATTTATGCACGATGATGGCTTTTTGCACAGTTTCTGTAGAAATGATCATGACAGATGTGGATAACTTGGTTAGAATGGCGACCCGCTTTTGGTCGCGGTCATCTTTTTGAATGAACAATGGAATGAATAGGGGATTCACATGCTTTGGACGGACTGCTTAAATCGCCTGCGACAAGAGCTCTCTGGAAATGTCTTTACAATGTGGATTCGCCCATTGGTTGCAGAAGAGCTGGAAGATAGCTTGCGTTTGTATGCACCTAATCCTTACTGGACGCGTTACATTCAAGAGCATCATCTGGAACTGATTACGATTCTGGCCGAACAGCTGTCCGAAGGACGGGTACGCAAGGTCGAAATTTTGGTCGATTCACGTCCTGGTGCGATTTTATCGGCCAGTGAACAGCCAGCGACCACCACCGCGGCGTTGACTTCAACCCCAATGCCGGTACAAAAACCGAAAAAAGAAAAAGAAGATACGGTTAAAAATAGCCGTAGACGTCAGCTCAATCCGTTATTTACTTTCTCGCTGTTTGTCGAAGGCCGTTCTAACCAGATGGCAGCAGAAACCTGTCGCAAGGTACTGACCCAACTCGGTGCTTCACAGCATAATCCCTTATTTTTATATGGGCCGACCGGTCTGGGTAAAACTCACTTGATGCAGGCCGTGGGCAATGCACTGTTGCAGGCCAAGCCGAATGCACGGGTGATGTACATGACCGCGGAAAGCTTTGTACAAGATTTTGTTAGTTCTTTGCAGCAAGGCAAAGTGGAAGAATTTAAGAAAAATTGCCGTTCTCTGGATTTGTTACTGGTCGATGACATCCATTTACTGGCCGGTAAAGAAGCCAGCCTGGTAGAATTTTTCTACACCTTTAACGCACTTTTAGATGAATCTAAGCAGATTATTCTGACCTCGGACCGCTATCCAAAAGAACTGACTGAACTGGATCCACGTTTAGTTTCACGGTTTTCCTGGGGCTTGTCGGTTGGGGTTGAACCACCGGATATTGAAACCCGGATTGAAATTTTATTAAGAAAAGCCGAAAGCAATCAGGTGGATTTACCGCGTAACTGTGCCCTGTTTATTGCGCAGCAGGTGGTGGCTAACGTGCGTGAACTGGAAGGTGCGCTAAACAAAGTGGTGGCGATTTCACGTTTTAAAGGCACACCGATTGATCTGGATGTGGTGCGTGAATCCTTAAAAGATGTGCTGGCGATTCGTGCCCGCACCATCAGTACTGAAAATATTCAGCGTGTGGTCAGTGAATATTTCCGTATTCCCTTAAAAGAGATTGTCGGACCGAAACGCACCCGAATTTATGCCCGTCCACGTCAGCTGGCGATGGGTCTGGCACGTGAACTGACTGGCGACAGTTTTCCAGAAATTGGCATGGCTTTTGGTGGTCGTGATCACAGTACCGTGATGCATGCCTGCGAGAAAGTGCAGAGCCTGCGTGAGGAAGATCCAATCTTTAACGAAGACTATAAAAACCTGCAACGTCTGTTGCAAAGTTGACCTAAATCGCTCAAATTCTATTCTTGCTATGCGGCTGCTTTTGCCGCATAGTAAACCGTTAAAAATTCACTTTTTCTATATTAATCTTCAGCTTTAGAGGAATGCACCGTGCGTTTAAAAATCGCGAAAGAAAGCTTACTGAATGTTCTCTCACATGTCGTAGGAGCGGTTGAACGTCGCCATACCTTAAATATTTTATCTAACCTGAAAATTCAGGTGACTGCCCAGGCATTAACGGTGACCGGTTCCGACCTTGAGGTTGAACTGGTGGCCAGTACCGCACTGGCTGAAGGTGCATGTTTGCAGGCCGGGGAAACCACAGTTCCGGCGCGTAAGCTGATTGATATCTGTAAGTCACTTCCTTCAGCGGCATTGGTGGATTTGCATATTACTGAAGATCAGCGCTGCATTCTCAAATCAGGTAACAGCCGTTTTGTGCTGGGTACCTTGCCTGCTGATGATTATCCATTACTGAATACTGAAAACACCCAAGGTACGCAAGTAACTGTTACCCAGCGTGAGCTGAAGCGTTTATTCGAGAAAACTGCCTTTGCGATGGCGGTGCAGGATGTGCGTTTTTACCTGACCGGTACTTTGCTGGAAATTGATGCCAATCAGCTACGTGCTGTGACCACCGATGGCCACCGTCTGGCGCTTTGTGAAACTGCGGCTCAATCTACTGCGACCCAGCCGATTCAAGCGATTGTGCCACGTAAAGCTGTTGCGGAATTACAGCGTCTGCTCAGTGTTGAAGATGAGCAGTTATCTTTGCTGATTGGTCGTGAACTGCTGAATGTGACCATCAATATGCCAAGCCGTGATAAGGAACAGGCCGATATTACCGTGCGTTTCACCACCAAACTGATTGATGGTAAATTCCCGGATTATCGTCGTGTGATTCCACGTGGCGGTGACAAAATCGTGATGATTGCGCATGATGTGTTCAAGCAGTCTTTGCAGCGTGTCGCGATTTTAAGTAATGAAAAACTCCGTGGCGTGTTCCTGAATTTTAATGCCGATTCCCTGCAACTTCGCGCCAATAACCCGGAACAGGATGAGGCGATTGAAGACTTAGCCATTCAATATGCCGACTCACCGCTGGAGATGTCGTTTAATGCGCAGTACTTGATTGAGGTGCTGGGTGTGCTGGATGGTGATGATGTCTCCATGACCATGACTGAAGCCAATCAGTCTGTGTTAGTACAAGACCCGGCACATACCGATCAAACTTATGTCGTCATGCCGATGCGTGTTTAAGTCGCGGCTATTGATACTCGTATAAGACATGCATATTACGCGTTTACATATTGAGCGTGTACGGAATTTAAAGACGGTTGCTCTCCACGGATTGCAGCCGTTTAATGTTTTTTATGGCCAAAATGGTTCAGGCAAAACCTCGATTTTAGAAGCGATTCATTTACTTGCTGCCGGTCGTTCTTTCCGTACCCATATCCCGAAAAATTATATTCAGCATGGCGCACAGGACGCGATTGTGTTTGCACAGTCCGCGACCGAAAAAATCGGCATGCAAAAAATGGCCAGCGGGGAACAGTTGATCAAGGTCAATGGTGATCTGGTGGCAACGCAGGGCCAACTCGCCAAGCTATTGCCTTTGCAGCTGATTGACCCACAAAGCACCGATATTATTGATCATGGTGCCAAGCCACGACGTCAACTTTTAGACTGGTTAATGTTCCACGTGGAACCTGAGTTTTATCATGCCTGGCAATATTATTCGCGTGCCTTGAAGCAGCGCAATAGTTTGCTCAAAAGCAAACGTTTCTTGAGTCTGTCCGATCTGGAGCCTTGGAACCAGATGCTGAGCGAATATGGCGAGATTTTACATTCGCAGCGTGCGGGTATCGTGGAACAGTGGAAGTCCTTTTTTGAAGATGATCTGCAGCAGCTATTGCCTGATCTGCAGATCAGTCTGGAATACAGTCCGGGTTTTCATAGTGAAACCGGCCTGCTGAATGATCTGACCAATCAGCATGCAAAAGATCTGGAAAGACGTTATACAGAATACGGTCCACATCGCGCAGATTTGCGTCTGAAAACCCCTCTGGGGGATGCCGATGTGATCCTGTCACGCGGGCAAAAAAAGCTGCTGATGATGGCGTTAAAACTGTCGCAAATCGCAATGCTGCATTCTTGTAATAAGGAAACTGTGGTATTATTAGATGATGTGACAGCAGAATTAGATTTAACCGCACAACAACGTTTAATTGAGCGATTGAGCCAACTTGGTAGTCAAGTTTTTATTACCACCTTAGACCATGAATCAGTACAAAAGCACTTACATGATTTGTCTATCTCATATCAGTTATTCAATGTTGAAAACGGTACAGTTCAGGTTGTTGTGCAATAGTATTTTTTTAGTTTTACCCATCTTGGGATAGACCTATTTTTCACTAGGGAGAAACCATGAGTTCAGAAGATCAAGCTGCTTCTCAAACAGAACAAACCATTGAAAAGGCTTATGATTCCTCTAGCATCAAGGTATTACGTGGTTTAGACGCAGTACGTAAGCGTCCGGGCATGTACATTGGTGACACAGACGATGGCACAGGCTTGCACCACATGGTGTTCGAAGTAGTCGATAACTCGATTGATGAAGCCTTGGCAGGCCACTGTGATGAAATTATAGTGACTATTCATGAAGATGAATCGGTTTCAGTTTCTGACAACGGTCGTGGTATTCCAACCGATATTCACCCTGAAGAAGGCGTGTCTGCGGCAGAGGTGATTTTGACCATTCTGCATGCCGGCGGTAAGTTTGATGACAACAGTTACAAGGTCTCAGGCGGTCTGCATGGCGTAGGTGTGTCTGTGGTCAACGCACTCTCTGAAAAACTACTGTTGAACATCAGTCGTGCAGGTAAAACTTATGAACAGGAATACCGTCATGGTGATCCTGTTTATAAATTACGTGAAACAGGGATAACCGAAACGTCAGGTACCACTGTACGTTTTTACCCAAGTGCTGAAACTTTTAGCCAAACCATATTCAATGTCGATATTCTGGCGCGTCGTTTGCGTGAACTATCGTTTCTGAACGCAGGTGTACGCATTGTACTTCGTGATGAGCGCGTCAACCTTGAAAATATCTATGACTATGAAGGTGGTTTATCTGAGTTCGTTAAATACATTAACGAAGGCAAAACGCATCTGAACGATATTTTCCATTTCACTACTGCACAGCTCGACACCGGCATTACGGTAGAAGTGGCATTACAGTGGAATGATTCTTATCAGGAAAACGTACGCTGCTTTACCAATAACATCCCGCAAAAGGATGGTGGTACACATTTGGCTGGTTTCCGTGCTGCACTGACCCGTGGTTTAAATAACTACATGGACAGCGAAAATATCCTGAAAAAGGAAAAAGTTGCAGTCTCGGGTGATGATGCGCGTGAAGGTTTAACCGCGATCGTCTCGGTGAAAGTGCCTGATCCGAAATTCTCTTCGCAGACCAAAGAAAAACTGGTGTCGAGTGAAGTGAAAACTGCGGTTGAGCAGGCCATGAACAAGGCATTTTCTGAATATCTTTTAGAAAATCCACAAGCAGCGAAATCGATTGCCGGCAAAATTATTGATGCCGCACGTGCCCGTGATGCAGCGCGTAAAGCCCGTGAAATGACTCGTCGCAAGAGCGCACTGGATATTGCCGGTCTTCCAGGTAAGCTGGCCGATTGTCAGGAAAAAGATCCAGCCTTGTCTGAATTGTATCTGGTCGAGGGTGATTCTGCCGGTGGATCTGCGAAGCAAGGCCGTAACCGTAAAATGCAGGCGATTTTACCGCTGAAAGGTAAGATTCTGAACGTAGAGCGTGCGCGTTTCGACCGGATGATTTCCTCTGCGGAAGTCGGCACACTGATTACTGCACTTGGCTGTGGTATTGGTCGTGAAGAATATAACCCGGACAAACTGCGCTATCATAAAATCATTATCATGACCGATGCTGACGTCGATGGTTCGCACATTCGTACGCTGCTGTTGACCTTCTTCTTCCGTCAGATGCCGGAACTGGTCGAGCGTGGTCATATCTATATCGCCCAGCCACCACTCTACAAGCTGAAAAAAGGCAAGCAGGAACAGTACATCAAAGATAACGATGCACTGGAAACTTACCTGATTTCCAATGCCATTGACGAGCTAGAACTGCATATCAGTGCTGAAGCACCTGCGATTCGTGGTGAAGCACTGGCAAGGGTGATTGCCGATTATCAAACCTCACAGAAGAGCTTGGCCCGTTTAACCCAGCGTTATCCGGCGAGCTTGCTCGATGCTTTGCTGTCGCTGGACGCCTTTAAACTCGATCAGCTTGAAGATAAAAGTTATGTCGAAACTTGGGGTGAAAATCTGCGTGCAGCGATTGAAGCCATTCAGCCGACGCTACGTCCAGAATTAACGCTGGAATCTTTTGAGAAAGAACTGGCAGATGGTCAGAAAACTCAAAGCTGGTTACCAAGAATCACCATCTATGTGCATAACCTGCCACATAGTTATCTATTAGACTCTGTGCTTTTAGGTTCAAGTGAATATGCACGTTTATTAAAGAATTCGAAGAGCTGGTTCAGCCTGCTTGAAGAGGGTGCTTATTTGCAAAAAGGTGATCGTAAGATTAACGTGAACAATTTTCATCAGGTTTGGCAGCATATTCTGTCTGACTCGCGTCGCGGCATGATGATCCAGCGTTATAAAGGTCTGGGTGAGATGAATGCGGAACAGTTGTGGGAAACCACCATGGATCCGGATAACCGTAACATGCTGCAAGTGACAGTCACCGATGCGATTGAAGCAGACCGCATGTTCTCTTGTCTGATGGGCGATGATGTGGAACCACGTCGTGCCTTCATTGAAGAAAATGCCTTGAATGCAGACATTGATACCTGATTAAGATGATTTTAAAAAGCGCCTTTCGAGGCGCTTTTTTGATGCAAAATTTATGCGAATATCATCTGAATTGTTTTGGAGGAATTCCAACCTAGAGCGTGCTTTTCTGCCAAATGATCAGCTGATTTTAGCTGCAAAAAAAGTCGAATTAAGCGGTGGCTAATCGACCTAAAAAATTATCCATAAGTAAGCAATATAAAGACAAGTATGAGATCTGGATGAATGCAATTTATCATGGTGGGGAAGTAATTGTGCCACTATAAATATGAAGATTTTAGCAGGGTTTAAAGGATAACTATCGATACTAGGATCAATTGTACATGTGCTGCAAAATAGCGTGTAGAAGCCATTGAAGCCAAAGTTGGTGTATGAAAAATACCCGTAGCGAAGGCCGAATTGAAGAGTGGAGAGCGATAGAGCTGGAAAATAATAAATACAAAATGATAAAGCTGGTTTTTTTAAATTCTATTATTTGAATGGCTTATTAAAATATCCTGCCGTATCTCAAATAATATGTGAATAGGATTATTTTAAGGTCTGCTCTAAATATGATCAAGTATGTGGATAACTACAAAGTTATCCCTAATTAGTTATGTGAATAAGATTGTATTTATCCACAAACCAACTCCCTCTCTAGTTAATTTCTGGTTTTAAATTTAAAATATTTGGCTTGTGGACAAGTGCTTTTGAATTTAAAATGGCGTTTTGAATTTAAAGTGCTATTTAGAGTTATATTTCCTCTGTTATACAACCCTGCAAAATCAATAGCTACTCGTCAGCATGCTTGAGCAGCTATTTTTATTGAAAACTATAAATACTTTTAAAATTAATTACTTATATATCTATTGTAGTTTTATTTAATAATGAGCGTGAAACATATTTTGATTGAAAAATAGAGGGTGTAGTTAAACTACATAATTAATTTAACAATCAAGTGAATTTTCATTTTTTTAATTTAAAATCATCGTGTTATTGTTTTTATTCCTTCTTGAGGTTTGTATTTTCTGGCTGAGTGCTAAATCTCATTTTGACAATCATGCTATGCATGATGTTTAGAAAAAACAGAAAAGGACATCAAAGTTTTGTGAATTGAAAATAGAAAAAATACAATTCATCAAATGCGGTAAAAAACAAAAAAAGCGCCTGACGGCGCTTTCTTATTGCTTAAATTTTTATGGTGTCAGGATAATCTTGCGGCAGTCTTCTTCACGTTTATCGAAAATGCGATAACCTTCAGCAGCATCTTCCAGTTTCATGCGATGGGTAATAATCAGGTCTGGCGAAAGATCACCATTTTCAATATGTTCCAGTAATTGTGGCAGGAACTTGTGCACATGGGTTTGTCCCATTTTAAAGGTCAGGCCTTTATCGAAGGCATCACCAAACAGGAAACCGTGAATTGGACCGGCATAAACCCCCGGCACACTGACCACACCGCCACGGCGCACCGCCGCAATACATTGTCTTAGCGCAGAACCACTCGAACCTTCCAGTTTTAGATTGGTCATTACCGTTTCCAGCATACTCCCTTTGGCCTCAAAACCCACCGCATCAATCACCGCATCGACACCACGATAACCTGCCGTATTTTGAATGATGAATTCGGCTGCATCCACGTCATCAAAATTGACCGGAATCGCCCCATAAGTTTGATGAGCAAAACGCAAGCGATAAGGATGGTGATCGACCATAAAGATCTGTTCAGCACCAAGCATGCGTGCGCAGGCCGCAGCCAGCAGACCGACCGGCCCAGCTCCATAAATGGCGACACTGGAACCTCGGCCAATCTGGGCATTGGTCACAGCTTGCCAGGCTGTGGGTAAAATATCGGTCAGAAACAATACTTTTTCATCAGGCAGGGAACCGGGAACCTTAAACGGTCCGACATTGCCTTTGGGAATCCGCACATATTCGGCCTGACCGCCTGGCACACCGCCATACAGATGGCTATAACCAAACAGGGCGGCACCTGGTGGAATCTGTTTTTTATTGATAATTGCACCACGTCCGCTATTGGTATTTTCACAGGCAGCCATCAGCTCGTGTTCACAGAAAAAACAGTGGCCACATGCAATCACAAAGGGAATAATCACCCGATCGCCTTTTTTTACTGAAGTGACTTCAGGACCGACTTCTTCGACCACCCCCATAAATTCATGACCGAAAATATCACCCTGTTCGGTTGCGGGAATTTTCCCACGATAAAGATGCAGGTCTGAGCCACAGATAGCAGTAGCCGTTACTCTGAGAATGACATCATCTGCTTCCTGAATGACTGGATCAGGAACAGATTCAACTCGTACATCGCGAGTACCGTGATAAGTAAGAGCACGCATGCGGATTTCCTCTCTCTAGTTCAACATTAAACAGACTCGAATCAAGGCTGCCAAAAATTAAAAAACACTTGTATTAGAGCCTTAGGATGCAAGCTGACGCTGTAAATTAATGTATGAAAAAAGCCACTCCACTGTTTAAAAAATAAACTTATATGGCACTTGCGTAATTCACGACAAAATGTGTCGAGTTTTGAAGAAGAGATGCAGCACTCAAGAATAGCGAGGAACTACCCGAAGATGAAAAGCAGGAGGAAAATATTAAACATGGGTGGTTTTAATAAAAAAAAGAGATGAATAACGCTTGTTACTCATCTCTCAGATAATGGGGGGTGTTGAAATAGCGTTAGAAGGACTGCTCCAGACTTTCCAGTTCCATCATCAGTTCCAGCATCTGTTCCTCGGCTGTTTCCAGTTTGGCTTTCAGCTCGGTTTGCTCATTCATCAGTTTGAGCAAATCATTTTTACGTGAGGCTTCATATAAAGCACTGTCACCCAGTAAAGTTTCAATTTCAGCCAGACGCGGCGTAACCTTTGCAATCTGTGCTTCGCATTTTTCGATATTTTTACGAATCGGGCGGCTCAGTTCCCGCTGGCGTGCCGCTTCCTTACGCTGTGCTTCTTTGTCCAGTTTGGAAATGGTTGCTTTGACTTCGACCTGAGATTTCACCGGCTCGGCTGGCTTCTGCCCGTTTTTGATCATCTCAATGCGGGCCTGACGTAACCAGTCGGCATAAGCGGTCAGATCACCGTCAAATTCACGGCATTGACCATTATGTACCAGCAGCAATTCATCACAGACACTGGCAATCAGCTGGCGTTCATGCGATACCAGCACCACAGCACCTTCAAAATCCTGCAAGGCCATGGTCAATGCATGACGCATATCCAGATCTAAATGGTTGGTCGGTTCATCCAGAATCAACACGTTTGGACGCTGCCAGACAATCAATGCCAGAGCCAGACGGGCACGTTCACCGCCTGAGAAACTTTCACTTGGCGTATCCATGCGTTCGCCGCTAAAACCAAAACTGCCCAGGAAAGAACGTAAGCTGGCTTCACTGATTTTTTTATCGGCAATACGGGCCAGCTGTAACATCGGGCTGGCATTGCCATCCAGTGCATCCATTTGGTGTTGGGCAAAGTAGCCAATATTGAGCAGTTCCGAGTCTTTGCGCAGACCCTGAAGCAATTTTAAATCACCGACCAGCGATTTAATTAGGGTAGATTTACCGGCACCATTCATCCCGAGCAAACCAATCCGGCTGCTTGGCGTGATCTGTAAATTGACATTGGTGACAATCAGCTTGTCACCATAACCAATATCGGCATGTTCCAGTTGCAATAAAGGCGAACTCATTTTGGTCGGTTCACGGAAACTGAAGGTAAATGGTGTATCAACATGGGCAGCAGACAGTTCCTGCATACGCTCCAGCTGTTTGATCCGGCTCTGTGCCTGCTTGGCTTTGGTGGCTTGCGCTTTAAAACGGTCAATATATTTTTGCAGATGTGCGCGGGTTTCCAGCTGCTTTTCATAAGCCTGTTGCTGCTGCGCCAGACGTTCACTGCGGGTACGCTCGAAGGTCGAGTAGTTACCGGTATATAAAATCAGTTCCTGATTTTCAATATGTAAAATATGGTCGGTAATCGCATCGAGAAAATCCCGGTCATGCGAAATCAGCACCAGCGTACCTTCATAGGCTTTCAGCCAGTCTTCGAGCCAGAGAATGGCATCCAGGTCTAAATGGTTGGTCGGTTCATCAAGAAGGAGTAAATCGGAACGGCTCATCAGGGTACGCGCCAGATTCAGGCGCATGCGCCAGCCACCAGAAAAACTTGAAACATCCAGTTGGGATTGATGTTCAAAAAAGCCCAGACCGGCCATCAGTTGCGAAGCTTTGGCCGGTGCAGAATAACCTGAAATTTCATCAAAACGGCCATATAAATGGGCCAGTTCTGCATCATCCAGCTGATCTGGCTGCTCCAGTTTCTGCTGAATATCCCAGTATTCTTCATCGCCGGACAAGACGAAATCAATGGCTTTCATATTCAGCGCTTTGATTTCCTGCGCCATATGCGCCACGGTCCATACCGCAGGACGGGTCAACGAACCGGTGTCTGACTCCATGCCACCAAGCAAAGCTGAAAACAGGGTCGATTTCCCTGCACCATTGACACCGGTTAGGCCAATTTTCCATCCTGGGTGTAACTGCATCGACGCTTTTTGAAATAAAACACGTCCACCGCGACGTATAGATAACTGGTCTAACTGAATCATTGAGAAATCAAAGCTAAGAAATAAGATGCGCCTATTCTAAAGGAAAGCCTTGGGAAAATGAAAAATCTTGCGACTTTTACTGAAATGAGCCAGCTTTTAAATACTGTGAATTTATATATTATGGACGCATAAGTTGAGTATAAGCTCTATTTTCAGCATTAACAGTTGTTTATAGTAGAAGCTGATCAAGCAAAAAATATAATAGAGTAAAATAAAAATGAAAAAGGGATTTTTAGTTTTATCTGCACTGGGTCTACTGGCATCGACTTCAAGTCATGCCAAAGTAAATGTCTGTGTTTTTGATTTGCTGGGCAAGTCTGGCGAATCTTTTAAATTACTGGAAGAATGGGCCTTAGCTGCAAAAGCCTGGAATGCTGATGTTCAATTGACTGCCTATCAGGACGAAGCCAAAGTGGATCAGGATGCCAAGGCAGGCAAATGCGATGGCTTCTATATGACCTCCATGCGGGCCCGCGCCTATAACAAATTCGCCGGCTCGATTGATGCGATTGGTGGTGTGCCAAATAATGACATTGCCATGAAAGCCATCAGTTATGTACTGGACAAACGCAACAGCAAGCGCCTGATCACCCAGATTGGCAAAGAAAAATTTGAAGTGGCCGGGATCGGACAGATTGGCCCGGCTTATATTTTTGTCCGTGATCGCGAGCTGAATAAACTGGAACAGGTAAAAGGCAAGAAATTTGCCGTGCTGCATTATGACTATGCCCAGAAAATTATGGTCAACCGGATTGAAGCCGTGCCGGTAATGTCGGAAATTTCCAATTTTATTCGTAAGTTTAATCAGGGCGAAGTCGATATTGTGGCTGCACCGGCTTATGCCTTTAAACCGCTTGAATTAGAAAAAGGTCTGGGCAATAAAGGCGCCATGATTAATTTTCCAGTGATCAATGTCACCGCCGACCTGATCATCCGGCAGGAGAAATTTCCGGCAAGTTTTGCGGCACAATCCCGAAACTGGTTTGTGAAACAGTTACCGCGCAGCTTTGCGATGGTCAAGCGCATGGAAGCTGAAATTCCAAGCAAATATATTTTGAATCTAAGCCGTGAAGATCGCCTCGCCTATCAGAAGATTTTGCGCGAAGGCCGCATCGATTTAACTCGACAAGGTATTTATGATCCCGGCATGATGACGGTATTGAAGCGTGCCCGCTGTACGGTAGAACGAACTAATTTTGAGTGTTCGATTAGTGGGGAATAAATCTGCAAAGATGTATATCTTTGTAACTATATCTAGGTAAATGTAATTATAAGAAAACAATTTTAAATATTAAGGCATTGATATTTAATTATATATTTAAAAATAACTGAGATAACTCCTGCTGATTTATCTTTATAGGCCAAAATGCCGGCTTTAAATGGAGTAAATGCTCTATTTTTTTTAATTAAACTTGCTTAATATTTGTCCCGTGTACGGACACTCAGCGAATAACAAGATTTCAAAGGATCACTACAATGAAAAAAACACTCTTATCATTGGCTGCATTTTCTGCATTTAGTTTTGCAAGTGCAGCACATGCAGAAAAAGTCGATATCTGTGTGTTTGACTTACTGGGTAAATCCGGTGAGTCTTTCCAGATGGCGCAAGAATGGGCACTGGCTGCAAAAGGCTGGGGCGCAGAAATCAATCTGATTGCCCGTCAGGATGAAGCGGTTGCCGACAATGATTTTAAGGCAGGTAAATGTGATGGCGTATTTATGACCGCCATGCGTGCCCGTCAATACAATAAATTTGCCGGTTCTATTGACGCACTGGGCGGCGCACCAAGTAATGCCATTGCCCAGCGTGCGATCAGTTTTGCTCTGGACAAACGTAATGCCGCGAAAATGGTAACTAATCTGGGTGGTAAAAAATACGAAATTGCCGGGATTGCACCACTTGGTTCGGCGTTCATCTTTGTCCGTGACAAAAATATTAACTCGATCGAAAAAGCCGCAGGTAAAAAATTCGCAGTATTGGGCTATGACGATGCTCAGAAAATTATGGTGCAGCGTGTCGGTGCACAGGCTGTGATTTCCGATGTATCCAATTTTGTGGCCAAATTTAACAATGGTCAGGTGGATATGGTGGGGGCACCAGCCTATGCTTATAAACCGCTAGAGATTTATAAAGGCCTCAGCAATAACGGCGCGATGTTTAATTTCCCGGTGCTGCATGTGACGTCCGATTTTGTCATTCGCCCGGAAAAATTCCCGGCAGGTTTTGGGCAAAAATCGCGTGACTGGTTTATCAAAAACCTGCCAAAAAGTATGGCCATGATCGGCCGTCTGGAAGCCGGAATTCCGTCGAAATATAAAATGAATCTGAGCGCTGAAGATAGAACCAAGTACCAGAAAATGTTACGTGATGGCCGTATGGACATGACCAAACGCGGAATCTATGATGCTGGCATGATGTCAGTGTTAAAACGCGCGCGCTGTTCTGTCGACAAAGCCAATTTTGAGTGTTCACTTCCGGGTGAGTAATTTGATTTTTAAAGAAAAAGCTTAGCTGAGTCTAAGCTTTTTTTGTGGTTGAACTGAGGCAGATCAGCCATTGTACAGCTGATTAAATAGCTTAAGCTTGATCTAAAGATTGATTTCTTATGATTGATATAAAAATAATTAGATGCGGCTGAAATCGCAATAACAAAAACAAGGTATAAGGACATTAGGATGATGCAAAGAAGATGGAAAATACTGGCATTGGCCGCAGCGACATTTACTGTTTCAGGTCTGGTACAGGCCAAACAGGTGATGTGCGTATTTGATCTGGTGGGCAAAAATGGCGATGTGTATAGCGTCATGAAAGATTATCAGCTGGCAGCGAAAAACTGGGGCGCTGATATCGAGCTTAGAGTGAATACCAATGAAGCCGTGGTTGCAGAAGATTTTAAAGCCGGAAAATGTGACGGGATTAGTGTTACTGGAATGCGCGGGCGTCAGTTCAACAGTTTTACCGGCTCACTCGATGCCATCGGGGCGATTCCAGATCTGAATCTGGCCGTTAAAGTGATGCAGGGTCTGGCGAGTCCGACTTTTGCCAAACATATGCTCAATGGCAAATATGAAGTGGTGGGGGTGATTCCTGTCGGTGATGCTTTTCTGTTGGTCAATGACCGTAGTATTAATACCGTGGCCAAAGCTGCAGGTAAAAAAATTGCGGTACTCGACTATGATGAAGCACAAAAAATCATGGTGCAGCAGGTTGGTGCTCAAGCCGTTAGTGCCGATGTCACCAACTTTGGCGCCAAGTTTAACAATGGTCAGGTTGATATCATTGGCGCACCCGCTGCGGTATTTAAACCCCTAGAATTACACAAAGGCTTAGGTACAAAAGGTGCGATTGTGAATTATCCGGTGTTGCAAGTGACCGGTAATATCATTATCCGTCCCGATAAATTCCCGGCGGGTTATGGTCAAAAATCACGTGAATGGGTGAGAAGCCAGTTGCCGCGCGCTTTTGGTATTCTGGGCAAAATGAAAGCCGATATTCCTGCAAAATACTGGATGGATATTCCGGCTGCAGATAAACCGGGCTATCAGAAAATGATGCGCGATTCCAGAATAGACCTGACCAAACGCGGCGTATATGATAAGCGCATGATGAAACTGCTGTGGCAATTCCGTTGTAAACAGAACCCGCAAAACTTCGAATGTGCCTTACAGGATGAGAACTACAAATAATCCTGATAAAATTACTCTGATTTGACTTTTAATCTGTAGAGACTGACCATATATTGAGTGTGTTATACTTCGATATGGTCTTTTCTTTTTAAAGACATTCCATTCAACAGAGGAATCCGCCATGAATGCCCAAGCGCTTGTGCTCACCGACAATGCCGCAAATAAAGTACGCCAGTTGCGTGACAGTGAAGGTAACCAAGACTTAATGCTCCGTGTGTATGTTACCGGTGGCGGCTGTTCAGGTTTCTCTTATGGCTTTAACTTTGCCGAAAGTCAGAATGAAGATGATGCAGAATTTGCCAACGGCGATGTGAAAGTACTGGTCGATTCACTCAGCTATCAATATCTGGTCGGTTCAGTTGTAGATTATTTGGAAGGTCTGGAAGGTTCACGCTTTGTGGTGCAAAACCCGAATGCGACCACCACTTGTGGTTGTGGATCTTCATTCTCGATCTAAACACGTACAATAAAAAAGTCCTCTTGATGAGGACTTTTTTATATCTGAAGAAAACTTAATTTTCCAGTTTTACCGCTTCCAAGAGGTCAAAAATTACTGATGTGACATCCTGACTCAGCTCACGATTATTAAAAATCTCATAAGCGCTAATGGTAATATCGGTATCACTTGGCAACAGGCGCTGCTCTTCTTCGATCAGGTCATTGATCGGCAAGAGGGTCTGTTTGATTTCCAGATGTAAAATATCTTTATATTCCAGATTCTCATCGTCCAGTTCAATCAGCTGTTCATTGAAATAAGGCAATAAAATCGCATGAAGATGTGGCTGAATATCCTCAATATCAAAGATCTCGATATCACGCGTTTCATCAATCGTACTAATGTGGTCATTTACTTCAATTAAAATATGGTAGTAACTCACATGAATCTCCAAAGATGGCCTGAACAATGTAGCCGTTCACAATAACATGAAATCCGAATAGAGTGTTTTTTTATAACACTTATACACTTAAATTAATTAAGGAATTCAGGCTGATCACTTAACGGTGATACAGCAAAGTCTTGTCGGCAGGTCGCAACTGAAAGTGTTGTAAATTCTGTTTTCCCAGTACCGGATACATCAGCGCCTCTGGATCATCATGATGATACAGGCCCAAAGCATGCCCCAGTTCATGAGCCAGTGTCAGACGCAGATCATCTTCTGCATCAAACTGATATACATGAATCTGATGACCCATAAATACCCCTTTATGAAATTCACGGGCAGGAAAACGTTGCTGGGCCTGAATGATATTCTGTTGATGATTTTCAAGACTATGTTGATGCAGCGAAACATTCAGGTTAAAAGAACTTTGCTGTCGCTGAAGATACTCGGCTTCCCGTTTAAAATTTTCCGATTTGCGCTGTAAAGCCTGAAACTCATATTCTAATTGTTCGTGCTCATAGGCAGATAAATTTGGCTGATGCCGTCGTTGCTGTAGCTTCTGAAATTCATAATTAATCTGATCTCTTTGCTGGATCAAGCGCTGTTGCTGACTTTCCAGATGTTGATAAGATGCTTCCAGATTTTTGACCTGACGTTGATACTGGGCATCATCTGCCAGCAACTGTTTTTCGACTTTCTTTAAGGCATTATATTCCTGTTGCCGTTGATCATAGATCAGATGAATACTCAGCTGGGCATTTTCATCATAGAGCAGCAGATCATCGCGATGGGTGCCCTGATGCCAGATCTCGACGGCTTCTTTGCTCAGTTGAATCACTTGCTCTTTACTCAGCCCAAAGCCTGCATCAACCTGATCGACCTTAAAGCGTAAACGTGTGTCAAAAGGATGACTGAGCCGGTCTGCAAGCGAGTTGTAGCGCAGTTGTGGATGAGCTTTGGTCTGCATATGCATAGAGGCAGACAGGATTAACCCAACGATGACCAGACAGAGTAGAAGGCGCATATTGCTATTGAGATGCTTATTTTTAAAAAATATAGCTTAATTTTAAGGCATTTCCCATGCTTATTTGCCTTCCTGCTCAGCTTTTGGATAAAGTCCTAATTCGGCCAAGGCCTGCTGTAAAATGTCCAGGCGAATCGCCGGATCCATATGACTGTGCATCTGTATATTCAGGGAAAAGACCACGATGTCAGCCTGTGGTGTTTCGATCCAGCCCGTGCGCCAGCCAACTTGCGCTTCTAGCTCCATACCCCGGCCGGATTTGGCATACAGTCGACAAGCGTGGCGTTCCTGTAGCAATAACATGGCTTTAACCCATTGCTGAAAGGCCGCAAAATCAGAATTTTCAGGGTTGATGGTCGTTTCATGCTGGATTTAGCTTAAACAGCTTTACTTGAACATACGATCCATTTTTAGTCATTTTACCTTCATGCTTTAAAATTTGGACATAAAAAAACCGCGCTATTGCGCGGTTTTTCAGTTAAAGCGACAAATTATTTTTTGTCATCTTTTACTTCAGTGAACTCAGCATCTACAACGCCGTCGTCCGCTTTTTGCTGTTGTTGACCAGCGTCACCACCGAATGCGTTCGGATCAAACCCTTGCGCACCGCCTTGGCCTTGAGCTGCTTCATAGGCACGCTGAGTGATCGGCATGATGATGTTTTGCAACGCTTCAGTTTTCGCTTTGATTTCTTCAACATCATTTTCTTTAGTTGATGCTTCAAGCTCAGAAACCGCAGTTTCAATTGCAGTTTTTTCGTCTGCAGTCACTTGCTCGCCCAAATCTTTCACTGCTTTTTGAGCAGAAGAAACTAACGCATCCGCTTCGTTACGTGCTTTCGCTAATTCTTCGAATTTGCGATCTTCTTCAGCATTCGCTTCAGCATCACGGATCATTGCTTCGATTTCAGCATCAGACAAACCTGAGTTTGCTTTAATCTGGATCGATTGCTCTTTACCCGTGCTCTTGTCTTTTGCAGATACTTTCAAGATACCATCAGCGTTGATATCGAAAGATACTTCAATTTGTGGCACACCACGTGGCGCAGGTGGGATATCGCCCAATTGGAAGTTACCCAACAATTTGTTTTGCTGCGCCATTTTACGTTCACCCTGGAACACAGAAATGTCTACAGCAGGCTGGTTGTCAGCAGCAGTCGAGAACACTTGAGATTTCTTCGCAGGAATCGTGGTGTTTTTCTCGATGATTGCTGTTAACACGCCACCCATGGTTTCGATACCAAGTGTCAGCGGAGTAACGTCAAGTAGAAGTACGTCAGTTTTGTCACCTGAAAGTACCGCACCTTGAATCGCAGCACCCATTGCGACTGCTTCATCAGGGTTTACGTCTTTACGTGGCTCTTTACCGAAGAATTCTTGAACCTTCTGTTGAACCATTGGCATACGTGATTGACCACCCACCAAAATCACGTCAGAGATGTCTGAAGTCGAAAGACCAGCATCTTTAAGTGCAATCTTACATGGCTCAATGGTACGCGCAACCAAGTCAGCAACCAAACCTTCAAGTTTCGCACGTGTTACGTTGATCACCAAGTGTTTAGGACCAGTCGCATCAGCAGTGATGTATGGCAGGTTGATTTCAGTTGCATTCGAAGAAGAAAGCTCGATCTTCGCTTTTTCAGCAGCTTCTTTTAAACGTTGCAGCGCAAGCGGATCTTGTTTCAAGTTGAAGTTTTGTTCTTTCTTGAACTCTTCAACCAGGAATTCGATCAATGCGTTATCGAAGTCTTCACCACCCAGGAATGTATCACCGTTAGTAGACAACACTTCGATTTGCTGGTCGCCATCAAGATCCGCAATTTCAATGATTGAAACGTCGAATGTACCACCACCCAAGTCATAAACCGCGATTTTACGGTCGCCTTCTTTCTTGTCCATACCGAACGCAAGTGCAGCAGCCGTTGGTTCGTTGATGATACGTTTCACTTCTAAACCTGCAATTTTACCTGCATCTTTAGTGGCTTGACGCTGGGCATCGTTGAAGTAAGCAGGAACGGTAATGACCGCTTCAGTTACTGTTTCACCCAGGTAATCTTCCGCTGTTTTCTTCATCTTTTTCAAGATTTCAGCAGAGATTTGCTGTGGCGCAAGTTTCTTGTCGTTGACATCAACCCAAGCATCACCGTTGTCAGCTTTGATGATTTTGTACGGTACCAGACCGATATCTTTTTGTACCGCTTGATCTTCATAACGACGACCGATCAAACGTTTGATCGCGAACAAGGTATTTTTCGGATTCGTTACCGCTTGACGCTTTGCCGATTGACCTACCAGAATTTCGCCATCTTTATAGGCAATAATTGATGGCGTTGTACGCGCGCCTTCAGCGTTTTCGATTACTTTAACTTTGTCGCCTTCAAGTACTGCAACACATGAGTTTGTAGTACCTAAGTCAATACCAATGATTTTAGCCATTTGGATGTTTCCTCAAAAATTTTTTTATTCCCAAACTTTTCCCTTTATCAAAGGGAAATTAAAAGGGATTTACTTGTTATCCGATATGAGAGCCGTTCGATTTTTTTCAAGTAAAATTGTTGAAAAAATTTCACAAACTCCCGAATTTATTTGGCTTAAGCGCCAACCATGACCATCGCCGGACGCAACAGGCGATTATTCAGCGTGTAGCCTTTTTGCAAAACAGTGCCAATTTCATTGGCTTTGGCATTTGGATCAATCCCAACTGCCTGATGCAGATCAGCATTAAAGCCGTTACTGGTGTCTACCACCACGACTCCAAATTTCTCTAAGGTATTCAATAAAGATTTAAGTGTCAGTTCAACGCCTTCCAGCAGTGGAGTTTTCTCTTCACCTGCGGCAACAATGGCGCGCTCGAGATTGTCGACGGTTTCTAAAAGTTCTTTAGAGAACTTTTCTAAAACGGTATCTTTATGCTTTTCAGATTCACGCTGAATACGTTCCACACTTTTTTGTGCTTCGTAGACTGCATTGGCCGTACGTGCTTTTTCTAACTTTAAGTCACCTTCAAGCTGCGCAATCTGCTCTTGTAAAGACTCAACGGAAACTTCTGCCTGCTCGGTTTCAGCTTGAGTTTGCGCTGTATCTTGTTCCGCTTGCTCTTGCTCAAATTTTTGAGCTTGCTCGTTTTGCTCAGTCGCCATTGATTTACTCCGTTTAAATGGGTTCTTAAACATGTACAGTCCTCAGGCCTCAGTATTCACTGCGTTAATGCTGAACTGCCATGGTTGAAGTTCTTGATTACCTAAAGAAATCGGGGCAGGGTGTAAAAATTCAAGCGTCAGTCAAGATTAAATTTAAGATTTATACAAAATTCTGAATAAAACAGCGAGCAGATGGCAGGCTTTTACCGCGATATAGGCGGAGATAAATTGAAGTAAATGATCAAGGAGTCATCTGATCATTGTTGTATACGTCGCTGAATAGACAATCTGAGCTTTAAAATAAAACATGAATTATTTGAAAATAAATATAAAAAATTGATAATCGTATTTTTAAATAAATTTAATAATTTTAATCTGTTTTAAATATTAGTAAAAAAATTGCATGATACTGACATAGACAGCGACCTTGTTCAGAGGAGAGAGCCGAACTCGGTTGCTGTTGCCTTATTTCAAGTTACTTTTTTCAAGCTGAGTTCCCCCAAGACTTGGCTTTTTTTTGCCTGATTATTTATTAGACATAAAAGCGATTAATATCTAAGCAATAAAGTATTTCTCAATAGATGAACTTTTGATTAATATTTATTCCAGATTCTATCGCTGTAGTTTCTTCTTATTTTGAAATGTGTTTTCGTGGCTTATCTTTTTCTCTAAGATAGGCCTTTTTTTTTGCTAAAATTGAGCATTCTTGATCTGATCAAGATAAAAATGATGGCTTGGCGGCTTAGTCCGACCTTCATGCAAAAATACTACTTTTATTCAATCAGCTTGAGATAAAATTTTCCATTAAAAAAGCCTGCTACAGGCTTTTTTAACAAAGAGTGAAATCAAAGCATTAATCACGGCGATCGCGTGGACGCTGCTGTTGCTGTTGACGTCGATTATCGCTCCAGCGTGGGTTAGATGAACGGTTTTGCTGGGCTTTTCTGGCACGCTGATCGGTGATCCGTTTACGATCCTGCTCCAGGCGGCGTTTATTACGTTCTGCTTCAGCCTGTTTTTGCCGTTGGCTCATCATGTTTTTACGCTGCTGTTCCTGGCGTTGTCGTTCCAGCTGGCTTTTACGTCGGTCCTGTTCTAACTGTCTTTTACGGTCCTGTTCCCAGTTACGACGCTGCACTTCCTGTTTACGTCGATCCAGTTCAATACGTTTACGTTGCTGTTCATATTCCCAGCGTTGCCGATCATAACGACGCTGTTGCTCATAACGACGGTCCTGTTCATAGCGGCGATCAGAACGCTGATCATAACGGCCATCGTAGTAGCCACCATCTTCAGGGAAAGCAACACAGCCTACAGCCAAAAATGCAGTCGCCAGAGACAGAGCTATAATTTTGCCAGCCATAGGCATTCTCCCAACTTGAAATAAAAAATATACTGAAGCTCGCAAAACTACGTCAAAAATACCATTTAAACGGTCAATGACATCTTTTATAAATCAGGTTAACGTATTGGATAAAACTATATGTACTTAGATATTAAGACTTATATAAGAATATGGTCACTGAAACGCTAATCGTGTAGAAACTATGAAGAATTAAGAGAATAAGGACTAAAAATAATGACTGTGAATCATCCAGTACTGAAAAGTGTCATGGAGAAAGGGCAAGGCACAGCAGCGCGTATGCTGGATCGCTTACCTGGTATTGCACAAGACGCATTGGTTAAGGCTTTGGACTATCCTCATCACTATCCTAATTTAGACCCCATGGTCAAATGCCTGATGGCGATTCAGCTTAAACAGGGGCATGGCAGCTTTCTGAGTGAAGATGTCGCACAGGCACGGGTGGCGTTTGATGCGCGCATGAAAACAATTCAGGCCAGACCGACTGCTGTGAAAATGGTAGAAGAGCTGCGTCTGCCTTTGCAAAGTGGCAGCATCTTTGCCCGGCATTATCATCCTGCACCGCAAAAGAAGTTGCCTATGGTGATTTTTTATCATGGCGGTGCATTTATGGTGGGTGGTCTGGACAGCCATGATGAGTTCTGTCGCCTTCTGGCAGTGCATGCCAAAGTACAGGTGCTGAGTGTGGCTTATCCGCTGACACCGGAATTTAGTCCCTTGCAGATGGTACAGGTCTGTGAAGATGCCCTCGCCTGGGCACATCAGCATAGTAAACAGCTGAAAGTGTATAAAAACCGGATTGCGGTGGCGGGAGACAGTGCAGGTGGAAATCTGGCAGCAGTGGTGGCGCAGCGTAGTGCAGGCAAATCTTATGCAGCACGTGCCCAGCTCTTGCTTTATCCGGCGGTTGATTTTAAAAGCCGTCATCCCTCTTTTTATGCTTATAAAGACGGCTTGGTATTGTCAGATCAGGATATTGATCTGGTGACCTTGATGTATGCCCAAACTCACCAGATTGAACTGGATGATCCATTGGTTTCTCCCACCTATGGTCAATTGAAAAACTTGCCGCCTGCCTATGTGATTACCGCACAACATGATGTTTTGCATGATGAAGGTTCTATTTATGCACATAAATTACGTCAAAATGGGGTAAGTGTTTATTATCATGACTATATCGATCAGGCCCATGGTTTTATCAATTTAACCCCGATTTCCCGCCGTGCTAAAAAATATGTAATCGAGATCAGCAAAGATTTTCGCAAATTTTGGGATAAACATAGCTAAATCCAAAACGTGCATACAAAAAGGTGTTTCTCATGGAAATGCCTTTTTTATACCTGGCTTGATATAAGTTGTTATGGCTTGGTCGCAATCTTTGCTTCAGGGAAGATCAGATTAAACTTGGGTACATAAAAGCTCTGTAGCAACTTGGCTTTAGAAAAATCTGGAAATATATTATTGATATTTTGCCATTCCACTTGGGACAGCTTGGAGAGATGACCACGGAATTGTGGGCTGAACTGAAAACGCTGACCTTTCCAGGCTTGCTGAATTTTGAGCATAGAGGCTGGAATATGATGACTATTAATATAGAACTTGCGCGCAGATTTGGTTTTTTTGAGTCGAATCGTCATACGCTGGTTTTGATGCTGAATATGACACAATATTTCCTGATTTTTTTCCTGCCATTCAAATTCTGCATGTTCTTTGGGAATACCCCATAAATGCTGGCCGTGTACGACAGATTCATGAGTAGACACATAAATTTTAGGAATCGAGCTGAGGTGCCGTTTACTAATTAAAGGATGATCCAGAATCAGTAACTCATCATAAGGGCCAATCGGCGAAGAATGATAACGCACCAATAAGACTTGGACCATCCGCCCCAGCGGAGATGGTGCGATCCGGAACTGTTTCGCTTGCTCAATAAAGCTGGGGGTCAGCCAATAATTCAGAATAAAACCTTCACCCTGCAAACGCCAAGGTGGAAACTGGTGGATATTTTGCTCCTGTAATAATGCATGCTTCATTCTTATTCTCTTGTCTTTAGTCGGCAGATCACTGCATTATGAGTTATAAAAGATTAATATATAGTCATTCACAACCATTACTTCTAAGTAGATGAGTTAATAAATGTTAAAGAAATCATTATGTGTGATCGCACTTGCTGCGCTCAGTCTACCAAGCTTTGCTGCAAATACGATTATTGAGATGAAGACTTCATCAGGAAATATTGAAATTGAACTCTTCAATGACAAAGCGCCAATCTCGGCAAAGAACTTTGAAAGCTATGTAAAGAGTAACTTCTATAAGGACACGATCTTTCACCGCGTCATTCCAGGCTTTATGGTGCAGGGCGGTGGCTTTGATGTGAACATGCAGGAAAAAGCCAATACCAAAGCACCCATTAAAAACGAATCATCGAATGGTCTGCAAAATAAACGCGGTACTTTAGCCATGGCGCGTACCAATCAGCCGGATTCTGCCCGAGCACAATTCTTTGTGAACCTGGTTGATAATGATTTCCTGGATCGTTCTGCCAGAAATGCCGGCTATGCGGTCTTTGGTAAGGTCACTAAAGGTATGGATATCGTCGATCAGATTGCTAAAGTACCGACCCGAAACTATGGAATGCATCAAAATGTGCCGGTGAACCCTGTAAAAATCACCAGTGTGACGATTAAAGCACCAGTCGTGAAAAACTAGGTACAGAATAAAACAGAAATATTTAATTTATATTTCTGTTTTAAAAATATGTACTTATGTAATGAATTGTATGGAATTGAACCAATTTGGTGCATAAAAATAAAACACTCGTGATTCCTGTGCGTTAAAAGCGCTTGCACGTGTAAGAAATTGCCCTATAATGAGCACATACCGACGAGATAGACGGAAACGAACGAAGCAGATTGCTGAGTTGTTAAGTATATCGAAGTCCAGCTTCTGGCACTGACGAGGTGTTAGAAAGATCATTAAGAGCTTATGAAGAACAACTTGTGTGGATTTTTACTGGTTGATCGATCGAAATTATTTTCATTGATTGATGGTAGAAATTAC
>NZ_WURP01000012.1:0-51261 GCF_009829025.1 Acinetobacter sp. 18QD2AZ41W | reverse complement strand
TCCCCACTTGTTTTTAAGTGGGGACTAAATTAAGGCTTATAGGATGAATTCATAAGGTGTGTTCAGCGGACGCTTACAATATTTCTTCAATTTCATCCCATTGGGGCAAGTTAAACTTTTTTTATTCACTTCGAATTGTAAACCCATGCCATCAAGTACACGTTCAAATATGTCAAATGAACCTGTAAAATGGCCATTCTCTATCTCTGAAATTGTTGTTTTATTCACTTTAGTTTTTTCTGAAAGACTTTTCTGTGTATAGCCTAATACTTTGCTTATCTTAAAGTTTAGCCCGAAGACCTTCCACCAATTGTAAAACAGAGGCCAATCCCTGAGGGTTCTGAATCTGTTCTATTGGAATGCTATTCATCAATTTATTGGGTGATTTCATAAAATGCTGCATCCAGGCTGTATCCCCACCTGTAAGAGCATCTAATGATGTGGTAATACGGATTAAAGTGAGGGCGATTTCTCCCTGTTTTGAAGTGGGATCTAATTCAAGAGAGGTTAAAGTTTTCACCGAATCTATACTGAGTATTAAGGCTAGTTGATCCTGTGCAAGACCAAGTCGTTCAGCAGCAGCTAAAACTGCCTTAGCTAATATCATTTTCTTTTTTGCAGTTTTTTCTGATGTTGTACGCATGACCGATCCCTGTTTCAGACGCTGCTAATTCATAGAGTTTATACTATTTAATTATCGTTGATCAGATACTCAATTTTTACTAAATATATTAAATTTGGCTTTAGATAAGGAAGCAACGGTTAAATTATTTAACAGCATGTAGTTATTTTTAGACCTTCAGCTTTAAGTTCAAGAGATCGAGGTCTGCCAATACAGGCTAAATGTAAACAGAATTTAAATGCGGCCAGTGCTTTGGCATCTTTTGTTGAGTAAAGCTGGAGACGAACATAATCTTCTTGAGTGATAGGATGCTCTGTTGTGCTCGATTTAGCCAGCTTCAGTAATAAAGGCTGTTTCTTTTTATCTAGCAATTGTACCAAGTCTTGTCCAAGCAAATGCCAAAATTGATGGGGAAACAGGTCTTTTACCTTGGAATAAAATGATTCCAATTGATCGATTTTATTCCATCGATAATGAATGCCAGTATGCGAAACCGTAACACGACTTAAAAATGTCTCAAGCACCGCTTTTATTTGATCTGGCTTTTTTTCAAAGATATTTTGAATATTTTCAAAGAAATAGTTCTTTGCTGTGCGCTCTTCAACGGTATCAATCATGGCGGGTTTTAAAGGTTTATCAAGATGATTCGTGTTGTTGAGATCAAATAACCTTGGGTTGTTTTTTTGAGACTTGAGTTGGCCCAGTTGTTTGGCATTTTTATACCAGTACTCAACCAGTTCTATAGGTAAGCTCATTTCCTGTGATACCCGGTCTGGATCATGATGAATTTCCAGTAAATTTAGGCACTTAAAAAACCATGCAAATGAGATTTTGGATTCCTTTGTTCCTGCGAAATATTTAGAAAAATCATGAGGCTGTGAGTTAAATGAAACCTCATCCAGAATGTCTTCTATGTTACTTTTTAACCAGTCAGTTTGGTCGTTGAGTAACTGCTGACTTAAATGAATAGCATGCTTTTCAAAATTGAATGGAGCAGTATCTTTTACTGTGTTTAAAAATTTGAAAGAAGGTAGGTAGCCCATCATCTTCTTTACTAATTGAGTATCTATGTCTGGATGATATTGCAGTATTTTATGCCCAGCGATCAGGTAGCTCAGATGAATATAGCTTTTAAAGGTTTCTGTAGGGTCAATGTGACCCAGTAAATGGGCAATCATAAACCAATGATTTTGACCATGCGTATTACGGAGTAACTCTGTCCGAATGGACTGATATTCTTCTTCGGTATAATCCGTCACATTCTTGACCAGTGGAGCGTAATTACAGTTCAGAACAACGGATAAGGTCGTGGGCACGCCATGGTCACATCTTGGTCACAAAATATAAATTACATTAAGAATATTTTTTATTGAATTGAATAACAAAGGAAGGGGGATTTTTAAAAATATAATAAAATCAACAATAAAAAAGCCCCCATCTTTCGATGAGGGCTTTTTGAATCTGGAGCGGGAAAGGAGACTCGAACTCCCGACCCCAACCTTGGCAAGGTTATGCTCTACCAACTGAGCTATTCCCGCGGAGTCTATAAAGTTTTTTAAATGAAAAAACTAAATGAAAAAATTTTGAGCGGGAAAGGAGACTCGAACTCCCGACCCCAACCTTGGCAAGGTTATGCTCTACCAACTGAGCTATTCCCGCATGCCGTGTATAATACAGCATGAAAAAATGTGGTCAACACCTTTGTTAAAAATCTTGTATCAATTGCATAAAATAAAAGCAAAATATTTTAGACCAGACAATAAATCACCAATATTCATGTGGGAATTCATGAAACTTCGCCACAATCAACAGATTGCGCTGTAACAGATTACCAAAATACTCAGCAGAACAAGGTATACTGACTTTATATTTTCAAAGATTGGAGTCAGGCCATGAGCTTAGAACAACAACTGAAAGATCGTTTAGCACAATTATCTCCGACCCATTTAGACGTGGTGAATGAATCTTCGGGTCATGGCGGTTATTTCCCTGGAAAAGAGTCTCATTTTAAAACTGTGATTGTCAGTCAGGCCTTTGCCGGTTTACGTCCAGTCCAGCGTCATCAGAAAGTCTATGCTGCTGCTGGTGATTTACTGGCCAAAGACAAGATTCATGCGCTGGCAATCCACGCATTTTTGCCTGAAGAATGGGCAGGGCAGGACACGACCAGTCCAGCTTGTGCACATGCACCAAAAAACTAAGAGGAAATGATGGAAACTCAACTTTTAGTCAAAATTATTCATATGTCAGCAGCAGGATTGGCGATTGTCGCCATTCTTGCCCGTGCCTTGACTTTGTTTATTGGTACACAAGGCAACCTACCGAATCCAAAGGCACGAATTGCGCTGGTGGCTTTACAGCATCTGGCCATTACGGTGATCGCGTTTACAGGTATTGTGTCATTGGTGATCAAGGATTTTGATGTGCAACCCTGGTTTTATGCCAAGGTTATTTTATTTTTTGTGCTGGTATCCTCTTTAGCTAAAGCCTATAAAAAAGATGATTCAATCTTGCTGGCACAACGCCGGGCTGGCTTATTTATTGCGGTAGTTGCATTGGTTTCTATTTTGATCTTGGTGATGATCAAGCCGAATTTTGGCTAAAAGCAAGCAGGCTGTGACTTCAAGCGCAGTCTGCCTATGTGAATAATTAAAAAATACAAGTGTGATAAAAGTAGTTAAAAATAACAGGAGGGGACATGAATACACGTGTGGTATTTAATCAAAAAGGTGGGGTGGGTAAGTCCAGTATTACCGTTAATCTGGCCGCGATCAGCGCACATCAGGGTTTAAAAACTTTACTCATTGACCTGGATCCACAAGCCAATTCCAGTCAATACGTATTAGGTGACGATGCGACCTATTCAAGTGACAAGCCGGCATTAGAACCGAATATTGAAAACTATTTTGAAAATGTGCTGGGCAATCAGCAAAGTAAAGGCTTGCTCGGCAATGCAATTGGCTCGATTTTGAAAAGCCGTAGCAAAGGTCTGGAAAGTTATGTGCATCAGTCTCCCTTTAAGTATCTGGATGTGATTCCAGCCAGCCCGACACTGGGCGCCTTGGCACATGCACTGGAGTCCAAGCATAAAATCTACAAACTGCGAGATGCTTTACAACAATTGTCCGGGCAATATGATCGGGTGTTTATTGATACCCCGCCGGCATTTAATTTCTTTACACTGTCGGCTTTGATTGCTGCAGACCGCGTGCTGATTCCATTTGACTGTGATGTGTTTTCTAAACGCGCCTTACAGACCCTGATTGAAAATGTCATTGAAACCCAAGATGACCATAATGAAAGACTGGAAATTGAAGGTATTGTGGTGAATCAGTTTCAGGCACAGGCCAGATTACCGCGTGAAGTGGTGCAGCAACTGAAAGATGAAGGATTGCCCGTACTCAATAGTATGTTACCGCCCTCCATCTTAATGAAAGAATCTCATCATAAAAATCAGCCCCTGATTCATTTGGCTACTGATCATAAATTGACTCAGGCCTATCAATCGTTGTTCAATGAGATAGAGCAGAACTAAGATCGAGTTAACTATGAAACTTGTGAAATTAAGCCTGAGTATTGCAGCACTTGCATTGCTGAGTGCTTGTGCAACAACGGTGAAACCCACCTATGTGTCCCCGACCCAGTATCAGACCTTGGGTTGTCAGCAGCTGCAAGGCGAATATAACCGTATTCAGCAATATATCGACAATGGCGTGGAAGCGCCAAAACGCACGGGTGTAGGTGTGGGCGTCGGTCTGGGTGGTGGCTGGGGCAGTCGCGGTGGTTGGGGAATTGGTCCGAGTGTTTCCGTCAATATGGGACAGTCATCCAATACCAAGCGAACCGAACTGGCACGGCTTTTAGGTGAACAGGAAGCGATTGTTCAGGCCGCCCGTTACAAAAATTGTCCGATTGTGGTTCGTCAGAATATTGCTAAATAACGAATTCCTGATCTCTTCATAAATGCTGATCTTGGGTCAGCATTTTTTATGATTTTTTCAAAATAGCCGAGCTGATATTCCGCTTAATATCACTTGAAATGGCGCGTATCGTCTCAGCATCCTAGATTTATAGAGCTGTTCTGGCATGAGAATATTGATTAAGCTATAAGCTAGGCCCGGAATAGTTCATCACGATGATTGAAAATTGGTTATTTGTATTGGGGCTAATCGCCGTTCTGATGATTCCAGGGCCGGCGAATGCCTTGGTCGCCAGCTCTGCGTATCAGCAGGGTCAGGCCAAAACCAGCCTTTATATTCCTGCCATTCTGATGGGCTATTTTTATGCGATTAATGTCTGGGCTTTGTTAATTCATCTGGCTTTACCGATCTGGCCAAATTTCAAAAGCTTGTTGTATGTCCTGAGTACCATCTGTGTGGGCTGGATGACGCTGCATTTATATAAGGCCCAGCAGTTAGAACGCTATAGCAAAAATCATCCGCAGATTCGTCCCTGGCAAATGTTTACTGTCACCTTAAGCAATCCTAAAGCAGCATTGTTGGCCTCCGGGATTTTACCCATGGAAACCTGGCAAAGTCCGACCAACTTTGTTCTGGTGTTTGCTGCCTTTTGCTTGAGTACCGTTCCAGTAGGGATTTTCTGGATGGTCTTTGGTCAGGCAATTTTGAGCAGTCACTCTGAAAAAATAAAAGCCGGCCTTATTTATAAAGGCTCGGCTCTGTTTGTACTGCTTTGTCTGATCCCATTACTGATCAAGCTCTGGGATTAAATGCACAGGCTATAAAAAATCTTAAGCTGTTTTACTTTTTTTGAGTCTTTGTTGAATAAAGCCGATCACACCTGGCAAGACACTTAAAATAATAATACCGAAAATCAAATAGGTGAAGTTATCTTTGACGATCGGCATATTACCGAACATATAGCCCAGAATGACAAATGAGCTGATCCAGATAAATCCACCTACTACATTATAGCTCAGGAAATATTTGTAATTCATGCTGCCAGCACCAGCGACAAAAGGTGCAAAGGTACGAGCAAAAGGCACAAAACGCGCAAAAATAATGGTTTTACCACCATGTCTGGCAAAGAATTGCTGGGTCGCCAATAAATGTTTTTTATTGATAAAGCGCGATTCAATCTCGAAAACCCGCGGCCCGATATATTTGCCAATATGGTAATTCAGGGTATCGCCCAATACTGCCGCAATAAATAAAAGCGGAATCAGTACCCAGGGATCCATCACACCTGTAGACGCTGCCAAAGCACCTGCTGCAAATAGCAAGCTGTCGCCGGGCAAGAACGGCATCACCACCAAACCTGTTTCCACAAAGATAATCAGGAAAAGAATGGCATAAATCCAGATCCCGTAATTGGTGATAAATTCAAGCAAGTGATCATCAACATGCAAGATAAAATCAATCAGTTCCATGAGCCCAGTACAAGCAAAAGTGTGCTCAAATCCTAACAGCGATCACCTATAAAGTCAGTAATAAAAGTCGACTATTTTGCGGCTTATTTTTCTGCTGTCGGGCGAATCCCTTCACTTTTAAAATGGATGTATCAGGGTATGAGCATATTTTTATTGGGGCTTTTTGAGCAGACAACACAAGTTCATCATGGCGTTACACAACGTCTGCGGCATCTATTTCGGCTTTCTGTTTAGATCATAGAATCATCATAAAAATGGCAGGTCAAAACACATGAAAAAATATATTCTGGCGACACTGGTTCTGGCAGCTGCCAGTCCGGCACTTTGGGCTAAATC
This sequence comes from Acinetobacter sp. 18QD2AZ41W, assembly GCF_009829025.1. Lineage (NCBI taxonomy): Bacteria > Pseudomonadati > Pseudomonadota > Gammaproteobacteria > Moraxellales > Moraxellaceae > Acinetobacter > Acinetobacter sp. 18QD2AZ41W. The sequence continues at coordinate 44,914 of NZ_WURP01000012.1, read as the reverse complement.
AGATCAGGCTATTCTGGAGGAAGCAAAACAGAATGTAGTCAGTATTGCTCAGGCACATAAAATGAAAGATGAAACCGGCGTGACCTTAAGGGGGCAGATCGTCAAACAGCGTGCAGCACAAAGTGACGAATTTGAATTAAGAGATAAAACCGGCAGCATCATGATTGATGTGGATGACGACCACTGGAAAAGATTAAAGCTCAAAGCAGGCGATCGGGTAGAAGTCTGGGGCGAGGTCGATACGCACCGCAACAAACCCACCGATATTGAAGTGATTCAGATTGAACGCGTGAAATAAACCATTCATTTGGCTGGAACAGGAAAGCAGCGAAACTCTGCTCTCCTGTGAACCAGTCAAAAATGAGGGCATTATTTTCTGAAATTTCTTAACTGTTTAATATTTAAACCAATTGGAATAGTGTGCTTAAACACAAGAAAAATGCTAGAATACGGCGCTTATCTTTCGTTTGCCTTTCATAGTTGTTCGTCATGACTACCAATACTCAAATTACTGAAGATCGTATCCTGATTCTGGATTTCGGTTCTCAATATAGTCAGCTCATTGCACGCCGTGTCCGTGAAGCTGGTGTATATTCTGAAATGTATGCCTATGATATGTCTGAAGAAGACATTCGTGCATTTAATCCAAACGGTATCATCTTGTCTGGTGGACCTGAGAGCGTTCACCTTGAAGGCAGCCCGCGTGCGCCACAAGTGGTATTCGAGCTCGGTGTGCCGGTATTGGGTATTTGTTATGGCCTGCAAACCATGTGCGAACAGCTTGGCGGTAAAGTCGAGCCAGGTACTGTGCATGAGTTCGGTTATGCAGAAGTTGATATCGTGGTACGTGACAAGCTGATCGGTAATTTACAGGACCGTGAAAACCAGTTGCATGTCTGGATGAGTCATGGTGACAAGGTTGCCCGTATTCCAGAAGGCTTCCAGATCACTGCACAAACTCCAAGCTGTCCAATTGCGATGGTGTCTGACGAAACTCGTGGTTTCTATGGCATTCAGTTCCATCCTGAAGTGACACATACCTCTAAAGGTGCAGAATTACTGTCGAACTTCGTTCATCAAATTTGTGGTTGCCGCGGTCTATGGACGCCAGAACACATTATTGATCTACGTGTAGAACAGCTTCGCCAACAGATCGGTGATGAAAAAGTATTACTTGGTCTTTCAGGTGGTGTGGATTCATCTGTCGTTGCAGCGCTGTTGCATAAAGCGATTGGTGATCAGCTGACATGTGTGTTTGTCGACAATGGTCTGCTTCGTTTGAACGAAGGTGATCAAGTGATGCAAATGTTTGCTGACAATATGGGGATTCGTGTCATCCGTGCTGCTGCAGAAGAGCGTTTCTTGACTGCACTTGCAGGCGAAGTTGATCCTGAAGCAAAACGTAAAATTATTGGCCGTGAGTTTATTGCAGTCTTTGCTGAAGAAGCACGTAAATTAGATGGGGTAAAATTCCTGGCTCAAGGTACGATTTATCCAGACGTGATTGAATCTGCTGCAAGCAAACAGGGCAAGGCACATGTGATTAAATCGCACCACAACGTGGGTGGTTTACCAGCAGACTTGGCTTTTGAACTGGTTGAACCATTACGTGACTTGTTTAAAGATGAAGTACGTAAATTGGGTACCACTTTGGGCTTGCCACACAGCATGATTTACCGTCATCCATTCCCAGGCCCAGGTCTAGGTGTGCGTATCTTGGGTGAAGTGAAAAAAGAATATGCAGACATTTTACGTCTTGCTGATGACATTTTTATGCAGGAACTTCGTGCCAGCGGTTGGTATGACAAGACTGCTCAAGCATTTGCGGTATTCCAGCCGGTGAAATCTGTCGGTGTTGTCGGTGATGGTCGCCGTTATGCATGGGTAATTGCACTGCGTGCAGTAGAAACTGTGGACTTTATGACTGCTCGTTTCGCGCATCTTCCTTATGATCTAGTCGATAAAATCTCGACTCGTATCATGAATGAAATTAAAGATGTTTCTCGTGTTGTGTATGACGTATCGTCTAAACCACCTGCAACTATTGAATGGGAGTAAAATCGGGATTTCTAAAAGCGATAGCTTTTAGCCGATTTTACGCCAAGAGCTATGCTCGCGGCAGTGAGGGATTTCACGAAGCACGGCTTCTTGCCTAAATTACGGCAAAGGCTATGGTTGCGCCAATCAGGATTTCAAGGAGTACGGCTTTTGCCTAAATTACGGCAAAGGCTATGCTCGCGGCAGTGAGGGATTTCACGAAGCACGGTTTCTTGCCTGAATGATGCCAAGCGCTATGCACGTGGTAAATATCTGGTTGATCGGAGATATCCCGATAAAAAAAGAGCGCTTCGGTGCTCTTTTTTATGAGTTTTTATGAGGATTTTTTCTTCGTGATAGAATATGTAACTTTTCCATGTAAAGTTTATAAAAATTTAAGCTTTCACTAATATTCCTGATTTCATTATTTAAAGGGCAGACCAGAATTGCTTGGTTTGATTGGCCTTTGAATGACCTTGCTGGGTCACGGGCTTAAAGGCATTCCAAGGATTGGCTGGAGCAGGTTTGGGCTTTTCCAGCATTTTGGAATGATAAACTTCAATCCGATTTCGGCCTGATTTTTTCGCCTGATATAAAGCGATATCGGCTTGCTTGATCAGCTCCTCCAGCTTTTGCGTAGGCGACTCCAGTTCTGCTATACCAATCGAAATGGTAAAACGAATGGGCTGGTTCGGTTTGGCATAAACAAATTGTTTCTGAATTGCACAACGAATTCGCTCTGCAATCACCAGACTGTCTGGCAGCTGGGTATCTTCCAAGAGAGCAATAAACTCTTCACCACCAAAACGTGCCAGTACATCGCTATGGCGCATTTCTTTACGGGTGACTTCAGCAATCAGTTGTAGTACGCGATCGCCGATGTCATGCCCATAGTTGTCATTGATATTTTTAAAATGATCGACATCAAACATCAGCAGGCAGGTGCTGGCATGTTTGGGCCATTGATGAATAGAACGTTCAGCCATATCGACAAAATGGCGGCGGTTGTATAACTGGGTCAAATCATCCGTATGTGCCAGATTTTTTAAGGTTTGATAGTTCCATTCGTCCAGCAAAGAGCGCAGGAAGGAACGCCGTACGTTCAGAATATTATTCCAGTTAATATAAATGCTAAAAAACCAGAGTGGACTAAAAACGACAGTAAAAATAAAGGCTTGAGATGCATTCATTAACTGGGTCACTCCAATCATGATAAACAGGGCAATCAAGATGGAACAATAGACCGCAACTTTAAATTGGGTCTGTATACACAGATTGGTGATGAGAATAAAGATCGCAGAGGCATAAATATAGGTAGCAACATGGGGGCTGCTTGAAAGCACCAGCAAGCCAATCCATGCAGCTGCAGCCACAGTGGTGCCTATCGGCAAGATTCTGTCCAGAATCTGAATATTTTTATGTTTTTTAAATAGGTAATAACAGCAAAACATCGCGCCCAGAACCAGAACGACGCGCATCAGACCAGAAATAAAAAACATATCTGGAATAATCAGAATATCGGCAAAGAAATACAGTAAAAAGGCAATTTGCGCCAGATAGTTAATTTGACGCAAGTTATGATGACTATGCGTATAGACATAATCATAAAAATACTGCTGAAACGGGGCAGGAATACGGGCATGAGGATCTGTCAGCGCCTGTTCAATCAGCTGACGGTTTTGCAGATCACATTCAGATAATTTCAGTGATTTATCGGTCATCGAATTTTGAAAAGATACATTCGCCGTTGAATATATGTTCTCATTCTGAGCAGACATGTCCTGGTCCAGTATTATATTTTTATAGGTGCCTATTATGCCGTGGTTGAGTAAAAAATAACCTCCCAAAAATTGGGTATCCGGGAAGTTTTTAAAGCTAAAACGTAACAAAATTTGTGGTTTGTGAAATTTAAAGTGATTGAAATACATGAATAATCATCTTATTCATGGGGATATTTGGTTGTTATGGATTCGTTTCACGTGAAACATAACTGACATTCCTGATCTTCAGTTTATTTAAACTCATAACGCCATGTACCTAAATCATGATTGACTTGCTAAAACTCAAGTTTGGGGCTTTGGATACAAATCTCATCAGCTTTTCAGGATTTAAATTGATGGGACTAGTGAGGCGTTTTATACGTATCTAAATATTTCCAGGGATAGATTTTGCCCATAGACCCTGTACATTGTCCTGAACAGAGAGGCATCTTGAATCGGTCAAATGCATGTCTCACCCACTCAAAAGTAGAATGAAAATGCCGAGGTAAGCTCAGCCATGTCGAATAATAGTGATATTGAACTGTCGGATTCCGATGATTGTGAAAAGTACGTGAATCAGTTTATTCAGGAGTTTCCTTTGCGTCGCGCAGAAATCGGGCAGGGCACCGTGATTAAACGCGCCTTGCCGAGCCGGCATAAGCGCATGATTGGTGCCTGGTGTTTTCTGGATCATGCGGGTCCGGCCATTTTCCCGCAAGGAGATGGTCTGGATATCGGACCACATCCGCACATTGGTCTGCAGACCTTTACCTGGATGATCGAAGGCAGCATGATGCACAATGACAGTCTGGGAAATCAGCAATTGATTCGTCCCAAGCAGGTCAATCTGATGACCTCGGGTTATGGCATTTCACATACCGAAGTGTCTCCCGAGAGTGAAACGCATATGCATGCAGCGCAGTTATGGATTGCCTTGCCGGATGACAAGATCAATATGGCACCGGGTTTCGACCATTATCCTGAATTGCCGGTCATAAATGAGCAAGGCATCGAGTTTACCGTGCTGGTTGGAGAATATTTAAAAACGAGATCACCAGTTAAAGTACATAGTGAATTGCTCGGAGTGGATCTGTATGCAGCTGAAAGTAGCAGTATGCGCTTGCCGCTGAATCCGAAATTTGAATATGGCTTTATGGTGCTTGAAGGGACGGCCAGCATTAATGTGCATGAACTGACTGAAGATAATATGCTGATCCTGGAGCCCGGGTTGCAACAGGTCAATGCTGAAATTCATGCCGGGAGCCGGGTGTTATTGATTGGTGGGGAACCATTTGAAAGCCCGATTTTACTGTGGTGGAATCTGGTCGGGCGTACGACAGAGGAACTTAAAATTGCGCGGGAACAATGGATTGAAGGTCATGAACGTTTTGGTTCCATTCCTGCCTATGATGGGCCACGTTTAGAAGCGCCCGCATTTCCAGACCAGATGCGTGCTTCCCGATAAATGCTAAAAATGATGAGAATATGGAGCGCTGTCTGAATTGAACTCAAATAGTGAATCTGCAACATAGGATACATATCATTACAGTCATCAAAAAATGAGCTAAAGTCTGCTGCTTTTTGTTATGCTCGAAAAGTAAGAACAATAAAATCATGAGTCTAATATGCGTGTTTTACATCATCTCGAACAATCACGATCGTTTCGTATTCTCTGGGCCATGGAAGAGTTAGGACTGGATTATGAAGTGCAATATTATCAGCGCCAGCCTAATCTTTCCGCGCCACCCGCTTTAAAACAGATCCATCCCTTGGGTAAGGCACCAATTCTGACCGATCAGGAGCAGGTACTGGCGGAATCTGCGGCGATCCTGGAGTATTTACAGGAAAGCTATGATGAACAGCAGCAGTTTCGCCCAAAAGATCCTGCCGATAAGGCCCAGTACCGTTACTGGATGCATTATGCAGAAGGTTCATTAATGCCACTGCTGGTGATGCAACTGGTGATGACCACTGTACCGAAACATACCCCTTTGCTGATTCGGCCTGTGGCCAAGAAAATATGTGATGGGGTGAAAAAACAGTTTGTACAAAGCCGCTTAAAAGATCATATCCAGTTTCTGGAACGTTATTTGAGTGAGCATGATTATTTTGCCGGACATTTCAGTTTTGCCGATATTCAGATGAGTTTTCCTTTGGAGGCCATGCAAAGCCGGACTGGCCAAAGTTATCCAGCGATTCAGGCTTATCTGAAACGGGTATCGCAACGTGCAGCCTATGCGCGTGCACTGGCCAAAGAAAAACAGATAGCATCCTGAAAAAAAAGCTGCCGATGGCAGCTTTTTTAATGGGGGGATATCAGTCTGGAAAGCTGAGGCGCTCTTTGGGGAAAATCACCTTAAAAGTGGAACCCTGGTTTTCCTTGGACTCAATTTCGAGATGTGCCTGATGTTGCATCAGGACATGCTTAACAATTGCCAATCCTAAACCGGTTCCACCAGTACGCCGGCTACGATCTGAATCGATCCGGTAAAAACGTTCAGTCAGACGGGGCAAGTGTTTGGGATCAATTCCGATGCCGTTATCTTCCACTACAAAATAGGCAGATTCACCATCATCATGCCAACCCATGGTAATGATTCCACCTTTAGGCGTATATTTAATCGCATTGGTGATCAGGTTGCTAAAGGCGCTGGCCAGTTCCATATCTGAACCGATCAGATCGCAATGACTGTCAATATCCAGATTCAGGGTATGCCCATAGTCGATATTATAGGCCTGTGCATCATCAAATAGCTGATTCATCAGACTTGGCATTTCGATGATCTGGTTTTTGGCAATATTCTTGTCATTTTCCAGACGTGACAGCAGTAGCAGGTCATTCACCAGCGCGTTCATGCGTCGGGTCTGCGACTGCATCTGATCAAAGGCGCGTTTCCAGCGCGGATTGATATCTTCCTGGTCGGTAAAGGTTTCAATATAGCCACTGAGTACGGTTAAAGGCGTGCGCAGCTCATGCGAAATATTATCGACAAAATCTTTACGCATCTGTTCCAGATTGTGCATCCGGGTCACATCATAGGCGACCAGTACCCGGCTTTCACCGCCGAAACGGGTCATTTTGACCTGGACATAATGATCTTCGAACAGCGAAGATCGCATTTTCAGGCCATCTGGTGACTCATCAATATGATGATAATATTCAATAAAACTCGGTTGGCGCAGCAAAGTTAAAATATTACGGCGACGGTCATCACTGGAAATTCCGAGCAGACGCTCGGCGGCTGGATTCCACCATTCAATCTGCTGGTTTTCATCAATTAAAACCACTGCTTCTTGCAAGGCCACCAGTGAAGACTGCGCTCGATCGATCAGTTCCACCATTTCTGCCTGCACAATCCGTTCCTGCCGCTGAGCGCGATAAACATTGAATAACAGTGCGCCCCAAATCCCGCCGATATTCGGCGGAACATCATAAGGGCGATTAGAAATCCATTCATTGACCAGATATAAAGAGCGCATCTGGGTGCTAAAGAACGCCACAAAGGCAATGACGATACAAATCCAGAAATACCCAATCCCAAAACCGATAAGGCTGGCGATGATCAGGAAAAAAGCCAGTAAGCGTAAATCCTGTTTGGCAAAATCCCATAAACTGCTGTAACGGATTCTTTTGTGCTCACGTGCCAGTTCGGGGACAGGGTAGGGTTCATACATAAAACAAGATTTACCTTAAAAGACGTTAACCTAAAGCCACATCTGCACGGGTTGAAAAACGGTAACCGGTTCCACGTACGGTTTGTACATAGCGGTTTGCGCCATAAGGTTCCAGCACTTTGCGCAAACGGCGTATATGGACGTCAATAGTGCGGTCTTCAATATAGACGTTGCCGCCCCAAACCTGATCCAGCAATTGCGCACGGGTATAGGCACGTTCCGGATGGGTCATAAAGAACGCCAATAGACGGTATTCAGTTGGCCCCATTTCCAGAATTTTATCGCCAAAATTAACCCGCTGACTGACCGGATCCAGAATCAGGCCATTGGCATCAATGGTTTTTTCACCGCTGAGTGCATTGGCACGGCGCAGGACAGCTTTAATGCGTGACACCAGTTCCCGGGTCGAGAACGGCTTGGTCATGTAATCATCGGCACCGGCATCCAGACCTTGTACTTTGTGGTCTTCTTCACCGCGTGCGGTCAGCATGATCACCGGAATTTCTGACAGGCTTTCATCACGTTTCAGACGACGACATAGATCTACACCGCTGATCCCGCCCGGCATCATCCAGTCCAGCAAAATCAGTGCCGGACGCTGATCCACAATCATCTGATGCGCCTGCTTGGCATCTTCGGCCTGTAAGCATTGAAAACCGGCCATATCCAGAGAGGTATGGATCATTTCCCGAATCGGGAGTTCGTCATCGACGATTAATATGTAGTCATCTTTCACAACGCAATACCCTATTTCATGTAAACGGTGAACCGTTTTATATTTATGACAGGCTTATTACAAAGACTAATTATGACAGTATCATTGCAGAAAGGGAAAAACTGCTGAAATTCGCAAAGATTTGTGACAATTTTAGTAAAGAAACTTGTTAAAAAATCATAAATTAATTTTACTTTTATCGATGCTTCAGCAGAAACCTGCAATCTGTTTTAGAATGCAGAAAATCTGATTAAACCTTTGATTTAACAGCTATTTTTTGTCTGAAAATGACTCCAATAATGCCAAAAATACCACACTGCACGATGATAAAACTTCCTCAAGTGACTGCTTGAATCCACTCATGACCCAGCGAATGGCAATTTGGGTGACATAGCCATTTAAACCGGTCGACACCAGTGAAATTTCCTGCTCACTACGATTTAACTGCGGCATCATTAACATGACAAAGGCATGAATCATGCGGTCGAAGCGCGACATGGTTTCATGAATGGTGGCCTGATTATGCAACTCCTGCACCAGCATGGCATCAATATAAATGATCCGTGCCATACGCGGATTGTCACGCAAGGTGCTAAGCAAGGCGGTTAGCCCCGCTTCAATCATTTTTTTCGGATCAGTGGATGCCTGCATCATGGCCTGCATGACATTCTGTTGCAGTTCATCAATCAGTTTTAAAAAGATGGTCTGAAACAGGTGCTCACTTTTTTTAAAAGATTCATAAAAATAACGTTCGGTCAGTTTGGCTTCATTGCAGATATCTTTTACGGTTACTGAAAAAAAGCCATGGCTGCCATAAGCTTCAATGCCGGCTTCAATCAGCTTTTCACGACGTACCTGCTGTCGCTCAGCCATCGACAGGCCTTTAAACTGACGTTCCTTGCTTTTGGGTGGTCGTGATGGTGCTGCTGCATTGATTGAATCGGTCATAAGGCCTGGCTACTCATCTGCATGAAGATTTTGAATATCTTAGCAATAAATCACGCTTTGACCTATGTCGAAATTCAGCAGAGGAATTTGGCCGCTAAGGACATCGGATAATTATTGACAATCTATATTGTCAAAATTATATTGAGGATCTGTGCTAACTCCTGAAACAACAGAGCAAGATCCTGCTGTCATGGAAGGGCAGTGGTTTACATAAGGAAATTGAATGAAAAATTTTAAAAATAAAGTCGCTGCGATTACCGGTGCAGGTTCGGGTATTGGCCAGCAACTGGCAGTATTACTGGCTCAGCAGGGTTGTCACTTGGCGCTGAGTGATATCAATGAACAGGGTCTGGCGCAAACCGTGGAATTACTCCAAGGGACTGATGTTCGTATCACGATTCAAAAAGTGAACGTGGCTGAATTAGAACAGGTGCGTAGCTGGGCGGCACAGGTGGAACAGGATCATGGCAGTGTCAATATGATCTTTAACAATGCCGGCGTTGCACTGGGTTCAACCGTTGAAGGGGCATCTTATGAAGAACTGGAATGGATTGTCGGAATCAATTTCTGGGGCGTGGTTTACGGTACCAAAGAATTCTTACCTTTGATCAAGAAAACTGGCGATGGCCATATCATCAATATTTCCAGCCTGTTTGGTCTGACTGCTCAACCGACCCAGTCTGCTTATAACGCAACCAAATTTGCAGTACGTGGCTTTACTGAATCCCTGCGTCAGGAACTGGACATGGAAAACTGCGGAGTCAGTGCGCTCTGTGTGCATCCGGGGGGTATCCGTACCAACATTGCCAATGCAGCAAAAATGAATAACAGTCTGCTAACTTTAGGTATGAATCCGGAAAAATCGGCCCGTAATTTTAATAAATTATTGCGTTGTCCACCTGCAGAAGCCGCTCGTCAAATTCTGGAGGCGGTACAAAAAGACAAGCGCCGTCTGCTGATCGGTAATGATGCTAAAGCAATTGACCTGATTCAGCGGATTTTACCAACCGGTTATCAGCATGTCACTGCACTGGCAAGCCAATTCGGCAAAAAGAAGAAAAAATCTGCTTAAATCATTGGATATTAAACCCGCAAAAGCGGGTTTTTAATCTTTTATTGTAGATCAGGAGTGAGTTGCTGTAAGGCTGTAGGCATGTAAAATAATGAAGCTAAACCAATATTTTAATGGTTTTTTTCTTCCAGACCAACTGATAATACAGTCCCTGCAAAATACACATGCTGACAAAGGCCAATGCATAGGCATACCAGATCCCTTCCAGCCCCCACCACCGGCTAAACAGATAAGCGGCAGGAACTTCAATACAGAGAATTGCAAAAATATTGATCAGCATCGGTGCAGTTACCGTACCACTTGAACGCATAATTGACGCAAAAATGGCGCTGGCACCAAAGAATAAAATAGACCAAAGCACAATGAATAAAAGTTGCTGACCCAGCACCACGACCTGAGGATCAGTAATAAACAGTGCCATTAAATATTTTGAGAACAGATAGGCCAAAACCACCAAACCACCAGTAAACAGAATATTCATACTGAGTGCAGTCCGTGTGACTTTATTCAGCAAATCGGATTTTCCTGCACCAATCGCTTGTGCACCAAACACAGAAGCTGCAATCGCAATCGACAGAGCAGGAAACTGGATATAATTTAACACCTGGTTGACCGCACCATAGGCAGCCGTTGCTTCTGCGCCATAGCGGTTGACCAAGCCGACAATCACCAGACCGGCGACAGAAGTCGTGATCATCTGTATTCCAGTCGGAACGCCCAGACTTAAAATAATTTTGCTTAATTTAGGCTGATGGCGGATATGTTTTAATAATGCCCAGTCGAGCCTGAGCGGATGTTGTTTATAATTTAAATACAGGACTAGAAACAACAATACGGCCAGATTACCCAAAATGGTGGCAATTGCCGGCGAGATAATGCCCATTTGGGGAAAGCCAAAATATCCGGCAATTAATATCGGGGTGACTACCAAGCCCACGCCAATGGTGAGTGCGGAAGCAAACAGCGGTGTGGTGCTGTCGCCTACACCGCGCAAGATAGAGGTATAAATAATATAAATAAAAATTAGGGGACTACCTGCCAGCATCCATTGCACATAGGGCAAGGATAAATGCATCACCTCCGGATCTGTACCGAGCGCCAAGAGGATATTTTCGGCAAAAATCACACCAAACAGCGCGATCAAGCTTCCGCCAATCAAGGTCATAAATAAAGTTGAACCGACCACACAGCGCACTTTTTCGATATTTTTTGCGCCCCAGGCCTGTCCAATAAGTACAGTAGAACCGGCAGATAAGCCAATGACAAAAGCCATCAAACAAAACAGGATCGGGAAAAATACCGCAACCGCAGCAATGGCATTGACTCCCAGCATTTGCCCGACAAAAACCGTATTAATCGTGCCTGAAAGGCTTTGCAGGATATTGGTTGCAATTAATGGCAACAGAAATACCAGAAAGGCCTTCCATAAATTCTGTTGTTGGATCAGTGATTGCTGTACCATGCCCTATCCTGTTATTGATTTTTCATCTATTTAATTATGTTGCTATTATTGAATAAAGCAGGAATAAAGGCCTTAGCTTTTAAGTAACTAAGGCATTTATTTTATAAGAATTTTAGTTAAAATTTGAATTAAACCTTTGAAAGAATTTGACCTGCCTGAATCAGGGTCTGTTCTTTTTTTGCAAAACAGAACCTGAGCAGGCGTAAATCGGCAGGCGCTTGCTGGTAGAACACAGAGACTGGAATTGCCACGATCCCGTGTTGCTCTGCCAGAAAATGACACATCTCTACATCATTTAAATCAGGCCGGATAGCCGAATAATCGAGATTCTGGAAATAAGTTCCTTGAGAGGGCGTCCATTTAAAACGTGATGTTTCAATTGATGAATTAAATAAATCCCGTTTGTTTTGATAGAACCGTGAAAGTTCGCGTATATGTTCAGGATGCTGTTGCATGTATTCCGCCAAAGCCACCTGAATCGGAGTCACGCCACAGAAGCTGGCAAACTGATAAATCTGTCTGAACATTTTCATGAGTGGCGGTGCCGCAATACAAAAACCGGTTTTCCAGCCGGTGACATGAAAGGTTTTACCAAAAGAACCGATCACGAAGCTACGCTCGCGCAGTTCAGGAAATGACCAGGCTGAATGGTGCTGAACGCCGTCAAAAACCAGATGTTCATAGACTTCATCGGATAACACCACAATATTGCGCTCACGGATCAGCTCAATCAGATGCTGCCAGTCTGCTCTGGACCAGACACTACCGCTGGGATTGTGAGGAGTGTTGACCACAATCATGCGGGTATGGTCATTGATGGCATCTTTCACCTGACTCCAGTCCACAGAAAACTCTGGATGCTGTAATGCAATATGTACGGGGGTTGCACCAGCCAGCTGTATTGCAGGTGCATAACTGTCATAGCTCGGATCGAAAATAATCACTTCATCACCCGCACGAACTGTGGCCTGAATCGCACAAAAAATCGCAATTGTGGCGCCGGAAGTAATCGTGATCTCTTCTAGCGGGTCAATGCTCAGCTGATCGCGCTGTCGATACAGATCGGCCACCAGCCCGCGCAATATCGGCAAGCCATCTCCAGGTGCATACTGGTTAAATCCGTTATGACTGGCCCGACTCAAAGCCTCAATCAATGCCGGTGGCGCAGGAAAGTCTGGAAATCCCTGTGAAAGGTTCAATGCGCCGAGTTTTTGTGCCAGGGCCGACATGGTGCTAAAAATCGTGATGCCTAGATCAGGCAGTTTAGAGGGGAATTCCAGCATGTCCTTGGCCTTGAAAATAAGATTGAATCCAGTGTAGCAGCAAGTTCTACTCTGGATAATCAGAAAATTCTGAAATATTTGGCATTATTTTTACCTCTATTTTTCAGAGATTTATTAAATAGGTGCAATTGAATTACTGAAAATCAAATGCCTAATTATGTGAAATGCACACCGAGCTGGACGAAATGGACAACTTTTCCTAGAATTTGCTCCACAATAATAATGCTTAAAACTATAACTATAAAATGCCAAAACATATTCATCTGCTGCTGGAGCAACTTGGGCTGAACCGGCAGCATCGTGCGCTGCATCTGCAGTTTTCACATCTGCTCTTAAATCATCAGGTCCTGATTCAGCGGATTGATGGCCAGCATCAGATTAATCAGGGTCTGCAGGCAGAACTGATCTGCCTTTCTACGCAGGCCAATCTTGCTTTAAAGCAATTTATAGGCTGTCAGGTGGCAGTAGATCAGGTAACAGATCGTGGCGAACTTTTTCGAACCAGTGGCATTATTACCGCAGCCAGTCAGGGACACAGCGACGGTGCCTTGAGCTTGTATAAATTAACTATGCAGGATGCTACTGCACTCTGGCACAAACGCCGTAATAGTCGGGTGTTTATGAATAAGAGCGTGCGCGAAATCAGTGAAATATTATTTAGTGAATGGCAAAGCAGAAGTGCATTATTTGCAGCCAGTCTTAGTCTGGACTTGACCGGATTAAATCGGGATTACGATGTACGCCCTTTTGTGATGCAGTCCAATGAGTCGGATTATGATTTTTTAACACGTTTATGGCGTAGTGAAGGAATAAACTGGCTGGTTGATGAAAAGCACTCCATTGTTCCGGTGTCCGCTACTGAGATTCAGCCGCAGATCCTGCGTTTAATCGATCATTCTCAAGCCTTTTCAGCTTTAAAACGCCGTTCAATCCGCTTCCATCGCAGTCATGCCACCGAGCAGTTTGATACGCTGACCAGTCTGATTGCCGTACGTCAGCTTAATTCCAACAGTACCCATACCCAGCGCTGGCAAGCGCAGCACCTTGCGCAGGATCAAAGCCAGTCCTTATTAAATACTCATCAGCAAAGTAGCGTGCAGGATACGGCCAGTCTGAATCTTGAGGATGCCTGGAACATTAGTCCGGCCTGGACAGGTGATTTGAATGCCGAGGATCAGGTGACGGCATCTGGTACGGCACAACTGGAACGACTGAATCAGCAGCTCAATCATTATCATGCGCTGCAATCCAAATATTTTAAAGCCAGCAGCAGTGTACGTGATGCTCAGGTCGGGTATTGGTTTGAATTAAAACAGCATGCTGAAATTGATCAGCATCCCGTGCATGAGCGTGAATTTTTGATTTTGGGTAAACGCTTCTATAACCAGAATAATTTACCTAAAGATATTTTATTGCAGCTAGACAGCTTGCTCGGCCAAAGTGATTGGCAAATTTCGGAGGAAGAACGGCAGGGCAATCAGCTGTATATCGTCCGTCGTGACATTCCGGTCGTACCTGAATATCAGCCTTTTGTGCATCGCCCCGTTGCATATCCGCAGCGAGCTCGAGTGGTCGGGCCTGAAGGTGAAACAATCCATGTCGATGCTTGGGGAAGAGTGAAAGTTCGTTTTCTATTTACCCGAAGTGATGACCATCAACATGATGCCGGTGCAGGCAGCAATGACAATGATAGCGATTCGGCCTGGATTGATGTATTAACCCCTTGGGCTGGTGAAGGTTATGGAGTCAGATTGCATCCACGAGTTGGTGAAATGGTGGTGATTGATTTTTTTGAAGGCGATATCGATCGGCCCTTTGTTATGGGACGGATTCACGAAGCAGAACGACATCCAGTGATGTTTGATGCGAAGGGACAATTACCAGCCACCAGAAAACTCAGTGGGATCCGTTCCCAAGAAGTGGATGGCGAGGGTTTCAACCAGCTGCGTTTTGATGATACGACGGATCAGATTAGTGCGCAGTTACACAGTAGTCATGGTGCTAGCCAGTTGAATTTAGGAAATCTCAGTCATCCTAAAGAAACAGAATCGAGTGAAGGTCGTGGGGAAGGGTTTGAACTTAGGACAGATCAGTGGGGGGTGGTACGAGCAGGGCAAGGCTTACTGATTTCGACCTATTCGCAAGATACAGCAGCAGGTAATCACCTGGATGCTAAGCCTACCAAGAACCAGATGGAATCAAATCTGAATAACACCAAAGTTCTGAGTGACATGGCAGAAGCTCAGCAAACTGATCCGCTTGAGCTTTTTAATAGCTTAAAACAATTTCTGAATCAACTAGAAACTGAAGATGCGAGCAAAGCCACTGCATTTAAACAGGCTGTTATGGTATTAACGGCACCACATTCGATTGCGCTGAGTACAAATGAAAATATTCATTTATCTGCAGACCAGCAGATAAATTACAGTGCAGGGGAAAGTATCCATCTATCGACTCAACAGTCTCTGATTGCACATGCGCAGCACAAGATCAGCCTATTTGCTGCTCAGAACGGAGCACGCTTATATGCAGGCAAAGGTAAAATTGAAATACAGGCCCAAGATGATGCCATCGAAGCAATTGCACGGAAGGTGATTAAGCTGATTTCAACTGAAGACAAGATTGAGATCACCAGTCCGAAAGAGATCCTGCTAACCGCGGGAGGGTCTCAAATAAAGATTAATAGCAGTGGAGTATGTATCACAACTGGTGGAAAGTTTGAATGTAAAGCGGGGCAGCATTTGTTTGAAGGTGGAGCGACCGCTAAAGCTGAAATACCCAATTTACCTATAATTCAAGATATTAAGACTTTCACAAATAAATGGGATTTTTATAATCTTTTCTATGAGGCTGATTTTAAGGATGTTAAATATAAATTAATCAATAATAGAAATAATACCTATGTATTAGGCACACTTGATCAACATGGTCGAACTCAACGTATGAGTAATTATAATAACGAAGGTTACGACATTCTCATTGGTACAGAAGATAAATGGACTGTGCTTGTCGATGATGAAAATTTAGAAGAAATAGATCATATTTGTAGTTCTTGTGGGCAAGATCAAGATGAGGAAAATGAGGAATAATTATGAACTGTCTTGCAAATATTAAATTTTTAGATGCTCTTGACCAACCCATCAATGGTTTAGTTCATCAACTCTGGGTAGGTTCAACGCTAATTTCTGATTATGTTACACCTGCAAGCGGCGAATCTGTATGGATTAGGCGGCCAGTTGGCACTACTATTGATGTAAAAATAAAAAGTATTACATCGGGCCAATATAAATCTAAGGTTAAAATAGAACTTATTGGTGAAAAGGTAGTCTTTATTGTTCGTAGCCCTAAAGTACTTCTGAAAGGTTTAAACCTCTCAGCCAAGGATGTAGCAACAGGTACATATTTAAGATCAACATATATAGTCGCTGAAGGTGATTATTTATCCCGGATTGCAGCTGATAACCATACAACTACAGCGGAGTTGAGTAGGATAAATAATCTAAAAAGTGATACAGATATCCATCCAGGACAAGTACTTAAGATTCCTCTTAAAAAAACTGAAGTAACTGTTTTAGCATCTGAAAGTAAATCTAAGCTAGAAGTACCAGCATCAAGGAAGCAAGAAAAAACGAAGGTTATAGTTGTTCAGAAGAGTGATACTTTATCATTGATTGCTAAGCTTACAAGAAACTCTCCAGATGAAATTAGAAAGCTTAATAATTTAAGTAGTGATAAAATCAGTCCAAATCAAAAACTAAAAGTTTATGATCGTAAAGTTACTTCTATTTCAACTAAACCTCAAGCAGAGAAGAAAGGAGAAGATAGTTCTTTAACTCCCCCCATAGTTAAACAAAATGCCTCTGAAAATAAAGAAAAAACGCCTGTAGCTAAGGTTGAATCGCCGCTACCTGTCAATAAAAATGGTTTATTGCCACAAGCATGTGGAAGAGAAAAATATTATAAGAGAACATTAGCTCGAATAGCTGAGCTTCATTCGGTTTATCAACCTTATATTATTAAATTAATTAATACAGGGTATCAAAAACTAGGTATATGCTGGGTGATTACAGATGGTTATAGAAGTCCCTCTGCGCAAGATGCGTTATCAAGCGCTAATACAAAGGCTAAAGGATTGAGCAGTTATCATCAATATGGTCTTGCAATAGATCTATACTCTGTCCGAGATGGCGAAATCGTTCTTTTTAATAAAGAATTAAGTATAGAAGACAGAACAAAACAAACAGAGAGTGATCACAAAAAATTAGGGCCTATAGGGGAGGAATTGGGGTTGGTTTGGGGAGGGAGGTGGAAGACTATAATAGACAATCCCCATTATGAATTACATCCTAATGGAAAAACTTGGCGTGATTTAAAACCAAAGTTATTAGAAATTGGTGTAAGTAATTATAAAAAATTGGAATTTTAATAATCAGGATATCTGTGTATGAAGCCCATTTTTTTATTAGTGTGTATTTTTTTTCTGTCTAGTAGTTGTACTGCTAAAAATTATTTATATTATAAGCATACAGGCTATGAAATTAATAATAAATTTAAAAAACTACAAGGATTTAATATTGATTATGAAGTAGAGAATGGAGGGCCTATCTTTAATAATGAGATAAGTATTTATAAAGTTAGCAAGGCTAAATGTATAATTGTATCTAAAATAGATGGTGATTCAGGGGTGTATGGTACGGAAACTATTTTATATTTTTCTAATGCTAAAATATTAGAAGGTTACAGAATAAATTATAGTTATAATTTCTTAGATGGAGAGGGTTCTAAAAAAATAAATAGATTGAACTATGAAAAAAATAGAAAAAATGAAAATTTAGATCAACTAAATAAAGAGTTAAATGGATATTTAAAGTATATTAATAAAAAAACTTTAAAAGAGTGTAGTTAAACTATTATGAAATAGCCTGATTTTTTTCTTTAATTAAATAAAACACTTTAGTTCATAAAAAAAGCCGACTTCCGTCGGCTTCTTAAATCACCCTTCCAAAACTTCTTCCAACAACTCTTCACTCGGTGCAAAGTAATATGCTCCATCTAGTGGAGTGACGAAGTGTAGCAAGCGATCATGGATCCCATCGCCAGACGTACCAAACATACGCTCTAACATTGCATCAATAATAGTTAAATCTTTGGTATAGGCAATGAAGAATAGACCTTGGTCACCACGGCCATCACCATAAGGCAAGGAATGACGGAGAATCTCCATTTCTTCGCCTTCTTCATCTTCCACTACAGTACGTGCAACGTGAGCATTTGCCGGTTTAACCTCATCCTCCAGTTCAATCGATTCCAGTTTGGTACGACCCATCACTTGCTCTTGAGTATCGACTTTCAGCTTTTTCCACTTTTCCAGATCATGCGCATAACGCTGGGCAAAAATAAATGAACCATCCTGGAAAATGCCCGTATCTTCACCAAGTAATGCCACCTCAGCACGATCATCTGGGAATTGCGGATTTTCAGTGCCATCAATAAAGCCTGTCACATCACGGCCATCAAAATAGCGGAAGCAGACACGTTCATCCAGAACTTCAACCTGATCCTGAATTCCTTCAAAAAAAGCCTGACTCAGCGCAAAACAGATATCCGCCCGTGCACTGGCAATATGAATCAGAATATCTGCCGGAACAACCGGCATTGCAAATGAACCCTGAATCGGTTCAAGCTGTTTGAAACCTGCAGGGCTTTGTGAATAAAGTCTTGACCAAAGCTCAGGACCAAAAGCGACCGCTGTTTTAATTTGTGCTTGAGGATGTTGCGTAATCAGACGATCACGAGAAGTAAAAAGATGTTCTAATTTTTCTTTGAGTGCTTCAATATTTAAGTCTTTAAGACGCAATACAATAAAGCGAGCATGATCTGAGGGGAGGGGCAAGATTACCGATTGGGCTGTCATTCATGGCTCCTGTAATGATAAATCCTGTTTTTTAATGCACATATTGTGCCTGAAGCTCTGCAGAGTGAACAGTGCAGCGCCTTATATTTAAGCAATTTTTTAGCCTGAATCTATTGGATAAGTCCTATAATATTGTGCAAGTTTTCCAGAGTTCAATGTTCATGTCCTACCAAATGTGGTTTGCCTATATGCTGGCCTGTTGGGTGATTAGTGTTTCACCCGGTGCAGGGGCAATTTCTTCGATGTCGAGTGGGCTGAATTATGGTTTTCGGCATGGCTACTGGAATGCATTGGGTCTGCAACTGGCATTACTGGTGCAGATTGCAGTGGTGGCAGCCGGAGTGGGGGTGCTGTTTGCGACCACGCCATGGGCATTTTTGGTGGTGAAATGGTTTGGTGTGGGCTATTTATTATATTTGGCTATTTTACAGTGGAAAGCGCCGGTACAATCCATCGAAATTAAACATGAATTGGCACGTAAGTCTTCGGGAAAACTGGTTTTATATGGTTTCTTGGTGAATATGAGTAACCCCAAAGCCATTGTGTTTTTACTGGCTGTATTGCCACAATTTCTGGATTTATCCAAACCACAATGGATTCAGTATGTGATTATGGCGCTGACCATGATCACGATTGATCTGATTGTGATGGCGGGCTACACGGGGCTTGCTGCAAAAGTTTTACGATTGCTCAAGTCACCAAAACAACAGAAAATTCTAAATCGTACATTTGCCGTATTATTCGGTTGTGCTGCTAGTTTGTTGAGTTTGGTGCAGCAGTGATCTAGATTTTTTGATCTTCCATTAGCATAAATAACATGTCGAGCTCAGGTGATTGGTAACCTAAATTTGTCATGACTGCAGTAATTTGTCCACGATGATGAGTTGCATGATTAAATACATGTAATAAGGTTGCAGCAAAGGGCAGCGTCATATTTTGACCACGTGTATTGGTATAATGAATATCACTATCTAGCGTTGTTTGGTTGAGATCATGAATGAATTCTTGCCATGCATAACAGCCTTTTTTTATTCTTTTAATCAGTCTATGGCGATCATTTTCTAAAATTTGATCTAAGTGAAGCTTAGGTGAAATGCCATATTTGAAGCGTGAAAACCAAAGGTGTTGTTCGGCAACCAATAAGTGATTTAATGTACCAAAAATGCTGTGAAAAAATAGGCCACAGTTTTTTTGAAAATCCTCATCAGATAAATTTGTCAAAGAGATACATAACTGATGTGTTGCCCAAATGTGGTAGCGTGCAAAAAGTTGAAAAGTTTGGATATCCATAGAATTTTTTTTAAAGTCCACACACAATATAGTATTTAATAAATTATTGATCAAATTAAATAAATATACTTATTTTAAAGCCGCTAAAAACTTATCTTCAGTCATCACAACAATGCTATGCTGTTTAAAGAGTGCAGCGGTAACACCATCACCCTGAATTTTATGTCCTGAAAATGATCCGTTATAAATCAAATCACTACCACAAGAGGGACTGTGGGCTTTAAGAATTGCATGTGTGGCGTGAAAGTCTTGCGCAACTTTTAAAGCGAGATATGCACCTTGTATAAAAGCTTTAGAAAGATCGTTTCCAAGTACATCGATAACCGATGCTTTTTGTAGCAGTACATCTGAACCTGAACCATTTTGAATTTCGGCAGGTGGACGTGGAATCGGTAGTCCACCTGAGATTTCAGGACACAGACTGATATATTGATTTGGAACTAAAGATTCGAGCACTTCTTTGACAAGGCAATCCTTGCCATCGTAACGAACTTTTTGACCGAGCAAACAGGCACTCACAAAGTAGCGTTTAGTCCCCATGTCCTAGCTCAGCTTTTTAAATTTCTGAAAGATAAACATCATTGCAAATAACACTGCCATGGTCAGCACAATGGTCAGCCCAGTTGAAGTATTAAGGCCTGCGCTCGACCAGAGGCCTACTGTCACGCCAATCTGTGCAATCACGAATGCCCAGATCACCATTTGGCGTGGAGAGTTTGCCAAAAGGCGAGCAGTCAGAGCAGGAATAACCAACAATGCACCCATCAATAGGGAACCGACTGCACGTAAAGCCAGTACGGTAAACAGTGCCAATAGCAACATAAAGATCAGGCGTTGCCATTTGGCATTTACCCCTTCACTGACCGCCATATCCGGATCAATCGCGATCTGAATCTGGGCTTGCCAGCTTTTATATAAAACACCTAAGGCCAGAATGATCACAATGGCAAACGTGGGCAAGTCCGTCCAGGAAATGGTCAGTAGATCACCAAATAAATAGCTGAGCAGTTCAGGTCTTAAACTTGGTAAATGTTGAATAAACAATAAACCCGAGCAAAGTAAGGTCGCTGAACACAGTGCAAGCAGGGCATCATTGGGGAGGCGGGGATCATGTAGCACCCACAGAATGGCAACCAGCAATAATGCCAAGAAGGTCACGCCCATCCACAGCGGTAGACTTAAGGCGCCTGCAATCGCAACACCCAGTAAAGTACCATGTGCCATAGTATCAGCAAAAAATGACATACGACGCCACAGCATCAAGCAGCCTAGCGGTGCCGTCAGAAACACCAGTAGCGTGCCCATAATCCATGCAGGTAAAAGGAGTTGTAACCAATCCATCATGGTCTAAGCTTCCGGCTCGGGGTGAATATGAGGGCGCGTATCATGCTGACACGGCGTAGCAGAATCGCCATGCGCACAATGATCATGATGATGCTGATAAAACACCCGATTGGTGCCAAAAATCGCCTGATATTCCGGATGCTGCTGCACGCTTTCCGGCAGGCCGCTACAACAAATATGCTTATTTAGACACACCACCCGAGTCGTACCTTGCATCACCCATTGCAGGTCATGTGACACCATTAATACGGCACAGCCATATTTTTCCGGCAAGTTACGCACATATTCATACAGTTCAGCTTCGGATTGAATGTCCAGACCTTGCATCGGTTCATCCAGTACCAGAATATCCGGCTGGCGTAATAAGGCCCGTGCCAAGAGCACCCGCTGACGCTCACCGCCTGAGAGTTGCTGAACTTTGGAATCTTGCAGTTTACTAATACCGGTATCGCGAATAATTTCGGTTTTGATTTTGGATGGGCATTTTTCCAGCGCCAGTAAATCTTTGACCCGCAGCGGCAAGCTATGCGATGGATTGAATTTTTGCGGCACATAAGAGAATTTCAGTTTACGTGCAGTTTTGATCTCACCGGATTGCGGTTTCAAGATGCCGAGCATGACTTTAATTAAAGTCGACTTGCCTGCACCATTCGGGCCAATCAGCGTGACAATCTCTTTTTCTTGCAATGAAAAATCAATGGCTTTTAAAATATCACGCTCATCAATCTTGACCCAGATCTGGGAGAGCTGAATCAGTGGGGAGGCACTTAAGCTTTGTTGCGACACTGCTGACAGATTCCTGAAATTTCAATAATACTGTGATGTGCGCTAAAGTCATCCGAGCTTGCAAGTGCATCAAGTTGGTCAAGCAGACCTTGCGCTGATGCTTCTGTCACCGCTTTACATTCGGTACAGATTAAAAAAGCCGCCTGATGCCCTTCACGTGGATGGCAACAAGGAATATAGGCATTGATCGAGGTCAGGCGGTGAATCAGCCCTTTATCCAATAAAAAATCCAGAGTTCGGTATACCGTAGGTGGCGCCGCAGGACGATCACTGGCATTTTTCATTTGTGCCAGTAAATCATAAGCCCCCATCGGGCCAGTCGCATTTAAAATGAGTTCCAGCACTTCTTTACGCAAAGGGGTAAGGCGTGCGCCTGTTGCTGCACAAAGACTTTCCGCTTCAGCAAGACGTTGTGCGACATTGGGATGGTCGTGTACGCCGTGCAATGCGTTGTGGTGTTCGTGCGAACAAGAACCCATAGTTCACCTCAAGTGCGAAACTGAAAATTAATAGATTTCAAATCTTAACATGAAGCGTTCAGAGTTTCGATTGGGCATAGGTATTTTTGTATTTTTGTTATATTATAACACTCACTAATTTTCTCGTTTTTAAGTGATTTCTACTCATGTTCCGTCTCCTTGCAATGGGTCTTTTGGCTTTGTTCAGCACACTCAGTTGGTCACAAAGTCTGGTGGTCTCGACTCAGCCGATCTATCTGATTGCCAAGAAAATTACCCAGGGCGTGGAACAGCCGACCTTATTACTGGCCAATCAGAGCGGACATGATGTCAGTCTGACCCCGGCACATCGTAAAATCATTCAGGATGCCGGTCTGGTGATCTGGCTGGGTCAGGCGCATGAGGCACCGCTGGCCAAAGTGCTGAATGACAGTCATAAAGGTATCGCTATTTTAGAGTCCGGTATTTTGACCACATTGCCGATGCGTAACCCGCGTGGTGAGGCCTTAAAAAATACGGTAGATACGCATGTCTGGCTCGATCCGAATAATGCCGTAAGGATTGGTTTCTTTATTGCGGCGCTGCGTTCGCAACAATTGCCGGAGAACCGTGAACTGTATTGGAAAAATGCACGCGACTTTGCGCAAAGCATGTTTGCGACGGCCCAGCGTTATAGTTCCAGCACTAAAGTCAAAGCTTACTGGTCGTATCATGATGCCTATCAATATCTGGAACGTCCCTTGAATCTGAAATTCATGGGCGCACTGACCGATGATCCACATGTCTCGCCAACTGTGGCACAAATCAAGTTCTTACAGGATCATCGCCCACAGCCTAAAATGTGCCTTCTGGCCGAAGGTCATGCCAGTGAAAATCAGTACCGAAAACTGAAACCGGTGGTGTTTCAGCATGTCGATGAAAGCATGAGCGGGGCAGGGGACTTTGTGCAAGCCTGGCAGCAATTAGCAGCAGAAACCCAGAAGTGCGTATTAAATGCACGCTAATGATTTAAAAAATAGACAGATTTTGATTAGTTTAACAGCATTGCCCAGATTTAAAAAAACACGACTAAGGTCGGGAAAAGATTGCATGTTCAGGGGTGTAACTCTATAATGCCTGCGATTAAAAATAATCACCTGTTAAACTTGTCAAGCATGATTGCTGTGAGTGAATAAATAATGAGCCGAACTAGTCGCTTGATTGACCGACGATTAGCGAAAGCTTTGGTCCTCCTGCAAGCCTGTATGATCCCTGTTTCAGCCTTGATCGGCTGGGTCGTGAAAGACTCAACCGCAGCCCTGAGTGCAGCATTAGGTGCGCTCGTTTGTTGGCTTGCGACTTGTTATTTTTCGTGGCAATCGTTTCGAGCAGCAGGAGCCCGCGCGTCTAAACAAGTTCTTTCGAACATGTATAAAGGCTTAATGGGAAAGTTTGCAATTGTGATTGTTGGTTTCATTTTAATTTTAAGCAATGTCGAACCGTTGTCAGCGGTGGCGTTGTTTTGTGGTTTTATACTTGTTCAAGCCATGTCGTGGGTCGCTCCGTTTTGGGCGTCACGTCTACAAAAATGAGTATAGACACAACAAGAAATTGAAAAGTTTTTCAGGAGCAGGCGAGATATCAAGCAGCACGCGATATTCGTTTGTTCTATTAGTTTTTTGACATTGACCAGGTGTGATTTATGGCTGCTGAAGAACATGCCCTTACTTCGACCGAGTATATCAAGCATCACTTGACCAACATGACCTATGGCAAAATGCCAGATGGTACATGGAAATTGGCCGAGAGCGGTGCTGAAGCTCAACAGATGGGGTTCACTGCTATTCACTTGGATTCAATGGGTTGGTCTATCGGACTGGGTCTGATTTTCTGTTTGTTATTCTGGTTGGTTGCGAAAGCGGCTAATGCTGGTGTTCCTACCAAGTTCCAGTCTGCAATTGAAATGATTATCGAGTTTGTAGATTCAAGTGTACGTGATACCTTCCACGGGAAGTCTCGATTAATTGCACCCTTAGCTTTAACCATTTTCGTGTGGATTTTCCTCATGAACTTGATGGATTTGATCCCTGTTGACTTTATTCCTTATGTAGCTCAACACGCGATTGCTTCTATGCTGGGTGTAGACCCTCATCAGGTTTACTTTAAAATTGTTCCGACTACAGATCCAAACGTTACCCTCGGTATGTCTATTTCTGTATTCTTCTTGATCATTTTCTATAGTATTCGTGAGAAAGGTGTTGGCGGCTTCGTTGGTGAGTTAGCACTTAACCCATTTAACCCAAGTAACCCAGTTGCTAAAGTGCTTTTGATTCCATTCAACTTATTGTTGGAATTGACCACTTTCTTGGCGCGACCAGTTTCATTGGCTCTACGACTGTTCGGTAACATGTATGCGGGTGAGTTAATCTTCATTCTTATCGCGTTATTACCGTTCTGGATCCAGTGGGCGTTGTCTGTGCCTTGGGCGATTTTCCACATTTTGATTATTACGCTACAAGCATTCATTTTCATGATGTTGACTATCGTGTACATGAGTATGGCAAGCGAAAAGCATTAATGGTATTGCCTAACTGTCAACGGATGGTTGGGCACACAATTTTTTAACTTAATTTGGTATAAAACCTAACCTCTGAGGAATTATCATGGAACTCACTTTAGGTCTAGTTGCAATTGCATCTGCTATCTTGATCGCTTTCGGTGCTTTAGGTACTGCGATTGGTTTTGGTCTTCTAGGCGGCCGTTTCCTTGAAGCTGTTGCTCGTCAACCAGAATTGGCTCCGCAACTTCAAACTCGTATGTTCTTAATCGCAGGTCTTCTTGATGCTGTGCCTATGATCGGTGTTGGTATTGGCTTGTTCTTCATCTTCGCTAATCCATTTGTAGGTTAATCAGCTTAATTCCGAAATTCACTATTTGAGGAATTTGCAATGAATATCAACCTCACATTGTTTGGCCAAGCGATTGCGTTTGCGATTTTTGTCGCGTTCTGCATGAAGTTTGTATGGCCACCACTAATCAATGCGATTAGTGAACGTCAGCGTCGTATCGCTGATGGCTTAAATGCTGCTGAAAAAGCGAAAGCTGACCTTGCAGATGCGCAAGCACAAGTGAAAGCTGAACTGGACACGGCAAAAGCACAAGCGGCTCAATTGATCGAACAAGCGAACCGTCGTGCAGCACAGTTGGTAGAAGAAGCGCGTACTCAAGCATCTGCTGAAGGTGAGCGTATTCGTCAACAAGCGAAAGAAGCTGTTGATACCGAAATCAATTCTGCTCGCGAAGAATTGCGTCAACAAGTGGCTGCTCTTGCAGTGACTGGTGCTGAGAAAATTCTTAGCCAGCAAGTTGATGCAGAAGCTCACAATGCCATGCTGACTCAGCTGGCTGCTAAACTTTAAGAGAGGCAGATTATGGCTGAACTCTTGACGTTAGCACGCCCTTATGCAAAAGCAGCATTTGCTTACGCTTCTGAGCAGGGTGCAACTGACTCTTGGTCAACTGCACTTGAATTGCTCAGTGCTGCGGTGCAAGACGAAGCATTTTCAGCTTATCTAAATCGCCCGGAGCTTACACCTGCTGAGCAGGTGTCTCTTTTTGCCAAAGTTTTAGGTGAAGACCAAACTGCAGCAGTGTCTAACTTCCTGACATTGCTTGCTGAAAACAACCGTTTGACGCTTCTTCCTGAAATTGCTGCAGAATATGAACAGCTCAAATCACAGAATAACAATACTGTGGATGTTGTGATTGAATCAGCATTCCCATTAACTTCTGTTCAGGAACAATTACTGACGCATGCATTAGAGAAGAAATTCGAAGCTGCAGTAAGTGTTTCTGTAGAAGTGAAACCAGAGCTTATTGCTGGTGTAGTTATTCGTGCAGGCGACCAAGTGATAGATGATTCTGCGCTTAACAAGCTTGAGAAAATGCGTACTCGTCTTCTTGCTTAAGAAATAAGAAGACTGAACTTTAAAAAGATTGAGGTATAGCGCAATGCAACAACTGAATCCATCCGAGATCAGTGCGCTCATTAAACAGCGTATCGGCGATCTGGACACCAGCGCAACCGCTAAGAACGAAGGGACCATTGTTATGGTTTCCGACGGTATTGTGCGTATTCACGGCCTTGCTGATGCAATGTACGGTGAAATGATCGAATTCGACGGCGGCCTTTATGGTATGGCACTGAACCTAGAACAGGATTCAGTGGGCGTCGTTGTTTTAGGTAACTACTTAAGCCTTCAAGAAGGTCAAAAAGCGCGTTGCACAGGTCGT
This sequence comes from Acinetobacter sp. 18QD2AZ41W, assembly GCF_009829025.1. NCBI lineage: Bacteria > Pseudomonadati > Pseudomonadota > Gammaproteobacteria > Moraxellales > Moraxellaceae > Acinetobacter > Acinetobacter sp. 18QD2AZ41W. The sequence goes on along the minus strand of NZ_WURP01000012.1, from coordinate 17,898 downwards.
GTATTAGAAGTTCCGGTTGGTCCAGAACTTTTAGGCCGTGTAGTCGATGCTTTGGGTAACCCGATTGATGGTAAAGGCCCGATCGATGCTAAATTAACTGATGCTGTTGAAAAAGTAGCACCAGGCGTAATTTGGCGTCAGTCAGTGGATCAACCTGTACAAACTGGTTATAAATCAGTAGATACAATGATCCCTGTAGGCCGTGGTCAGCGTGAGTTGATCATTGGTGACCGTCAAACTGGTAAAACAGCAATGGCGATCGACGCGATCATCGCTCAGAAAAACTCTGGCATTAAATGTGTATACGTAGCAATTGGTCAAAAACAATCGACTATCGCTAACGTAGTACGCAAGCTGGAAGAAACTGGCGCTATGGCGTACACCACTGTTGTCGCAGCAGGTGCATCTGATCCAGCAGCAATGCTGTATTTGGCTCCGTACTCTGGCTGTACAATGGGTGAATACTACCGTGACCGTGGTGAAGATGCGTTAATCATTTATGATGACTTGTCTAAGCAAGCTGTTGCGTATCGTCAAATTTCATTGCTTTTACGCCGTCCACCAGGTCGTGAAGCTTATCCAGGTGACGTGTTCTATCTACACTCGCGTCTACTTGAACGTGCTTCTCGTGTATCTGCTGACTACGTTGAGAAATTCACTAACGGTGAAGTTAAAGGCCAAACTGGTTCATTAACTGCATTGCCGATTATTGAAACTCAAGCGGGTGACGTATCTGCATTCGTACCAACCAACGTAATTTCGATTACTGATGGTCAGATCTTCCTTGAAACATCATTATTCAACGCAGGTATTCGTCCTGCTGTGAACGCGGGTATCTCTGTATCTCGTGTTGGTGGTTCAGCGCAAACCAAGATCATCAAGAAATTGTCTGGTGGTATCCGTACTGCTTTGGCGCAATACCGTGAATTGGCAGCATTTGCTCAGTTCGCTTCTGATCTTGACGAAGCAACTCGTAAGCAACTTGAACATGGTCAACGTGTAACTGAGTTAATGAAGCAAAAACAATATGCTCCATACTCAATTGCTGACCAGGCTGTTTCAATTTATGCATCTAACGAAGGCTACATGGCTGACGTAGACGTTAAGAAAATCGTAGACTTTGATGCTGCGTTAATTTCTTACTTCCGTTCAGAACATGCTGCGTTAATGCAACAAATCGATGCCTCTGGTGATTACAACAAAGACATCGAAGCTGCAATCAAAGCAGGTATTGAAAGCTTTAAAGCGACTCAAACTTACTAATTTAGCAACTTGCTAGATTAGTGTTGGTTTGGTTCACGGAATCAACCTTCGGAAGCTCGCAAGGGCTTTCGAATACTAGGTTAAGCGTATGGCAAATTTAAAAGAAATTCGCGCCAAAGTAGCTAGTATCAAGAGCACGCAGAAGATTACTCGAGCGATGCAAATGGTAGCAGCTTCTAAGATGCGTCGTGCGCAAGAGCGCATGGCTCAAGGCCGTCCGTATGCCGAAAATATGCACCGTGTAATTGCTCATTTGGTCCAAGCGAACCCTGAATACAAACACCGTTATATGGTTGAACGCCCGGTTAAGCGCGTTGGCTATATCATTGTGTCTTCAGATCGTGGCCTTGCTGGTGGTTTGAACATTAACTTGTTCAAGAAAGTGGTTAAACACGTTCAACAGCAACAAGAGCAGTCAATTGAAGTTCAATTTGCTTTAATTGGTCAAAAAGCGGTTTCGTTTTTTAAAAACTACGGCGGTAAAGTGCTTGGGGCGACGACGCAAGTCGGTGATACTCCAAGTCTTGAGCAGTTATCTGGTTCTGTACAGGTGATGTTGGATGCTTATGATAAAGGCGAGTTAGATCGTATTTATCTAGTGTCAAACGGCTTTGTCAATGCCATGACTCAAAATCAAAAGATCGAACAACTTGTTCCTTTGGCTGCTGCTGAAGAAGACAAGACTCTTAACCGTCAATACGGTTGGGATTATATCTACGAGCCTGAAGCTGAAGAGCTTTTAAATGGCTTGTTGGTTCGCTATATCGAGTCTGTGGTGTATCAAGGTGTGATTGAAAACATCGCATGTGAGCAGTCTGCACGTATGGTCGCTATGAAAGCAGCGACAGACAACGCAGGCGAGATCATTAAGAGCCTGCAACTTATTTATAACAAGCTGCGTCAAGCCGCGATTACTCAGGAAATTTCTGAGATCGTTGGTGGTGCCGCTGCCGTTTAACATTATTTTGAATTGAGGAGACAGCAATGAATAGCGGTCGTATCATTCAGATCATCGGCGCGGTTATCGACGTCGAGTTTGAACGCAACAGCGTTCCTAAGATCTATGACGCTCTCCAAGTAGATGGTACTGAAACTACTTTAGAAGTTCAGCAACAGCTTGGTGATGGCGTAGTTCGTACTATTGCAATGGGTTCTACTGAAGGCCTTAAGCGTGGTTTGAACGTAGTTAACACTGGCGCGCCGATTTCTGTACCTGTAGGTACAGCGACTCTAGGCCGTATCATGGACGTTCTTGGTCGCCCGATCGACGAAGCTGGTCCTGTTGCGACTGAAGCGCGTTTACCAATTCACCGCTCTGCACCTTCTTATGCAGAACAAGCAGCTTCTACTGACCTTCTAGAAACTGGTATTAAAGTCATCGACTTGCTATGCCCGTTTGCGAAAGGTGGTAAAGTTGGTCTGTTCGGTGGTGCCGGTGTTGGTAAAACTGTAAACATGATGGAATTGATCAACAACATCGCGAAAGCTCACTCAGGTTTATCTGTGTTTGCTGGTGTTGGTGAGCGTACTCGTGAAGGTAATGACTTCTATCACGAAATGAAAGATTCTAACGTTCTAGACAAAGTAGCAATGGTCTACGGTCAGATGAACGAGCCACCAGGTAACCGTTTACGCGTAGCGTTGACTGGTCTTACTATGGCTGAATATTTCCGTGACGAGAAAGACGAAAACGGTAAAGGCCGTGACGTACTATTGTTCGTAGATAACATTTATCGTTATACACTAGCGGGTACTGAAGTATCAGCACTTCTAGGTCGTATGCCATCTGCAGTAGGTTACCAGCCTACACTTGCAGAAGAGATGGGTGTTCTTCAAGAACGTATTACATCGACTAAGTCTGGTTCTATTACGTCAATCCAAGCGGTATACGTACCTGCCGATGACTTAACAGATCCATCGCCTGCTACAACGTTTGCTCACTTGGACGCAACTGTAGTATTGAGCCGTGACATCGCATCTTCTGGTATTTATCCAGCGATCGATCCACTAGACTCAACTTCACGCCAATTAGATCCGTTAGTTGTTGGTCAAGAGCATTATGAAATTGCACGTTCTGTACAGAACGTATTGCAACGTTATAAAGAGCTTAAAGACATCATCGCGATTCTTGGTATGGACGAGCTTGCTGAAGAAGATAAACTGGTTGTTTACCGTGCGCGTAAAATCCAGCGTTTCTTCTCTCAACCGTTCCACGTAGCTGAAGTATTTACTGGTGCACCTGGTAAATTAGTATCTCTTAAAGAAACGATTCGTGGCTTTAAAGGTCTTCTAGCTGGTGAATACGATCACATCCCAGAACAAGCGTTCTACATGGTTGGTGGTATTGACGAAGTGATTGCTAAAGCCGAGAAACTTTAATTAGCGACTCTAATTTAGGAGATTCTCATGGCGACTATGCAATGTGATGTTGTAAGTGTTCAGGAGTCTTTGTACTCAGGCACTGTAACGATGCTAATTGCAAAAGGTGCTGGCGGTGAGTTAGGTATTATGCCTGGCCATGCTCCGCTGGTAACTTTGCTCCAACCTGGCGCGATCCGCGTTATTTTGGAAAACGGTACAGAAGAGTTGATCTATGTATCTGGTGGTGTTCTAGAAGTTCAACCGCACGTTGTTACGGTTCTTGCAGATACTGCAATCCGTGCCGACAACTTAGATGAAGCGGCAATTATTGAAGCGCGTAAACACGCTGAACAATTGCTTGCCAATCAAAAGAGCGATTTGGATTCTGCTGCTGCATTGGCTGCTCTTGCAGAAACTGCTGCACAGCTGGAAACGATCCGCAAAATCAAAAACCGCGCTCAATAAGAGACGGTTTGAGATTGAAGAAACCACCCGAAAGGGTGGTTTTTTTATGATAATTTATAACATGGAAAAAATATGAAAATATTTGTTGATAAAAATTGCAGTGTCCAAGTTAGCGAGCCAGAAATATTCGATCAATGTTTATGTATAAAATGTAAAATTGATATAAAGCAAAATATTATTGTTAATATAACTGATAGTGAGGACTATGGGGAATTCCAACTTTATAAAAATTATAAGGTTTTGAAATGTATTAATTGTGGTTCTATTACTTATAAAAAGGAAATTATAAATTCAGAAGAAGTGTTTCAAATAGGAGAAGAGTATGACGGTACTCCAATTTATGAGGAAAATGCTCAAATTCAACTATATCCAATACGCGATGAAGAAACCGCATTTTCTAAAGAGTTTGCAAAAATTTTGCCTGAAGAAATTTATTGTACTTATGAGGAAGTCATTATTGCTTTGAATAATAAGATGCCTTTACTAACAGGATTAGGTTTAAGGACTCTTTTAGAGCAAATTATAAAGTATTTTGGGAAGTCTGATGATCTAGGAATAATTCTAACTCAGTTTGAGGTTGATGGTTTTATTTCAACAAAACAAAGAGGTTTATTAGATGATATTCGTTATCTAGGAAATGATGCTGCACATCGTGCTGATAGTAAGTCTAGAAAAGATTTAATTTTGCATCTAAAGGTTTTAGAAAATCTGATTCATCAGTTATTTGTCTATTATAAATTGGAGGAAGAATCAGAAAAAAAGTGATACAGGGTGTCAGTTTGAGACCATCACCTAGACACCCGATACCTGTAGTGCGAGAAACCACACATAAAAGAAAACCCAAAAAAAGACTTTAATAGAGCTGAGGGATGGGGAATAATCGAAAATTCCCCACAATCTTCACCTTAAATGTCTCATCAAAACCTTCTGCTAAACTTGGTACTTCAAGCTTTTTATAGTTTGCTCGAACCCTAACTTCATCACTATTGGCTTTAGTTTGATATTTATTAGAAAATTTCATTTTGTACCACTCGATATAACTTTTACCCTTTCTCAGTAATGTTTTGAACCAATCTGTAAGCAGGCACACGCCATAAATAAATCAATGATAAGTTAAATAATTCGAACAGATACTCGCTTGTTATAACTTGATGCGATTGGGTTTTGAACAGGCGAAACTTATAATTGAAAAAGGGAAAATCATGGCTTATCAATCTATTAATCCATTTACCAATCAAAAATTGAAAGACTACCCATCCCATAGCGATCAAGATATTCAAAATGCCCTCGATACAGCAGAAAAAATCCTGAAATCGGAATGGGCTCAACAGGCCGATACCCGTATTGAAGTACTTCGTAAACTGGCCAGCAATATGCGAGAGCAAAAATCTGAACTGGCCAAGCTCATGACGCTGGATATGGGAAAACTCATTAAGCAGAGTGAAGGTGAAATCGAAACCTGCGCCAAAATTGCCGAATACTATGCTGATCATGCCAAAGAATTTTTAGCGCCCGTGTCCTATGAAACGGAACTGGGTGAGGCCTGGGTTGAGCATCATCCACTGGGTATTATCATGGCGGTAGAACCGTGGAACTTTCCGTTTTATCAACTGATGCGGGTCTTTGCACCGAACTGTGCCATTGGTAATCCAGTTCTGGCAAAACATGCTGGCATTGTTCCGCAATGTGCGGAAGCCTTTGAACAACTGATCTTGGATGCAGGCGCACCCACAGGTGTCTGGACCAACCTGTTTATCAGCAGTGACCAGGTCGCTGAGGTGATTGCAGACAAACGTGTACGTGGTGTGGCATTGACAGGTTCAGAAGGTGCGGGCAGTGCAGTCGCTGAACAGGCCGGAAAACATCTTAAAAAATCAACGCTGGAACTGGGCGGTAATGATGTCTTTATTGTGCTGGATGATGCAGATCTCGAACGCGCGATCAAGTTAGGCTGTCAGGCGCGGGTCAATAATGCCGGGCAGGTGTGTACGGCAGCGAAGCGATTTATTCTGCATGAAAAAATTGCCGAACAATTCAAAGCCGGCATGCTGAAAGCTTTTGAACAGTTAAAGCTGGGTGATCCGCTCGATCCTGAAACCACGTTAGGGCCGCTTTCTTCAAAAGATGCGCTGGAAAAACTTACCAAGCAGGTCGAGAAGGCAGTAGCACAAGGTGCGACTGTGGTCACTGGCGGTAAGGCTGTAGACCATCAAGGCAATTTCTATGCCCCAACCATTCTGGAAAATATCACGCGTGAAAATGAAGCCTGGTATGAAGAATTTTTTGGCCCGGTGGCGCAAATCTATGTGGCGAAGGATGATGATGAGATTGTCGAAATTGCCAATGATTCCAATTATGGCTTAGGTGGCGTGATTCATTCACAGGATATCGAGCGCGCTAAAAAACTAGCATCACGGGTAGAAACTGGCATGATCTGGATCAACTGGTTTACCGATACCACGCCGGAATTACCATTTGGCGGGATGAAGAACTCCGGTTATGGCCATGAACTCTCGATTGATGGTTTCAAAGAATTTGTGCAAAAGAAACTGGTCGTGGTCAAAAGCCCGAAGAAATAAAATATTGACTCGACAAAGAAGCCACTATTCAGTGGCTTCTTTGTTCTGGATATTCTTCGCGTTGACCACCGTCATAGCTGGCAAAACGAGGTCGTTCTCGTGGAAATGATGGTTCAGCGTTTGGCCAAGGCCAAGCACCAAACTGGGTGTCACGATAACGGCGAAAAGCAGCATCCAGTTCCTGCGGAGTATTTAACACAAAGGGCCCGCGCATCGCCACGGGTGCACCAATCGGTTCACCTTCTAGCCATAAAATATGTGATTCCAGTAAACCACCTTTGAGATGAATATCCTGATCTGGTTTGAGTTCTATCAGATGCTTGACCTGTATTTTCTGTCCTTCCAGCTCCAGACTTTTGCCTTGGTAGAAATAACAAAAACGCGTCGCGCTCGCAGTACTTGCCGGAATAATCAGCTCTGCCTCAGGCGCAAGTGTGATCAGGTAAATATTGACCCTGTTTTCAGCAGGTGCTGCCCAAGAATGGGGTGGACGATCCAGTGCTTCGGTGTCTTTAAACTGCCCTGAAATGACCCGAATATCCGCTTTAGGTCCGGCTGCATTGGCTGAAAATACATGCGGAATCTGTTCACGCCACAACATTTTATAATCGGCCGGCTGCTTTTTCTGTTCCGGTGAGGAATTCAGCCAGATTTGAAACAGCTCCAGAGGATTATCCTGATCTTGATGAACTAAGGGAAACATTTCGCAGTGCTGTACCCCATTGCCGGTGGTCAGCCATTGCACATCACCTGCGGCATAACGTCCCGAGTTTCCGAGCGAGTCAAAATGGTCGACATAACCGCGCTCGACAATGGTAATGGTTTCAAAACCGGTATGCGGATGCTCCGGAAAGCCGGGAATTTGCTCGCCATAATACATGTCATATTCATGCTGATACGGCGGTGTAACTGGCCCTAATTGGGCATTGCCTTGTGGATAATGATCCTGATGGTGAACAGTAAAAATAAAGGGATCTTTCAGGTCAAGTCGGGATTCGACCGGAACAACAGAATACAGCACTGAATTCGACATGATTGAACTCCTGATTATTTTATTAGATATAAGCTTTTAATTTAAATTAGTTTTTATAATAAATTACAGTGTAAAGCAGATAAGGCGATTGAGGAAGATGCTTTCCGATCTATCGCCTTAGATGAAGGTTTAGGTATTTTCCTGTTCAGTCGTACTGTCTGATTTTTGCTCTGGATTCTGGATCAGCAGCCCCGCCAGTTTGATCATTTCAGCTTGCACATTGACCATCTGCGATTCAATTTTTTTCAGGTCGATCTGGCTTAAATCCATGTCACCATTCAACAGCGGTGAGGCCAAGACTTGCTGATTGGCACTCATGATATTGCTGCGGATCTGGTCAATTTCCTGACTTTTTAAGTTCAGGTTGCCGAGTACCTGATTAAAGCTGTTGAGTTGCTGTTGTAACTGGGTTGCGGTGGACTGCAGTTGCTGAGTATCCTTGGCTTCTACTGCACTTTGTAGCTCAGTCTGAGTCTGCTTCAACTGTTCCACATAACTGCCTGCTTTCAGCTGTAAGTCAGCCACATCACGAACCATATAAAACATATTGCCCGATCTAAGCTCAGTTGGTGCGGTAGCGCCAGTTTGCGGCTGGCTGGCAGTGTCAAGATCGGAACTACGAGTTTCCGCTTGCTCAGTGGGTGCTTCAACTGCCTGTTCACATCCCATCAGTAAAATCCCTGAGCTAAATAATGCAAAAGGAAGAACGGCATTGGCAAGAATCTTGGACATGGAATCAGGGTCTCGGTGCAGGTGGAAATATTTCATGATTTAATATAGGGACAAACTATGGAGATAAAAAAGATTGTTGCAAAGTTATAACAAATTTACTGAAGCGCAGACCGTCTTCGATTAAAAATGCTTAAAAAATAAAGATAAAACTCACGTTTTCAACTCAATAAATTGTTTGGGCTGTAATGATGTTAAGAAACGGAGAGTTCTGGATATGCATGCTTACATTCTCCCTATTCACTTGATCCAGTACGGGTTTCTCATACGCGTAGAATGCATTTGATATAGAAAATACGCTTGCTTTTACTCAATGGTTTATTGCTTCAAGTGTATTGTTAATCTAACCGAGGATCGTTGCAGATTAGGCCTGTTAGATTGATGAACAGGCGACGAACTATAGCCAAAAATAAAAGTTGAGGGCGACTTATAGATAGGATTTATATGAATCATTATGTATTTAACTCGCTGTGTTTAAATTACAAAGTAAGTATCTATTGGGTAAATACATACTTACTTTGCGATTAGCAATTATTTGGCCAGTTCGGCATTTACCGCATCCACAATTCGCGGATCATCTGCAGTAATGTCAGGCGCAAAACGTGCAACCACTTCGCCATTCTTATTGATCAGAAATTTCTCAAAGTTCCATAACACTTCAGGCGGTTGGTTTGGAGTCAGGCCATAATCGACCAGATCTTTCCACCACGGGCCTTCACCGATCCGCTCTGGTACAGCTTGAGTCAGCGTGGTATAGAGCGGATGCTTGTCTTCGCCCGCCACAGAAATTTTAGCAAAGAGCGGGAAGTCAACCTGATAATTGATAGAGCAGAATTCCTGAATCTCTGCTTCGCTACCTGGTTCCTGCTCCAGAAAGTTATTGGCAGGGAAGCCCAGAATTTCCAGACCTTGCGTTTTTTTGTCTTTATACAGCTTTTGCAAACCTTCATATTGCGGAGTCAGACCACATTTCGATGCCACGTTCACCACAAGCAATACCTTGCCCTGATACTGGTTTAAGGTGGTTTCTGGGCCTTGAATGGTTTTGACTGGAATGTCATATACAGAGCGAGTCATTAGATTTCCTGTTTATTCAGACTGAATCGTCTTTGTTTTAACGGGTATTTAGATTCAATACAAGTAACAGCAGCTGAAGCAGGAGGCTTAAATCGGTAAATTGCCTGAATATCATGTGAAAAATCTATTATGCTAGGGTGCGCAAATAGCAATCGCTAAATAACAAGACAAGCGACACATGGATGAGGGTATGACACAGCAGCACAAAGCAGTCTGGTGGGCGATGGTATTGCCATTGGCCGCAGTTTTTATTTGGTCCTTAAACATGACGGTGACACGTTATGTGGCGGATTATATTTCTCCCATCAGTATCAGTTTTTACCGCTGGGTACTGGCACTGCTAATTTTAAGCCCATTTCTGTTGCCCAAGGTCAAAGCGGCCTGGCCGGAAATTCGACCACATCTTGGACACTTTGCAGTTTTGAGTGCCTTGGGGATGGTGCTGTATCAAGGATTGGCCTATAGCTCTGCACACTTTACCACTGCGACCAATATGGGGCTGATCAATGCCTTTATTCCTATTTTTACCATTATTGTGGGTATTTTTGTCTTAAAAATTCGCCCGACACAGGCTGCGGTACTGGGGAGTCTGCTGTCTTTTATTGGGCTGATGTATGTCATGGCCCAAGGGCAGGGGCTGCATTTCTTGACGGTGGGCGACAGTTATATCGGTGATTTGCTGATGCTGATCGCAGTATTTTTCTATGCCTGCTATGGCGTCTTGCTGAAAAAATGGCAGATTCAGATTCCATTGTTGCTGAGTCTGTATATCCAGATTTTTATGGCCTGTCTCTATCATATTCCGTTGGTACTTTACTTCGGTCTGGACAGTATCAATAGCCATAATGCAGCCAGTATTGTTTATGCCGGAATTTTTCCTTCTATTTTAGCTCCGTTCTTTTGGATGATGGCGGTACAGCAACTCGGTCCAAATCGTAGCAGTATTTTTATGAATCTGATGCCGGTTTTTACCGCGATAGTCGCCTATCTCTGGTTAGGTGAAGCCTGGACCATGTATCACAGTATTGGAGGTGGTATCATTTTACTGGGAATTATATGGGCACAATATCCGGGAAGAGCAAAGTGATAAGCTAAGGAACAGTTTATCAAGATATTAATTGTTTAAATATTAAGCAAACAATCAAGGTTTTTTAATTGAAATAGCCTGTTAAATCCCAATTTTTAAATGTGAAAATAAATATAAAAATCTTAATTTATTTTAAAACTGGAATAGAAAGAGCAAGATAGTTTGAATTTTGGTTAAAAGTTGCCTAGTATTAATAGAAAATATGTATTAATTGAGTTTTTTATTGTACTTGTCGTTGCACTAATTTTCTCTCATAATGCATCCATCGAGAATGATTAAACATATTTTTCCTTGTTTTATCAAACTCCCAGAGATTTCTGAACCCTCTGGATGTGATTTATGCACATCCTTTTTTATGCTCAACCATCCCTATATGGTTGAGCTTTTTTTTGTCTTAAAACTTTAGTCGAGCTTGAATATCTGAGTCGACTGAGAACCAACTTAGTCGCGAATAATCGCCCCACTGACGGCGTCAATAATCCGGCTCGGTTGCTGGCTTAACCCTAAGTCACCATTCAGATAATTCAGATTCTGATCAAAGTAGCGAATCGCATCTTGCAGTGAACGTGCCGGTTCCAATCCTGAAGGATTGGCACTGGTAGACACAATAAAACCGCCAAAGGCCTGACACAGTGCCATACAGAGTGGATGGTTGGTAACGCGAACCGCCACTTTGGGATGATCGCCCTTAATCCAGGCCGGAATCTCCTGATGCGCGGGAAGCAGCCAGGTAATGGCGCGTTCAGCGGGTCTGTCATTGCTCCAGGATTCAATCACTTGTTCACGCATTTCTGTAGTTAAATCTTGCAGCAGATGTTCCACCTGTGAAATATGCGCTGCCAATAGAATCACCCCTTTTTCAATCGGGCGCTGTTTCAATTTTAAAATCTGATGAAATGCCTGTTCATTATAAGGGTCGCAACCCAAGCCCCAAACAGCCTCTGTAGGATATGCCAAGACTTGTCCGTCTTTAAGACATGCTGCTGCTTCAGCAACAGAGGTAGTAATCATGTGAATACCTTATACAAAACAACAAAGCCCTATTGTGAACTTTATTTCAGTGGACGACAACGCTGATACATGCCCGCTTGTTGAGTACTCAAGCCGAGCAGCTCAAGTTCCATCAATTGACTGGTCAAGGAAGATACTTCCTGTTGTAAATGAAAACTGAGCTGATCCAGACTCTGTCCGACCCAATCGAGTTGATTATAAAGATGAATTAAATGGGGCGGGATAGTGCGCTCTTGCTCAGGATAAGTATCTTTTTTGAAGTGATTTGCATTCGCTTGCCACTGTGTTGCTAGGGCTAAATCCTCAATCACTTGCTGTGGATGGTCAATTAAAATTGCACCTTCACGAATCAGTTGATGACAACCTTGATGATGTTCACTGTAAATATGCCCCGGAATTGCAAATATGTTCTTGCCTTGTTCCGCTGCCCATTGTGCCGTAAGCAATGAACCACTTTTTAACGCGGCTTCTGCCACAATCACCCCAAGACTTAAGCCGCTGACAATTCGGTTGCGCCGTGGAAAATGCTGCTGCAAGGGTGGGGTAAAAGGTAAAAACTCAGTAATAACTGTACCACCGTGGTTAATCATTTGCTGACGTAGTGCTTGATGTACAGCAGGATAGGTCTGTTCGATCCCTGTACCCATCACTGCAATCGTTCGTCGATGTTGTAGCGCAGCCCGATGTGCTGCTTCATCAATCCCTTGTGCCAAGCCACTATTAATATAAAAACCTTGCTCACTCAGATAAAAGGCAAAGTCATAGGCGACTTGCTGTCCGTGCGGACTTGGCTTGCGACTGCCAACAATCGCAATTTGTGGCTGGAGTAACTGATCTGCATGTCCCTGCCCGAACAGAATCGGCGGCTTATGCTCATAATGACTCAGTTGTTGTGGATATTCAGCATCTGTATGCAAAAGCACAAAATCACTGTGCAACTGAATCTGTTCTAGACTGTGCTGAAAATGGGTTTGAGATTCGCTGCTTTGAAAGTCTTTCAGGCGTTGAATATGATTTTTATGAAGGCCGAGCTTTTGCCAGGTCTCGATTTGAGAACAATGGACTGCATCCGCAAGATTTGCATAATGCCGACTGATTTTATAAAAGCTGGTAAGGGAATGTTGCACCAAATACCACAGCGTGATGGCATTGATTTGTGATGTCGACAATCTGTTCAACATAGTGAGACCTATTTTTGCGTCTTCTTATTATTGGTATGAATGAAAATAATTGAGATGATGCTGATCTATCAACATCATCCCACTTTGCAACCTTAGTCTTCTAACAAAGGAGGCTGAATGCCGGCACCCACTTTAATTGGAAGCTCGCTATCCAGCACATAGGCATAGCTCAATTGATCGAAGGCTTTAAAGACCATGACCTGACCAATACGCTCACCTGGCAATTGCACCCGTTCTTTAGTCTTCGGATCAGTCACCACTTCACCTTTCTGGTTTACGCTAAAGACATGACCTGTCTGAACGCCATGTGCTGTACCACGGTCAAGGGTGACGACACTATGACGTGCTGCAGTACCAATCGACCCCAATACACGCACAATCTGACCACCAGGCACAATACTTTCTGCATTGGTTGGGTAGAACAGCGTCGGTAACATCGGGTCGTATTCAGCGAGTACGCGGTCACCGCGACGCACCTCCGCGTTATAACTGTCAGTCAGCTCCAGTGTGGTCACATCACCTTCACTACGTACCGCAATACCAGATGCCACCTGTTGCAGCTCGAGTGCAGCAGTATATTTCTTACCATTGGCATCGGTAAATACATAAGGCTCAGCTTCACGATAAACGGCATAGCGTTGACCAACGACCAGACCGTTACCACGTACATAGACTTTCTGGCCTTTGCCCGCCAGTACGCGCTGATCGGCAGTTCCAAGAATGTATGGGGTGCCTTGAACTGAATCAGGCGCCATCAGGGTATAGCGCTCTAGCCACTGTTTGATATGTTCTAGTGGAATCACTGGAATGGTATTGTTTAAAGATTCAACCCGAATCTGAGGTTGCAGAGAGGTGCTGCCCAGATAGCGGCTGATAATACCGTCACAACCATCACCTTCATCTTTGCCAATAATCGGACGGCCCTGATAATCACACATCAACAGGCGATCGCCCGGGAAAATCCAATGTGGATTTTTCACGTGCTTGTTGCTGGCCCAGATTTCAGGCCAACGCACCGGGTTTTTCAAAAAGCGTTTTGAGATGTCCCAGAGGGTATCGCCTTTTTTGACCACATAAACATTGGGTGCACTGGCTTTTAATGCCGGCGGATTGACATTACGTGCAGGTGCGGCCTCGGCAGAATGAATAGTCCCCATACCGACACCGACACAAACGGCGAGTGCCAGCATCTGATTTTTAAACCCCAAGGCACTAAAAAATGGCATGCCCTTCAAAACCTTTTTCATTATCATAATTCCTAAAATTATGTGCGTAGTTGCGTTATAATAACGATCTTACACACATTTTTTTGATGAAGCATTCCCTTCATTTGGTTTTTTGATCAATGGCATAATTGAGGACGCAGTATGGCCTTATTACCTATTTTAAGTTTCCCGGATCCCCGTCTTCGTACCATTGCACAACCTGTCGAAGATGTGACTGATGAAATTCGTCAGCTCGCTGCAGATATGTTTGAAACCATGTATGAAGCACCAGGTATCGGACTTGCCGCGACTCAGGTGGATCGTCATATTCAGCTGATTGTTATGGATCTGTCTGAAAATAAAGATCAACCGATGGTGTTTATTAACCCCAAAATTACACCATTGACTGAAGAAACGCAGCCCTACGAAGAAGGCTGTCTATCAGTTCCTCAAATATACGATAAAGTTGACCGTCCGTCACGTGTAAAAATCGAGGCAATTAATCTGGAAGGTCAAGCATTTGAACTCGAAGCTGACGGACTTCTCGCTGTGTGTATTCAACATGAAATGGATCACTTAAGTGGCAAATTATTTGTTGATTATTTATCGCCATTAAAACGTCAACGTGCACGTGAAAAAGTAGAAAAACTGGTACGCCAGCGTAATAAAGACAAGGTGGCAGTTAAACGCTAGGATATTTTTTTAATTTATTTTAATGATCCAACAAAGCCCAATTCTGATTGGGCTTTGTTATAATCGACATGAGCATATTTTAGGAGTGGCCTGTGTTTTTACGCGCGGGGCTGCTATTTGCATTTGCAGCTGTGTTTCTACAGATTGCTGTATTTTTACAGCCTTTGTTACCGACGCAATATCAGGTTGCTCCGGTCTGCGAAACCATCACGCGTGCGCTTCTTATCGCGACAGACGTTCATACACAGCATAGTGCCAGTGAACATCACCATTTCAAAGTCCAATCTGGTCATATTCAGCATGATCATCATGATGCCAATCATCAGTGTCAATACTGTACGGTTTATGCCAATTTAGTCTTACCGCCGGATCTGGATATCAAACAGGTACTTGGCCGGATTCAGGTACGTTTAATTGCTTATCAAAAAACCTTTAAGCATGTCTGGTTTGTCCTTCAGCAGCTCTTTTTAATTCCTCAGGGACGAGCGCCGCCACTGCCTGCATAAACCTGCATTTTTCGCTTGGGTTGTTATTGACTCAAGCCATGCTTTTTTATGTATTCAGTGAGATAAAAAAATGGCTCAGCCTAAATTTTTTTTACAGCCACTTGCGGCTGCGATTTGTGTTATCTGTTATTCACCAGCCACAATGGCAAATGAAACGATGCCCGTGCAAACTTTGGCACCGATTGTGGTGACTTCTACAGCAGGTAATGATGCCAATGGACTGATTGTCCGTGCTGATCCGAAACAGCCGATTCAACCGATTCCGGCATCAGATGGTGCAGACTATTTACAAAGCATTGTCGGTTTTAGTGCGGTGAATAGCGGTGCCGGCACCAATGGTGATGTGACTTTCCGGGGTATGTTTGGTTCAAGAATTAAAATCCTGACCGATGGCACTGAAAACCTGGGGGCCTGTCCAAGTCGGATGGACTCACCCACCTCATATATTTCCCCAGAAAGTTACGACCAGATTACGGTGATCAAAGGCCCGCAAACGGTTCAATATGCCAATACTGGATCTGCCGCAACCGTGATTTTTGAGCGCAGTCCGGAACAGTTTAAAGATGATAAAAACTATCGTGGTCAAACAAGTGTCTTGATGGGTTCATTTGACCGACTGGATCAGAATATTGAAGTGGCAGCAGGCGATGAGCAGAAATATATCCGTCTGAATACCAACCGTTCTGTATCTGGCAGTTATAAAGATGGAAATGGCACCATTGTTCCTTCGGATTGGGAGCGCTGGAATGCGGATCTGGCTTTAGGCTGGACACCTGATGAAAATACCTGGGTAGAACTGACCGGTGGTAAAGCGGATGCTGAAGCAGTCTATGCTGGTCGGGCTATGGATGGATCGAAATTTGCCCGTGAAAGTCTCGGTCTAAAGCTCGAAAAGAAAAATATTAGCGATGTGATTCAAAAGATTGAAGCACAGGTGAACTATAACTTTAATGATCATGTCATGGATAATTATAGTCTGCGTGAGTTTCAGGCTAGTCCCATGATGAGTATGCCCATGGCGAGCAATGTTGCGCGTAAAACATTGAATGCTCGTATGGCAATGACCAATGAATGGAATAAATTACAGCTGATTACTGGTATCGATAGTCAGAATAACCAACATACTAAACGTAACGGAAGTCTGATGACGCCGTATCAAAATCAGTCACGTACTAAAGATATGGAATTCCAGTCTGTTGGGGCTTTTGGTGAGCTCAGTTATCAGCTTAGTGATAACAATAAGCTAGTGTCTGGTTTGCGTCTGGATCAGGTCAATGTAGAAGCAGTGGAGTCAAATCAGGAACGTAAAGAAACTCTACCGAGTGCCTTTGTACGTTTTGAAAATCATCATCCCGAGCATGACGATGGTAAGACCTATATTGGCGTGGGCTATGTCGAACGTATGCCGGATTACTGGGAATTATTCAGTCCTAAAACAGGGAATGGTAATACCAATACCTTTAAAAGCATTGATACTGAGAAAACCCTACAGTTGGATTTAGGTTACCAACATGAACATGGAAACCTAAGTTCATGGGTATCTGCCTATACAGGCTTGATTCAAGATTTTATTTTGACCAAATACAATGCAAACGATCAAGCTGAAACACGAAATGTCGATGCTGTCATTGCAGGTGCAGAAGCGGGCATTGGTTATCAGTTTAGTGATGCGATTCAGGCTGATGTCAGTGCCATGTACGCATGGGGTGAAAACACCACTGATAATACGCCGTTGCCACAGATTTCACCTTTAGAGGCTCGGGTGAATTTACGTTATATCCAGGATAATTATACTTTGGGTGCTTACTGGCGTTTGGTCGATGGTCAAAACCGAATTAGTGAGCGTGAAGGGAATATCGTTGGTTATGATGTTAAGAAAAGTGCAGGCTTTGGCGCACTGTCTTTAAATGGCACATATCACATTACGAATGGGGTAGATCTTTCTGTGGGGGTCGATAATGTCCTAGATCGTACCTATGCCGAGCATTTGAACAAGATGGGCAGTTCTGGTTTTGGATTTGCTGCCAATGAGCAATTTAACAATATTGGCCGTAACTACTGGGCAAGAGTCAGTATGAAGTTTTAATTGTTGTCTAATCTTTTGAAAAAGCCATTGCTTTTAAGCAATGGCTTTTTTAATTTTAAGGTCGGAGTTTATTTTGCATATTTAAATAGAGTGCCAATTTCTAGGAAGAAGGCCGTATAAAACAAGTTTTGTCTATATAAGCGTCAGGGCGGTGAAGAATAAAACAAGAATTGACTACGCCTTAAGCAATAGGGAGTGCGTAATAAATGATTTTTTTAAATAATTTTAATTAAAACAATTGGTTGTAATTACTTGGGTGAGAGTTCTTAGCTAGATCACATGAAAATCAAAAATAATGAAAATAAATTAACTATATATAACAGTATCTTATGTTTTTATTGGTTTGAAAAATAAACACACGATAAAAAATCTTTGCAAGAAGTGTTGCAAGGGATCTGAAATGCTGTAGAATGCACATCCATCGGCGGTGATGAAGATTAAAACTTCTGATAAAACAGTAACTTAGTTAAGATTGACTAAGTTGGGTTTTAGAAAGAAAGTTTAAAAATAGTTTTCATTACTGGTTGACTTTCTAGAGATAGAGAGTAATATAGCCGACCTAGCTTGCTGGTGACGAATCAGCAAGAAGATCATTAAGAGATTATGAAGAACAACTTGTGTG
>NZ_WURP01000011.1:0-58251 GCF_009829025.1 Acinetobacter sp. 18QD2AZ41W | reverse complement strand
AAAATATAGAAATCAAAAGAGCTTAAAGGAGGATTTTAAGTATTTAAAACCAATTTTTCAAATGAGGACACGCCCTAATCTGCCAGATAATAATCCACCGTCGAAACTACACGGACTTTCTTCAAATAGGGGGTATTGCTGTCGCGATCTTCGATACTAAACATGCCCTGATTGGCGGACTTGATTTTCCCCAGACTGCTTTTTGAATCTGCGGCAAATTTTTCTGCCACACTGCGGGCATTTTCGGTGGCTTGTTCAATCATCGCCGGCTTAATGTCATTCAACTTGGTAAATAAATATTCGGTTCTTTGTCCGGAATCATCTCCAGCAAAGGCAATGCCTTTTCTACCCAAAGCCACCAGACGGCTTTGTGCCTTGCGTACTGCATCGATGTTGTGGGTATAGACGGTAATGGTCTGACTGGCAGTATAGCGCAGTGCGACATTGGCATCACCGCCGTATTGCTGGGCGTATTTATCGGTAATACTTGGTGAGGCACTGGTGATCTCTTCGGCACTAAAACCTTCATTTTTTAGAAAAGTCTGAATTTCCTGGGTATTGTTTTGCATGGTATCGTACAACTGGGCCAGATCCTGACTGCCTGCGTTAAAGCGGATCGGCCACACTGCTACATCGGCCTTGACTTCACGCTCTGACAAGCCTTTGACCGAAACAATACGTTCATACTGTTTAATTTTCAGGGCACTATTGCCCAGAATCCAGCCAGCAAGCATCATCCCTAAAGCAATCAAGGCACCCAAAATCAGTGCCGGTTTGACTTGATTCATCTGCATCCACTCCTTTGAAATCCTGTTTTAATTGTTATTTAACTAGACTAATCCCAAGCTATTTTTTGTCATTAAAAAATGCAGTTCAGAATCGCGCTTAACTTTGTTTGATCAAATAGATTGCAATTAAAGGCGCCAGGTTAAACAGCAAAATTCCAATTTTATACAGCGCCATACCCGAATAATGAATCACATCGAAGCTGGCTTCAGACAGCCGGAACCATTTTCCGTGCACTTGTTTCATCCAGTTGCGGGCAAATACAAAAACCGTGAACCAGAGCATAAGAATGATGTAATTGATGAGCAAGGAAAATAGTAAAAAACGACACCAAATATCGAGATTCATCACGATTCCCCACCAGGCAGCTGATGCTTTAAAAATAACAGTTTTGATCTGGGAAAATGAGAACTGATTTGTATCTTGCTTGAATGAATATTTTTCTTAAGTTTTTGATTTATTATTATTTTAATGATTTCTTATGTTGCATTGCCGGAGAATTTTTTAGGGTGTTGGGAAAACGTTTCATGGTTTACTTCAACTATCAATCTTTGTAAGACTTGATCTTATAGCCTATAAACTTATGGTCTATAGCGTCCTAAGCCGGATCGAGACCTTTTGGGTTCGTACTGCACTCGCGTTTTGCGCCGCTCGCAGCATGCTACTCTTTCCGATCCCATCACACCCTTGAGAGCTATATTAGGCAAAGATGGACGGGATTAATTTCCTATGTTTTTTTAATTTTTAGATTTTTTGAAAATTTATTTCATTATTAAACCAAATTTAGGGAAATAAATTCTATTCTTCATTTTTTACGCTTTTTTATTCTGTAAACATGGCCTTTATTGCAATTTATCTTCAAGACATGATGACTATTTATTGAAACAAAGCAGCCTGAATCCATTGTGCGCTAAACCACCAGATACTGATCGCCGACATCCCGCACAGCAGATTGGCCAGAACTTTATTGAGTCTCGTCAGTTCAGAGCTATAGACTTTTAGATTCAGTAAATATGCCATCACGCCGTAGAGCAAGCCAATTGCGCCCCCAAACGGGATCAGAATTAATGGCCATGCGGAATAAAAGTGGGCTTTCTTGCTTAATTTTCCTGATTCTGGTTCGTACTCTGTGATTTCCATATGTGTTTGCCCTCTTTCCAATATGTGCACATGCACTATTTCAAGGCAGATATTTAGCTGTTATTAAATATTTGCCTTCTAGGACTTTGATTGAAGCAAGAAGCAGACCAGTTTTAGCGTACAAAAAGCTGACGGGTATGCTTATTGATATAGGCGTTCAGGCCATCGCCATATCGGGCGAGCTGTTTCATGTTTTCCACATGCTGATCACCGGCACTGCTATAACTGTAGGTATAAACTTTTGAGGTTTTCTTAAATTGCACGCGAATAAATTCGTTACCAATCTCGTAATTGGCAACACCTGAGTCGTGATTAAGATCAAGATAATGTTGCAATTCGGCAGCCTTAAATATGGTGAATCCAGGGTTTTATATGGAGGTAATTTGGTTAATTTTCAATCAAAATCAAAGTTCAAAAAGATGTGAATTTACAAAAAAATATCCCACTCAATGATGGGATATTTTTTTCAATCTAATTGAATTAATTAGCAATTAGGATCAACGACATAGCTTGTCTGGCTAAATTTTTGCCATGCTCCAGTAGCAGCACCATCTACAACCAGAATAGAAATAAGTCCCCAATCTAGGAAGATACCTAATAAAGTTGTTGGATCAAATGTTTTCTGTGGAATAACGGTGTTGGTTTGACAGCCTTGCTTCTCTGCCTTAATCACATAGTTTTCTTTCTTTTTGAAAGTATAGACAGTATTACGCTGTCCCATATATTCTTCATTGACATATAACTTAGCCAATTCATCATTACTACGGATATTCACAGTTTGAGTTGAACCATTAAACATCGTGGCACAGCCTGAAGTAAATAAGATTGCACTGCCTAGTACTAAAGCTGCAAATTTTTTCATTGTTTCACCCCGGAAATATCTAACCTTAATTTAAAAGTGGTTAGCTAATAAACAGCAAAAAGCCCTATGGAGTAATAGGGCTTTCATTCAAAACAGAGGGTAACTGTTTGAGTTGTTTTGCTTAGGCATTCTTATTGTTAAATTGATTGCCTTGGCATTTGGTACACGGTGGTAAACGATCAGTACCAATTTCTAAGTAGGTGCGGTGTCCGCATTGAACACAAAAATAGAAGCCTGTTCCGGGTTTTTCGCCAGCAGTAACCATCTTTGTTCTCCATGGTTTTAGAAATGGTCTGTCTAGTATAACCCTCTGGTGATGAATGTCTATTGTCCATTTTTGTAAATGATGATGGCATTTGGGCGAAGGCAAATACTGCAAAAATCTACATGGTCTTATCGCCTTTTATGTTCGGTTCTAATTGCAATATCAGGTATTGATTCAGCAGGGCTAATTACAGTTTGTATTTTTGCTCTATCACTCAACCTTTCATTTAACATATAAGCAAATGATTTACCTAATTTTTTAGCTTCCATTTGTATTTCATAGAGCTCTTCTCCTGAAATTGGATTATCACTCATATCCACTATAGTAGAGAAATGATACGTTGCATCTTCTTCATTTTCTGAAAGGGATGCTAATTCAATGACTTTATTAGGATCTACACTCACTGCATCTTGCATACCAGAACCTGCAACCCCAAAATTTTGAACTACTCTAGAATTATCCCTTAATTTCAAAATTTCCAGGTCTTCTTTTGAAAAGGGTACATGGAATTCATTAAAATTTATGAAAGGTCTTCCATCAATCCTCATTTGAAAATGGTAGTGGGGATATTCGATTTGTTTGCCTTTATGCCCCTCAGCATCATTCTCTGAGCAATCAAATGTCCACTCAATATTTTTCCACTTTATTGTAGAAGATAAAATTTTACGCCCAGATCTTTCACTGTCTAGATCGTTAATATTTGAAAGTAACTTCTCTTCATTTGCACACCACCTTAAATAAGCTGCAATATTGTGATAACCATATTTTTCATATATCAATTTAAAATGTTTTTTTTGAAATTTACAAAGACGTAATAACCAATGTAGACATGGTTCTCCTACACTCATCGTTTTGAAATCTTTTCTGCATAGGTAACATTGCCGTTTCTGATAGCTCTCTTTAAAAGCAATTACTTGTCGCAAATTTTCTTCATGCTGTTTTGTATTAAATTCTTTAATTTGATCTTCTGTTAAACTATCGAGCCAAGATTCAAAACTTTTCTTATTCACTATTTTTCTCTTTCATAAATTCAGTCATATAAGAACTTAACATTTCTATTTATGTATGCATTTAATCCATTACCAGATCTAGCTAATATTTTCATTTTATCTACGTGAAACCTCCCAGCCTTCCTATAACTGTATTGATAAATTTTAGCCGTTTCTCTAAATTTCACTCTAATATAAGTCTCACCAATTTCGTAATGCGTCACGTTAGAATCATTATTAATATCTTTATAAATTTCCAAAAATCCCCCCCATTAAAAAATAAAAAACGCCCCAATCCACATTAGAGCGTTTTTTAAACAATTTCAATAACTTTAATCTCCCCCCCTTGCGAAGCAATACTTCTCTCCTTTAAAAAAGGAGGGAGTTCCCCTCTTTATTAAAGAGGGGTTAGGGGAGATTCTTAAATATTCCCTTCTAAAAAGTCCTGTGCAAAGCGTTGCAACACCCCACCCGCTTCATACACATGCACTTCTTCTTCAGTATCCAGACGGCAAGTCACAGGTACTTCAATAATCTGGTTTTTACCATCATCGGTTGAACGCTCAATCACCAAAGTCAAAGTCGAACGTGGCGCGATATTACCAATCACGCTATACAGCTCCGTACCATCAAGACCTAAAGTCTTACGATCCGTACCCGACTTAAACTCAAGCGGCAATACCCCCATACCGACCAAGTTGGTACGGTGGATACGCTCAAAACCTTCTGCCACAATCGCTTCTACACCTGCCAGACGCACACCTTTCGCCGCCCAGTCACGACTCGAACCCTGACCATAGTCTTTACCTGCAATAATAATTAGCGGTTGCTTACGGTTCATGTAGATTTCAATCGCTTCCCACATCCGCATTACTTCGCCTTCCGGCTCCACACGCGCTTTCGAACCTTGCTTGATCGTGCCATCAGAACGCACGACCATTTCATTGAACAGTTTCGGGTTGGCAAAAGTCGCACGTTGCGTCGTCAGGTGATCACCGCGATGCGTTGCATAAGAGTTAAAGTCTTCCTCAGGCACGCCCATTTTTTTCAGGTATTCACCTGACGCACTGTCGAGCACAATGGCATTCGATGGTGACAAATGATCAGTGGTGATGTTATCACCCAAGATCGCCAGTGGACGCATATTGGCTAAGGTACGCGGTGCAGCGAGTGCACCTTCCCAATACGGCGGACGGCGGATATAAGTACTTTGCGGACGCCAGTCATATAGCGGGCTTGCTGCCTTTTCATTCACACCCAAATCAAACATCGGAATATAGATTTGACGGAACTGTTCCGGCTTCACTGCTTCTTTCACCAGTGCATCAATTTCTTCATCCGATGGCCAGATATCTTTTAGATAAATCGGGTTGCCCTCTTTATCTGTACCAAGTGAATCCGTTTCGATATCAAAACGAATCGTACCGGCAATCGCATACGCCACCACCAGTGGTGGAGATGCCAGAAAAGCCTGCTTCGCATAAGGATGGATACGGCCATCGAAATTACGGTTGCCCGACAATACCGCTGTGGCATACAGGTCACGGTCAATAATTTCTTGCTGAATTTTTGGATCTAGTGCGCCCGACATGCCGTTACAAGTGGTGCAGGCATAAGCCACGATCCCAAAACCCAGTTTTTCTAAATCTTTTAAAACGCCAGCTTCTTCCAAATACAACGCTGCTGCTTTAGAACCCGGTGCAAAAGAAGATTTCACCCAAGGCTTACGGACTAAACCGAGTTCATTGGCTTTACGTGCCAGCAAACCTGCCGCCACGGTATTTCGCGGGTTTGAGGTATTGGTACATGAGGTAATCGCCGCGATAATCACCGCGCCATCTGGCATTAAACCTTCAGCCTCTTGCGCACGTGCAGCTTCTAGATTACCTGCAATGCCTTTTTCTTTTAAGTCAGATGTCGAGACACGAGCATGTGGATTGGATGGGCCAGCAATGTTACGGGTTACTGTTGAAAGATCAAAACGCAATACACGTGGATATTCTGCCTGAGTCATATCCGATGCCCACAGACCAATCTCTTTGGCATAAGTTTCAACCAGTTTGACTTGCTCTGCTTCACGACCGGTCAAAGTCAGATAATCAATGGTGTTCTGATCGATATAGAACATCGCAGCGGTTGCACCGTATTCCGGAGTCATGTTGGAAATCGTGGCACGATCACCCACTGACATGCTGTCGGCACCTTCACCGAAGAATTCTAAGTATGCCCCGACCACACGTTCTTTACGCAGGAATTCTGTCAGTGCGAGCACAATATCGGTTGCGGTAATGCCCGGCTGACGCTGACCAACAAACTCCACACCAATGATGTCAGGCAGACGCATCCAAGATGCACGGCCCAGCATCACATTTTCCGCTTCCAAGCCGCCAACACCAATCGAGATCACGCCCAATGCATCTGTATGAGGCGTATGCGAATCTGTACCGACACAGGTGTCCGGGAATGCCAGACCGTCACGGTTTTGAATCACCGGAGACATTTTCTCCAGGTTGATCTGGTGCATGATGCCATTACCGGCAGGAATCACATCGACATTTTCAAACGCGGTTTTGGTCCATTCAATAAAATGAAAACGGTCTTCATTACGACGGTCTTCAATCGCGCGGTTTTTCTCAAAAGCATCCGGATCAAAACCACCAAACTCAACCGCCAGTGAATGATCGACAATCAGCTGGGTCGGTACCACTGGATTGACTTTAGCCGGGTCACCGCCCTGTTCTGCAATTGCATCACGTAAGCCGGCAAGATCGACCAAAGCTGTTTGTCCCAAGATATCGTGACAGACCACACGTGCCGGATACCATGGAAAATCATGTTCCTGTTTACGCTCAATCAGCTGGCGCAAAGACTGTTCTAAAATGGCAGGATCACAACGACGAACCAGCTGCTCAGCAAGCACTTTGGAGGTATAAGGAAGTTTGGCATATGCGCCTGGCTGAATATCTTCTACGGCCTGACGCACGTCATAATATTCCAGCTGGGTGGATTGCAGCGGTTTACGGTAGTTGTTGTTCATAGCTTGCCTGCCCTCGTTTATTACTCTTTTTTGCACATCAAAATTTATTGATGACTTGTTTTTAATCAAGGCATTGTACGCTGCCGAAAGTCCATTTCCCAAATCTTATAATTTTCAATAGTTTAATTATAGAAATCGGTCTATTTTAATCAATTTGTTATCTGGCCTTTAGAATTTTGGCTCTAAACTTCTATTTTTTTGAAAAATCGTAGAAAATTCATCTCATTCTTTAGTATGAGACACTCACAACAGCATAAAAAACAATCAACATATAGGCGCAATAAACAGGCTTTATTTCATATTCATGCAACTTTTATGAGCTGTATTTTAAGCAGCGAATAGACCCTATAACCGATTAAAAGCCAACTATTAAAAGCCAAATAAGTCTCTTCTCTTACATTTAGGTCTTTATATGCAAGCGGCTTGTTGATAAAAACTGGATATTAAGCATATCTTCAAAACATCCTTATACAATAATTCCGAAAATCATCGTATTTCAGCGATAGAACCATTTAAAAGCTGTGTCCTGATTCAATTCCATAATTTTCGTAAGACTTTCTTACAAATTTTACAACTATTTTAATATGTATAAATATTATCGAATAATTAAAGATTTACATAAAAATTAGCACATTCAACACCAAAGAAAAAATACTTTAGACATACCGTTTATCTGCCTCCCCCTAATTTGGTGATAACAGTTTTTCTCTCAATTAATTAAATCTAAACAGTAATTACTTCACAACAACAATACTCATCACAAAAGTAGATAAAGGTGATTACGATGTTACAGCTTGCGATTATCGGTGTCATAGCAGCGGTCATAGCCGTACTGGCATCAAACTGGAATGGAGCTAAAAATCCTCCTAACCCCTATAACCCTTCAAATCCAAATAATCCGTCAAATCCAAGTAACCCAAACAACCCGACTCAGCCACCACCTGCTCCAACTGCACCGGATTCTCTGATCAGTAATCCGCCATTGCTACAGAAAAATGCCAAAGGCAAATACGAACTGATCATCGCGTATAAAACGGATAAGTTGTATAACCCCAGAAAAGGAACATGGGATCAACTGGTGCTCCGTGGCTATGTGACCAAGCCCAGTTTATTTAATAAGAAAAAAGCAGGTGAATATGTCGAAGACCGGCTAGTCGGGCCCCAGATTCGGGTCAAACAGGGAGAAACCTTTTCTGTGCATTTGAATAACCAACTGCCCACGGAGTCCACAGCAACCTGCCCAGAACATATTCTCGATGCGAATGACCCACATTGTTTTAATACCACCAATCTGCACACTCATGGCCTCTGGGTCAGCCCGCAAGGCAATAGCGACAATGTTTTCCTGAAGTTCAAACCACAGGAAAAATTTGACTATCAATTCAAAATGGAACCAAATCATCCTGCGGGTACTTACTGGTATCACGCTCATCTACATGGTTCAACGGCTATTCAGGTCTCTAGCGGCATGGCTGGCCCATTAATCGTAGAAGGCAGCCGTATTCCTCAAGTCAGGAATGGCAAAATCACATCGACGGGAGACATGGATATTCTGTGGAAAGATAAAGGCAAGAACAGCTATTCTAATGAAAATATCCTCCTGTTTCAGCAAATTCAGTATCGATGCACTCACCCGGCAGGCACGACCAATCTCAATAATTGTGATGCTGGTGAAGTCGGTATGCTGGAAGATTATCAAGGCCTGAATGCCTTTAATTCATGGGGAGCAAATCATTATTACACCTCGATTAATGGCAAAGTACATGGCGAGATTCAAGTTGAGCAAAACCAGTTTAAGCGCTGGCGTATGATTCATGGTGGTGTTCGCGACACCCTTGGTCTTATTATTAAGGAACTGCCAAAATCACAAAAATTTACCGCTGAACAAACCATTAAAGCTTGTTCTGAATTTCAGGAAGAAGACAAAAAAGCAGATTTTGATCAGCTCACCAGCTTGCCGGTCTATACCATTGCTCAGGATGGTTTAACCATGGATCATGTGCAGACACGTAGAATCTCGATATTTCAACCCGGTTACCGTCACGATGCGATGGTCGCCTTCCCAAGCACGAATAGATACTGTATTTTTGACACCAACTTGAACATTGATGATGAAATCAATGCCATCCCTACATCCGGACAAATTACCCCTCAACTCGCTCCGGGTAATACGTTAAATGCCCAACTACTGGGATGGGTGAATGTCAAAGCGAGTAAATTAAAAGCGCAAACGCCAGCCCAGTTTTTACAAGCTCAGGCACAGAAAATTGGCTTAAACAAAGAAATTCAGACCCAGCTCTCACAGTTAAAGCTTTCTGCCTTTATCGACCATCCATCGCTGATGACCACTGAAATTGAAAATCGCTTAAAAAACCGTCCACCACAACGCTCAACCTTCGATGCCAGCTTTGGTCCAAATGGTAAGTTTGGCTACCGTTACAGTGATATTGAGGGAATCTATAGTTTTGGTGACCTCTTTACCGGCGCGGATGCAGTAGAAGGTGCATATGTACGGAAACTGGAATTTGGGCAAATTGATGAATGGATTCTTAGCAGTAATAACCTGAATCATCCTTATCATATCCATGTGAACCCCTTCCAGATTGTAAAAGTACTGGATCCAACGGGTAAGGATGTCAGCGATATTCCGCTGGCAGTAGATCCAAATCCTAATCTGGAAGATATTCAATACCGCGGCTTAAAAGGACAGTTTAAAGATACAATCTTTGTTAAACAGGGATATCAGGTAATTGTCCGCAGCCATTACAAGAAATTTGAAGGTGATTTTGTGCAGCATTGTCATATCCTTGACCATGAAGATCAGGGCATGATGGAAACCGTACGAGTCTGTGGAGGCAAATTCCCTTGTGATTCACCATTACCGGCTAGCCATCACCACTAAAGATCTGCTCGCTAAAAGCCAATGATTTCGATTGTTGGCTTTTTTGTTTGCCTCTATTTGATGCTTGCTGCACAATAACTGCATTGATTTATAGTATTCAAACCGGGGCTTATTATGGCAGCGTCTCCTGCTTTTACATTGTTTAGTCTGAATGGTGTAGATGCACAAAAATTCCTTCAAGGTCAGGTGACTTTGAATACTGAAACTTTGGCGGAAAACCAGACACGCTATACTGCAATCTGCAGTCTGAAAGGACGCATTCAATTTGGCTTATGGCTTAAAAAAATCAGTCCGGAAAGCTTTGAAATCGTCAGCACTGAAGATCAGTCCACGGAACTGGCCAATCATATTAAGAAATTTGGCGCCTTTTCAAAAATGAAACTGGAATTGGTCGGTCCGGTTTATCCAGTCATCAATGGTATTCATACTGACTTTGTGGCGACTGAAACTGATGTGACCATGTGGGAACAGCAAGCCATTGAATCAGGTCAGGCCTGGATTCAGGCTGCCACTGCAACCCTGTTTCAACCACAAGAATTACGTTTGCATCAACGCGAAGGCATTCACTACGACAAGGGTTGCTACCTGGGTCAGGAAGTAATTGCGCGCTTATGGTTTAAGGCCAAGCCCAAACACTGGTTACATCTGGTTCAAGGCACAGATACCGCGCCTGATGTTGCAACCAAACTGAATAATGATGTTGAAATCGTTAATAGCATCACGACTGATGCCGGTTATAAAGCGCTAGTCGTGGCAAAGCCTGAGGCATTAACCGAATTGGGCCTAGAAGTGCTGGAACTTCCTGAAGCCTTAAGTGGTGATGTGGCGCGTCCGCAATAATTCAGGTTCCGCCCATGAAAAAAGCCAAGATAAAATTCTTGGCTTTTTTGTTTTAGAAACCATGAAACAGCTTGTTCATGTCTTTTACCACATAATCTTTGAAGTGATAAGCACGCGCATGTTTGGCATCAAACTTTGCCGTGAGTTCACCTTTTTGAAAGACATATACCCGGTCTTCCTGACTAATCAAAAACTCTGCACCAAGTTTCATCAGCAGCGCATCAATCTTGTCTTCATCGGCAATCGATTCATCTGCATTGATTCTGTCATAGTGACGTTTAATGGTTTTGACAAACATGGTGAAATCCTGGGAGTCTGATTCAAACCGAGATTTAATCAGAGAAGTCGGCTGAAGCAAAGTAATCCTTTTGATATCTGCAGGATTGATCAGAAACCTGTCCGAATCATGCATCGATATAATCGGTGTATTGTGCTTCGATGATTTGTATTTAGTGACAAATTGTATATTTACAAAGCACAAAATCCTTTTATGATGTAAGTGAAAATGATTAAAACCGCACCAAGGAATAAGGTGCCAGCAATAATAAGGTTATAGGAACCATGAAAAAATTAGTACTCGCTGCAGTTCTTGCCGTTTCTGCGCAATTCGCTCTGGCAAATACCGTAAAAGATCAGGCCGACCCCCAGTTTGTAAAAATTGAAGCCATGGTGAAAGCCAATAATTTCAAAGGCGCCTATGACGCTTTAAATCAATTGGCTAGTCAGGGAAATGCCCAAGCCATATATAACTTAGGCTATTTAACCCAGACCGGCCAGGGCACTGCCAAAGACGAGAAAAAAGCCATCCAGCTCTATGAACAGGCAGCCAGCAAAGGTTACCCTGTGGCCAATTATGTACTGGGCAAAAATTATGCGGCGGGTACATTAGGACTAAAGCAGGATTTAAGCAAAGCCAAACAGTATCTGGAACATGCCTCAGCAGCCAACTTTGATGATGCCAGCATTGATCTAGCCATACTGCTATTTTCTGAAAATACGGCAGCGTCAAATAAAGCCGGACTGCAAAAGCTACAACCGTTGATCAGCAAAGGTAATATGCAAGCGATTCACGCCAAAGCCTTATATGACATCAGCTCTGGTTTTAAAAACAAAGATGAAAAACCGATTCAGCAAGGTTTAAGCAGTATTCAGGATCTGGCTAAAAAAGGCTATATCCCTGCCCTGATGGCAGTCGGCAATATGTTTGCCAATGGCAGTATCGTGCAGCAAAACTTGCCTGAAGCGAAAAAAATCTTTGCTGCATTGGCACAGCAAAATATTCCGCAGGCTAAAGAGTCTTTGGCAGCAGTAGACAAAATGATGGCGGAGCAGAAAAAAATACCTGCCAAAAAGAGTTAATTTGGTTTCGCCCCAATGAAAAGCGGAGCTTCGCAAGAAAGGCATCTTGCGGAGCCATACTCTCATCGCAAAACTCGTCAGCCAGCACCCACTAGTAAATTTGTCGCAGAAACAATCATTTTTAATCTTGCGGTGCAATACACCTCATGCCTCAAACAGTTGCGGATGAGTTTTTCATCTATCAGATATAATCATGAATTTAAAAAAGAAAATGCCAATATGGGGGCTTTTTATAAGGAGAGAATCAATCCTGGAATGAGCTATCCCCACCACAAGGCAATTAGGCCGCTGGTCACGATAAAACCAGCGATGGTGCTCATCAGCAGTGGTGTTAAGGCTCGATCATTTAAACCATAGGCCTGTCCCAACATACCGAAGATTGTTGGCATCGGTAAGGCAGCAATCAAAGTACCCGCATGAACCATTTCCTGACTTAAACTGGTCAATTGACTGAGGCCAAGATACATCAGCAGCGGCATCATAATGTTGTTAGAAAACACCAGATAGAAACTTTGCAGATTAACGTATTTCAGGCTCATTCCCACAATACCGCCACCAATTGCAAACAAGGCCAATGGCGATGCTGTCTGCCCGATCAAGGCAAAAACCTGATCGATATAGAGCGGAATTTTAATCTGGAAAATCGCACAGGCCATACCCAGTACGACCCCCATAAATAAGGGGTTTGTTACTAAAGTCAGCACCACACTTTTAAAAATAGAGCCAAGATTTGCCTGATGCTGTGTTCCCAGCGCAGCCATGACCAGTACCAAAGGAATCAGCAACATACTTTCAATGATGACCACCAGAGAAGTATAAGTCATGGCCTGCTGCCCGATTAACAGACTAAGCACGGCCGTACCAATCAGTCCGGTATTCGACATCGCGGCGCCCAGCGACAATACTGCACTCTGCGAATGCGTATTCTGAAAATAACGGCGCATCATCCAGAAACCGCTACCATAGAGCAGTAAAGTTACGCTGCTATACACCGCAAAGTATTCAAAATACCAGATTTCATGCAGGTCTTTAGAGGCGAGAGACTGGAAAAACAGCAGAGGCAACGCCACTTTAATGACAAAAGCACCGACTGTACCCACTTGCTCTTTGTCTAACACTTGACTTTTTACAGTCAGATAACCCAGTGCCAACAATAAAAAAATGGGCACAATGACCGCAAAAATCATAATGCAGCGTCCTCATTTGCAATGAGTGACTATTATACGACCTTCCTGCTTAGAAAAGATTGTTAAAAAGGCTCAAACAGATGGTTTAGACCATGCGGGGCACTGCGAAGATATTGGGGTGAAATCTTTAGTTTTTCTTCAAGTGCCGCAGCTGCATGCCAAGGCCAATGTGGATCGTAGAGAATCGCGCGTGCAATAGCGATGGCATCGGCCTGCCCTTTTTGCAGAATATGTTCTGCCTGTTCTGCTTCGGTAATTAAACCTACAGCAATTACCGGAATATTGACGGCTTTTTTGATGATATCTGCAAAAGGTACTTGATAGTTCGGTTTCACATCAATGTTCTGTTTGACATGTAAACCGGCACTGGAAATATGAATATAAGCTGCGCCCACCGCTTCGAGGGCTTTAGAGAGTTCAACCGAAGAATCAATATTCCAGCTATCCTCATGCTCCATCCAGTCACTCGCTGAAATACGCACTCCGATTGGATAATCTTCCGGAACTGCTGCCTTCATCGCTTGCAATACTTCCAGCGTCAGGCGAATCCGGTTTTCCAGTGAACCACCATATTTATCCTCACGCTTATTGGAAAGTGGCGACATAAACTGATGTAACAGATAACCATGTGCTGCATGTAGTTCAATCAGGTCAAAGCCTGCATCAACTGCGCGTTTGGCACTTTCTGCAAAGTCTGCAATGACCTGATCAATCTCTGCCTGATTCAGCGCTTTAGGAGGATGTTCGTCTGCCTGAAAAGGAAGATCACTGGCAGAAACAGTTTGCCAGCCATGTGCCTCATCCGGTTTAAACTGGCCTCTACCTGCCCATGGTTTATCTGTAGAGGCTTTACGTCCGGCATGTGCAAGCTGGATAGCAAATGGCATTGGCGATATAGATTTAACTTTGGCCAATAATGCTTTGATCTGGGCAGCTTGCTGATCATTCCACAATCCCAGGTCTGCATAACTGATACGACCTTCTGGTTGTACGGCAGTCGCCTCGACAATACAGAGTCCGGCACCAGAGAGCGCATAATTCGCCCATTGCTGCTCATGCCAATACGTGATTTCACCCTCATCTGTGGCTGAATATTGACACATGGGTGCAATAATAATTTTATTGCTGAGTGATAATGAACCAAACTTTAGCGGTTGAAATAATAATGTCACGTGGCAATCCCTCTTTATTCATGTGAAGTATGATCGGGCAATAAAAAACAGGCTTTAAAAAGCCTGTTTAGTTATAACGTGAACGATCACTTTTTAGAAGATGATGCGGCTGGTTAAACCAAGTAGCAGTGCATTATCTACGTTGTTGGTTGCCCCTGGATTGACTACATATTGCAGGTTTGGACGTAGCATCAGCCATTTTGTTGCATTATAGCTATAGTTAAGTTCGATATTGTATTCTGCATCGGCATTGAATGCTGGACGCGAATCTGCAAAGCGATTATTCACGTGCACACGGTTAACTGCCAGACCCAAAATATCATTCGGTTGACTGTCGAGCAGGCCAATATATTTCACCCCAAGCTGTTGTGAATGATCGACTTTATTGGTTACACGGTCATGCCAGGTGAAATTGGCAAATGAATGCAGGCCCTGACGCCCCTGACCTGTTGAAGTTAATTGCTGTTCGATGGCCAACCAGCCTGCAAAGGTACGATCTTCAGCTTGACCAGTGACAATATCTTTTTGATTGATTGGATCATCCGCAGTATTGTACATCCCACCCACACGGTAGCTACCCGGCAAGTTATTGATGAGTGATTTGGGTGTCCATACAATTTCTGCTGGAATGGTCACGCCATCGGCATGCTTAGTATCCAAACTCCAGCCTTGACCTTCTTTAGCACCATTGCCATTGTCCGGATTAAACTCATAAACACCGACTTGTACTGCAAGTTCAGGGTTTAGCTGCTGCTTTATACGCGCACCCCATTGTGATACTGGCGTGTTCATCCAGATATTGCCTTGCCATTTACCCATCTGCGCAGCACAAAATGCTGTACTGGCAAAGTCACAGGCCATCACATTAAAGTCCATGCCCAGACCCAAACGGCCAGCCTTAATACTCAGTCCTTGCTCTTTATAATTCTTTTCAATCGAAAGTTCACTCAGACGGCTATCCTGATTGCCACGCCCAAACGTACCTTGTGCATTGGCCATCTGTGGCGCTGATGGATCTTGCAAATCACGGATAGACGTACTTTGGCCTTGGCGCGCACTCATTGCAGCACGTACCGTGACACCGTTCCATCCTGCCAGTTTTTCCAGGTCCAGTTGAGTACCCAGCCATAATTGGGCAGAAGTTAATGGATCTGCGCCCTCATTACGACCACCATCAGCAAGATAGGCGGTATCGGTTAACAGATTGGCTTCAAATTTAATTCCCTGTTGGGCCAGTTCTGTACGTTGACCATTCCAGTCCCCCAGTAAATACTGACCTTGTGGATCAAATGCAGATTCCGCCTGAGCGGTTGTCATGGCAGCCATTAAAGGCAATAGAGCTAGACCTAAATATTTCATGTAAAACCTAAACATTCGGAGAGAAAAACAAGCAAGGTTTTTAAATTGCTATTAGGTGCATGAATTTACATAACTTTTCATACAAATTCCCAGCATTTTTTTTATTACTCATTAAACTTTTAGTTATGTCTTAAACATAAAAATATAATTTTTATTTAAAAAATCTTAAATTATTTATATATTTTTCATTAGCTTATAATGTATTGATAATTTCCATTCGATTTACTTCTAAGAAAATTCGCTATAAAAACATAGAAACCTAGTTTATTCTTTAAACAATTCCAGTTTAAATAAAGATGAAATACCCAGTCATTTTCCAGCGATTTCACCCAGATTAACGCTTGCAATCCCAGCCAATTCACCCAATATTAGCTGCATCTCCCTCGCCTCTGATGTGTTATGCCTGAATTACCAGAAGTAGAAACTACCAAAACCAGTTTATTACCCTTGTTAGAACAACGTGTAAAACGGGTTGAAATCCGTCAGTCAAGTTTGCGCTGGCCCATTCCCGAAAATATACAAAAGCTGGTCGGGCAGAAATTACTCAACCTGTCGCGCCGTTCCAAATATATTCTGGCTGAGTTTGAGCACGACACCATGCTCTGGCATTTAGGCATGTCTGGCAGCTTTCGTTTGTGTGAAACAACTGAAGAATTACGCAAACATGATCATCTGATTATTCAGTTTGATGATATTGAATTGCGTTATCATGATCCGCGTCGTTTTGGCTGTATTTTATGGCTGGATGCGCAGTCACAAAGCAAACTGATTGATACGCTGGGACCAGAACCCCTGAGTGAAAATTTTAATTCTCAGTATTTATTTGAAAAATTGAAAAATAAAAATGTTGGCACCAAAGTTGCGATTATGGATAACCATGTGGTGGTAGGTGTCGGCAATATTTATGCAACCGAAAGTCTGTTCAATATGGGCATTCATCCAGCGCAACCCGCCTCGACTTTAAGCTTGGCACAGATCGAAAAATTAGTGCTGGAAATCAAGCGCATATTAAAACAGGCCATTGATTTAGGCGGGTCGACATTACGGGATTACACCAACGCCATGGGGGAAAATGGCTATTTTCAGCAAACGCTGCTGGCCTATGGTCGTGCCGGGGAAATGTGCGTGAACTGTGAGACCACGCTTGAAAATATTAAACTGGGACAACGTGCTTCTGTGTTCTGTCCAGAATGTCAGCCTTTGAAAAAGATGCAACTCCCTGTCAAAAAACTGGCAACTGTACGAGGGGAAAAGTCATGAAAACAGCCATTGTGCGTCATATTCTGGTTAAAGATAAAGAAACTGCCGAGCAGCTTAAAAAGAAGATTTTGAGTGGCGCTGACTTTAATAAAATCGCCAAACAATATTCAACCTGTAATTCTGCCAAGCGTGGCGGAGAACTGGGCGAAGTAAAAAAAGGCCAACTGGTGCCTGTCATTGATAAGCTGGTGTTTACGGCTGCTGAACGGGTCTTACATGGTCCGGTCAAAAGCCAGTTTGGTTTTCATTTGGTAGAAATTAAGTTCCGGATGGATTTTTAACCTTATAAATCTCTCCCCACCTCCCTTTAACAAAAGGGGGGATTTAGGAGGATTAAAAAAACGGCACAAGAGGCGCCGTTTTTTATTTGTGTCAGAACGCTTATGCTTCAGGACGTTTTTTCAATTCATCACGAATTTCACGCAATAATTCGATATCTTCAGGGGTGGCTTCAGGTGCAGGTGCTTCTTCTGCCTGTTTACGACGAAGTTTATTCATCATTTTCACCAGTAAGAATACCACCCATGCCAACAACAGGAAATTAATCAGAATCGTTAGGAAGTTACCATAAGCAAATACATTCAGGCCTTCAGCCTGTGCATTTGTCAAAGAAGTGACATTATTAGGATTATCACCCAGTACCAGGAACCAGTTAGAATAGTCAACATCACCACCTAAAATCCAGCTAACGATTGGCATGATGATATCTTTTACAAAAGAATCAATAATTTTACCAAATGCTCCACCAATAATAACACCGACCGCGAGGTCCATCACATTGCCTTTGACAGCAAACTCTTTAAATTCTTGAATAATACTCATTTTTTCTCCAATAATTCATTTTAAAGTTTGTGATGAATTATACATTAATTATAAGTGATTTCATTTTCACATAAGGTTATGTTTTTTATAAGTTTTATGGTTCTAGTTAAAATTTTAATACAAAAAAACCGCAACCTTTGAAAAGATTGCGGCTTTAGGAATCTTAGATCAATAATCTACAGATTATTTACCTGAACGGTTACGTTTACGTTCGTTTTCAGTCAAATAACGCTTACGGATACGGATTGACTTCGGTGTTACTTCAACTAGTTCGTCATCTTCAATGAATTCAAGCGCTTGTTCAAGCGTATATTCAACTGCAGGAACAAGTGTTAATGCTTCATCAGTACCAGATGCACGTACGTTGGTTAACTGTTTTGCCTTAGTCGGGTTCACAGTCATGTCGTCAGAACGTGAGTTAATACCAATAATCATACCTTCGTAAACTTCTAACTGAGGCTTAGCGAATAGACGACCACGGTCTTGTAATGTGAACAATGCATAGCCCAGGCAAGTACCTTGAACCATAGAGATCAACACACCGTTTTGACGTTTCGCAACTTGGCCTTGTTTCATTGGACCATAATGCGAGAAGCTTGATGTCATGATACCCGTACCTGAAGTCATCGTCATGAATTCAGAACGGAAACCGATCAAGCCACGTGAAGGAACAGTTGCTTCAATACGGATACGGCCTTTACCGTCAACTTCCATATTGGTCATCTCGCCTTTACGGCTGCCCATTTGCTCCATTACAGAACCTTGGTGCTGTTCTTCAACGTCAAACGTCACGTTTTCGTACGGTTCTTGCATTTGACCGTCAATTTCTTTCAAGATGACTTGCGGACGAGATACACCCATCTCGAAGCCTTCACGGCGCATGTTCTCAATTAAAACTGAAAGGTGAAGTTCACCACGGCCAGACACTTTGAAACGGTCAGGACTGTCAGTGTCTTCAACACGTAATGCGACGTTGTGGATCAATTCGCGATCTAGACGCTCACGAATGTTACGTGAAGTTACGAATTTACCTTCTTTACCAGCAAACGGTGAGTTGTTTACCTGGAATGTCATTGTGACTGTAGGTTCATCTACAGAAAGCGGTGGAAGCGCTTCAACAGCTTTCGGATCACAAATCGTGTCAGAAATGTTCAATGCATCGATACCCGTTACGCAAACGATATCACCTGCATTGGCTTCTTCGATGTCCACACGATCTAAACCATGATAACCCATGATTTTTAAGATACGACCGTTACGTGTCTTGCCTTCTTTATCGATTACAGTCACTTGCGTGTTCAATTTAACTGAACCACGTTGAATACGACCAACACCGATAACGCCTACGAAGCTGTTATAGTCAAGTGAAGACACTTGCATTTGGAATGGACCGTCAACGTCAACTGCTGGCGGTTCAACGATGTCTACAATTGTTTGGAACAATGGTGTCATGTCGTCAGCAAGTTCTTCTGGAGAAGGACCCGCCACACCACGAAGACCAGATGCATAAACGACCGGGAAGTCTAACTGTTCGTCAGAACCACCCAAGTTATCGAACAAATCGAATACCTGGTCAATAACCCAGTCTGGACGCGCGCTTGGTTTATCAACCTTGTTGATAATTACGATTGGCTTCAAACCACGTGCGAACGCTTTTTGCGTTACGAAACGAGTTTGTGGCATTGGACCTTCTTGAGAATCGACAAGAAGCAATACGCAGTCAACCATCGACATTACACGTTCAACTTCGCCACCGAAGTCGGCGTGTCCCGGGGTGTCCACGATGTTAATGCGGTATTCGGTATCTGTACGTTTATCTAACCATTTGATTGCAGTGTTTTTTGCAAGAATGGTAATACCACGTTCACTTTCGATAGCGCCAGAATCCATGACACGCTCAATCTCACCCGCGCGATCACCGAGAGCACCTGATTGTTGCAAAAGTTTGTCTACAAGAGTGGTTTTACCATGATCGACGTGCGCAATAATGGCGATGTTACGGAGAGTTTTAATATCTGACATGTAAATTCAATGCGTATGTAATTTGAGGGCAAATTATACAGAAAAATACAAAACTTTTATAGTCACTGTTACCACACTCCTCAACTTTTTTTAAGGAGATGGGCTTTTTTTGATTTTGTAAAGGCGTGTAACTCGATTAGAATAGCGCCACCCTGCCTTAATTTGCATTGACACATGTCTGATTTTAATCAATCTCCTCCTCCTAAAGATCAACTCGACCTGGTATATGGTCTGGATGATCGTCCAAAACCATTTATTGCTTTTTTAGCTGCATTCCAACATTTATTGGCAATTATTGTCCCGATCGTGACCCCTGGCTTGCTAATTTGTCTGGCACTGGGGGTATCCAAAGAAGACACCAACATGATTTTGTCCATGTCCCTGGTGATCTCAGGTATCGCGACTTTTTTACAGTCTAAAAAAGTCGGACCTTTTGGTGCCGGTCTGTTGATTGTTCAGGGAACCAGCTTTAACTTTATCGGCCCAATTATTGGTATTGGTTCAGCCATGGTTGCTGCCGGTACGCCAGTTGAGTCAGTCATGGCAGCAATTTTTGGTGTGGTGATTGCAGGTGCATTTATTGAAATGGGCGTGTCCCAGATTCTGCCTTGGATAAAAAAACTGATTACCCCTTTGGTGACCGGGATTGTCGTCCTTCTGATTGGTTTAACCTTAATTAAAGAAGGTCTAATCAGTATGGGCGGTGGTTATCAGGCCATGAGCGATAAAACTTTTGCCAATGCAGACAACCTGATCATGTCCTGCACAGTCTTGGCGCTGATCATTATCCTGAACCGTATCCGGATTACCTGGGTAAAAAGTTCTGCCATTTTGATTGCTTTGGTTTGTGGTTATATCCTGGCCGGCTTTATGGGCCATCTGGATTTTTCTGGTTTAAAAGATGCCCCACTGGTACAGATTCCAACTCCAATGCATTTCGGTTTAAGCTTCTCCTGGAGCCTGTTTATTCCGATGGCATTCATTTATCTGGTGACCTCTTTAGAAGCGATTGGCGATATCACGGCGACCTCAAAGCTTTCTAACCAGCCGGTCGATGGTCCAAAATGGATGCAGCGCATTAAAGGCGGTGTACTGGTCAATGGCGCCAATTCATTCCTTGCCGGTATTTTTAACACCTTCCCAAGTTCGGTATTTGCACAAAATAACGGTGTGATTCAGTTAACGGGTGTAGCGAGCCGTTATGTCGGCATCTGGATTGCTGCTTTACTGATCATTCTGGGTTTGCTGCCTGCGGTTGCCGGGATTATCCAGGCGGTTCCGCAAGCGGTACTGGGTGGTGCAGTGATGGTGATGTTTGGTGCAGTAGCAGCTTCCGGCATTAATATTCTGTCTGGCGTACATCTGGATCGCCGTGCCCTGCTGATTATTGCGATTTCACTGGCACTGGGTTTAGGTGTTGCACAAGTTCCACAAATTCTTGAGCATCTTCCTGAGTTATTCCGTAATATCTTTAGCTCAGGCGTTGCCACTGGCGGTATTGCTGCCCTTATTCTGAATGTTGTACTTCCTGAAACAAAGAAGTAATTTCATGTCCAAAGAACACTGTCTAGGTCAGACTTAGGCAGTGTTCTTTATATTGGAGAGATACCTATGGATCCTAAAAGCGAAGTTTTATTAAGACAATATGATTTTTTGTCGGGTCGCATCTTACTCATTAATGCACCGACAGATGATCTACTCGCTGAATTCGATGCCTCTATCAATCCCGCTGTCTGGACATGGAATTTTAATGATTTTCACTATTTCCAGTCGCAACAAGCAGATGTCCACTTTGGCGCAGAGATGCCTGAAGCTGAGTTTGATCAGGCGGTTATTTTTGTACCCAAGTCTAAAGAACTGCTCAATTATTTACTGCATAATGTGGCAGCACAACTTAAACCGGGCAGCAGTATTTTCCTGGTTGGTGAAAAGAAAGGCGGGATAGAGCGTGCAGCCAAACAGTTGCAGCCTTATGGTAAAACCCTCAAACTGGATAGCGCACGTCATTGCCAGCTTTGGCAACTGGTTCTAGACCACACGGTCGAGAAAAAATCACTTGCAGACTGGGCACAGCGTTATAGCGTCTCGACCCCGAATGGTGACCTGAATATTTGTGCCCTGCCGGGCGTGTTTAGTCAAAACCGTTTAGATATTGGGACTGCCACCTTATTACCTTATTTGTCACAAGTTACCTCGGGTAAAATCGCTGACTTTGGTTGTGGCGCAGGTGTGATTAGTGCGTATCTGGCAAAGTTGAATCCGAAAAACCGGATTTTCGCCATGGATGTGGATGCCTTTGCGCTGGCCTCCACCCAAATGACCTTTGATGAAAACCAGCTTAGCCCTGAACAGATCGAAATTAAAGCGGTCACTGGCATTTCTGATGCACCCTTGTTCTTGCATGCCATTGTCAGTAATCCGCCTTTTCATATGGGAATCGAGACCGATTACACGGCCAGCGAAACCTTGTGTAAAACTTCGCGTCGTCATTTAAAATCAGGTGGCGAGCTTTGGATCGTGGCCAACCGTTTCTTAAACTACCCGACCCTGATTGAACAAAACTTTGGTCGCTGCACAGTGAAAGCGGATCAACAAGGCTTTAAAGTGCTGTTCGCTAGCACACAAAAAAATGTTAAGGAATCGTGATGAGCGAAACGCAAAATACGATGCAGCTGCAGCGTAAGCTGGGTGCTCGTCATCTGAATATGATCGCCATTGGCGGATCCATCGGTACAGGTCTATTCCTGGCCTCGGGTGCGACCATTGCCAATGCCGGGCCAGGCGGAGCACTACTTGCTTATGCACTGATTGGTGTCATGATTTATTTCTTGATGACCAGTTTGGGCGAACTCGCTACGCATAATCCTACCTCGGGTGCATTTTTCACTTATGGCACTAAATATGTCGAGGGCGGTTTTGGTTTCGCTTTGGGCTGGAACTACTGGTACAACTGGGCCATTACCGTAGCTTTTGAGCTGGTTGCCGTTCAGTTCATCATGAAATTCTGGTTTCCCGATATTCCTGGTGTTTATTGGAGTGCAATTTTCCTGGCCATTATTTTTGGGATTAATGCCCTGACAGTTAAAGGCTTTGGTGAATCTGAATTCTTCTTCTCTCTGGTGAAAGTTGTCGCGATTATTGCCTTTATCATTATCGGTATCTGGATGATCGTGAAGATTATGCTGACCCCAGGCGCAGAAGCATTTGCCAACTGGAGTATTGGTGACGCACCTTTTGTCGGTGGTTTCCAAGCCTTAATTGGCGTGGCGATGATTGCCGGATTCTCCTTTCAGGGAACCGAAATGGTCGGGGTGGCTGCGGGCGAATCGAAAGATCCAAAGAAAACCATTCCGGTGGCAATCAAGCAGATTTTCTGGCGTATCCTGTTATTTTATATCGTGTGTATTTTCATTATCGGCACATTAATT
The DNA here is from genome assembly GCF_009829025.1 of Acinetobacter sp. 18QD2AZ41W. NCBI lineage: Bacteria > Pseudomonadati > Pseudomonadota > Gammaproteobacteria > Moraxellales > Moraxellaceae > Acinetobacter > Acinetobacter sp. 18QD2AZ41W. Next base: position 34,821 of record NZ_WURP01000011.1, on the reverse strand, counting down.
GCCTACAATGACCCACGCTTATTACAGGCGGCTGCGACCGACAATATTGCGCTTTCTCCTTTTACCCTGCTCTATGAAAAGGCCGGCTTTGCCTTTGCTGCGAGCATTATGAATGCGGTGATTTTGACAGCCATTCTGTCTGCGGGTAACTCAGGCATGTATTCATCTACACGCATGCTATTTGATATGGCACGTAAAGGTAGTGCGCCAAAACTGTTTGGCCGTCTGGATCCACGTGGTGTACCGATGAATGCCCTGTATGCCACCACTGCGATCGCAGCACTGTGTTTCCTGACCACCTTCTTCGGTGAACAGGAAGTCTTTAACTGGCTACTCAATATGTCGGGCATGTGCGGCTTTATTGTCTGGCTCGGGATTGCGATTTCACACTATCGCTTCCGCAAAGGTTACTTGGCTCAAGGCTACAAACTGGAAGATCTGGCTTATCGCGCCAAGTTCTTCCCCTTTGCTCCTTGGTTTGCTTTTATTCTCTGTGCGATTGTCGTCCTTGGTCAAAACTATCAGGATGTTCTGGCAGGTCAATGGATGGGGGTTCTCTCGACCTATATCAGTATTCCATTGTTCTTGGCAATCTGGTTCGGATACAAATGGAAGAAAAAATCCAAACTGGTGTCTTATCAAGAGATGGATGTACAACCTATGAAACTTGATCAGGAATAAACCATCAGAAATTAAAAAATCAGCCTACGGGCTGATTTTTTAATTTCTTAGATTAGTTATGCCGCATGACAAAATTACGGTCATCAATCACAATCACTTGCTGACAGATCCCCTCTGCCTGACGCTGCTGCTCGAATACATCTGCCGGCATCGCATCAAAACTGTCAAAGAAACTGATCTCATGTTCATCTATTGCATAGATCAATGAATGATTACCGACCCCTTCTAAGGTATCGTAGAAAACAATCACGAAACGGCCTGCTTCCACCTGCTGCTGGATTTCTGCACAAGAGATCACACGCTCTTCAACAGGTATTTTAAGTGTCTGTGCTTGTTGATAAAAATCAAGCTCGACTGGCTGTTTATCTGCATCATATTCGCTAAAAAAAGCAACATCCAGTCCCAGCGTCTGCAAAGCCACTGTAAGGGCAATAGTTGAAGTTCCCATTTCCGGATTGTGACGACAGAGCTGAACCAAGTCCGGAATATGCAGGTCAATTCCATAATGATGGAAAATCATCCAGATCGAGAAAATTCCGCTATTGGCTTCCAGATTTTGTAAATCTTCAGGAATTTCAACACCCATGTTATCACTCAATTACATCTTTAATGACTCAGTGTAGTCAAAATTCAGATATAAAAAAAGCGGCTCATAGGAGCCGCTTTTTTAACAATTCAATAATTAATTATTGAGCTTGTTGTTGACCTTCAACTAGTACAGTACGGCTACCAGTGATCGTCGCGAATACACGACGGTTCATAGCACGACCTTCTTTAGTGTTGTTGTCAGCAATCGGTTGATCCCAAGCGAAACCTTGAGTAGACAAACGAGATGCATCTACGTTGTATTCATTCACAAGTGAAGATTTAACAGAGTTAGCACGCGCTAGAGATAAACGTTCGTTTAATGCACGTGGACCAGTGTTGTCAGTGTGACCTTCGATGCGAGCAGTAGCGTTTGGATATTCAACTAGCTTCTCAGCAACTTTTGCGATTTCTGGTTTGTATTGATCTTTGATGTTTGATTTGTTTGTATCAAAGAACACACGAAGTTCCATGTTCAGGTCTTCAGTCAACTCTTGTGGAGCTGGAGCAACCGGAGTTACAGGCTCAACTGGAGCAACTTCTACTACTGGAGCAGCTGGTTTCAGACGACCACCTAGAACTACGTTAAGACCAGCAAGCGCTGTATAGTTCCAGAATTTTTCGTCAAAGTGGTAAGTACCACGAGCTTCAGTACGTAGTGCCAATGCATCGTTGATGTGCCAGAATGCACCGATACCAGCGTTACCTAGCGTACCTTCTTCTTCATTACCACGACCTTCGCGATCTACACCATCAAATTTGTATTTGTAGTGACCAGCACCTAACAATGCATATGGTTTGATCTTGCTGTCATAGTTACCAGTGAACACATCAGAAGTTGCATAGAAGTTACCTGCAATATTCTGACCTTTGTATTCTGCACCAGCATCAGCACCGTCAACATCACCCTTAACTTGGCTATATTCTGCTTCAAAACCTAACCATGGAGTAAGTTCTACACCGATAGCAGCACCTACAAATAAATCATCTTGTAATTCAGGGCTACTTGTAAGTTCGCCATCATTACCGCCATTGTTGTGCTGAGTGTCTTGGAATGTATAACCTAACATCAACGGAGTAACAGTTACGCCTGCATTTGCAGCAGCAAAAGGTGCAGCTACAAGCATAGCTAAAGCAATACGACTCATTTTCATGGATTTATCCTCCAGAGATAACAATTGTTGTTCAAGCTCAAGCCCGTAATAGGCCATCCTGAGATAGGCTTTTTATTACCCCAGTTTTATTCTTAAGCTATTCACATGGCATCATACAAACACTTTATTATTTTTCCAAGTGCTTGATTAATTTAATCAAGTAAATTATTGACAAAATTACTTACAATTTCCGTTGTAATTCAGTAATTTTTTACTCAATTTTTTATTCTGAATGACCTATTGTGATTGCCAATTATTTTTTAATAGCTTTCTTGAATTTTGAGTAACAGCTAAATTACACGCTCAACAAAGCATAAAAAACGCATAATTAATAACATGTTTCCTATAAAAATAATATATAAATCAGGTAACTCTATGTATAGAAAAATAACAAGAGCGTTCACTATTGTTGAATTGATTATCTGTGTTGCAGTGCTTGCAATTTTGGCCAGTATTGCCCTGCCTTACTTTCATGAATATCAGTCCAGACAGGAAGCCAAACAGATTCCTATCAAATTATCTGCGGTTAACCGTTATGCACGTAGTCAGGCTGCCGTGTTTCACCAGAATATTGTGATCTGTCCCAGTCAGGATTCACTCAGCTGTCACCCCAATCAATGGAATAAAAATATACTGGTCTTTATTGATAAAAATAAAAACCGGCAAGTCGATGCAGGCGAACAAATTTTACACATTGATGCTCTAAATCTTAAATATGGCAACCTGAGTTGGCGAGGCGCATTAAGTTCACCAAGTGTCACTTATCAGGCACATACCGCCCTTCCGATTGGTTCGAATGGTAGTTTCTATTATTGTTCTGCTCAACTTTCCAGCCAGCAGCGTATTGTACTGAGTAAAATGGGGCATATCCGGGTAGAAAGCCTCTCCTCATGCTAACAGAACTATCCAGTTTAAGATTGACTGCGATTAACCCTTCAATCCTAGTTTTTTTTCAATATACTGCTTATGTTTGAGAAATTAATTAAAACTTATACGGAGATATAACAATGACCGACATCGTGATTGTCAATGGTGCACGTACAGCCATGGGTGGCTTTCAAGGCAGCCTTGCCAGTGTAACTGCTCCTGAACTTGGTGCCGCTTCAATTAAAGAAGCAATTGCTCGTGCAGGTTTACAACCCGCAGATATTGAAGAAGTCATTATGGGTTGTGTTCTTCCTGCAGGTTTAAAACAGGGACCTGCACGTCAAGCGATGCGTCAGGCAGGTCTTCCGGATTCGACTGGGGCAGTAACCATTAATAAGCTATGTGGTTCTGGCATGAAAGCAGTGATGCAAGCAGCCGATATGATTAAAGCCGGCTCTGCACATATTGTTGTGGCAGGGGGTATGGAATCAATGACCAATGCACCTTATGTGCTGCCTAAGGCACGTGGCGGGTTCCGTATGGGGCATGGTGAAATCAAAGACCATATGTTCCTTGATGGTCTTGAAGATGCCGAGACTGGTCGTTTGATGGGTTCATTTGCCCAAGATATGGCAAATACCAAAGGCTATACTCGCGAACAGATGGATGATTTCGCCATTCGCTCATTGAAACGTGCACAAACTGCTGTGAATGAAGGCTATTTTTCTGATGAAATCGTAGCAGTTACGGTAAAAACACGTAAAGGTGATGTGGTTGTTGATAAAGATGAACAACCCTTCAATGCCAATATTGATAAAATTCCAACCCTGCGTCCAGCCTTTGCCAAAGACGGCACCATTACCGCTGCCAATGCCAGCTCAATTTCTGATGGTGCATCAGCTCTGGTGATTAGCTCAGCGGATCATGCCGCAGCAAAAGGTTTAAATCCTTTGGCCAAAATTGTTGCCTATGCTTCAAATTCACAGCATCCTTCTGAATTTACCATAGCGCCAGTGGGTGCAATTCAAAAGGTTCTCGATAAAGCAGGTTGGAATGCTCAAGATGTCGACCTCTGGGAAATCAATGAAGCCTTTGCCATGGTGACCATGTGTCCAATGGATGAATTCAAGCTTGATCCTGAAAAAGTCAATATTAATGGCGGTGCCTGTGCCCTGGGTCATCCTGTCGGTTCAACCGGTTCACGTATTATCCTGACTTTGATTCATGCGCTGAAACGTACCGGTGGTAAACGTGGTATTGCTGCACTTTGTATCGGTGGCGGTGAAGCGACTGCTGTGGCGATTGAGTTGCTTTAATTAAAAGCCTCCCTTTTAAAAAAGAGATTTAGAGGGATTTTATAAATCCTCCCCTCTTGCGGAACATCGTTCCTCATCCTTTAATAAAGGAGGGGGAATTTTAGAAATCAAAAAGCCTCCGATTGGAGGCTTTTTATCGTCAAATATTCAAAGCTGTACTTTAAATGATAAGACTTAAAGAATTTCTTTACGAAGTTGCTCAGGTGATTTCATTGACAACAAGCCCGGTGCCACATCAAATGCTGTTTTTGCACCATACTGCTGCATTTGATTTAAACGATAAGTTGCACGTGCATAAGCAACTAAAACGCTGGCTGTAAATTCTGGATTACTTTCTAGTTTTAATGAAAACTCAAGCACTTGTTTATGTGCATCACTGGTGTTTCCACTACGAATCACAAAACCACCATGCGGCATACGCTGGTGATCTTGTGCTAAAGTTGCTTCATCAATGAAATTCACAGTCGTGTCATAGTCGGCAAAATAATCCGGCATGGTCACAATCGCTTGCTTAACTGCTTCTGCATCTGCACCCTCTGCAAGCACCACATAACACTCACGGGTATGTTTTTCTTTGGTCGTTAATACTGGACGAACACCACTACGTACTTTCTCAATTGCTTCTGTTGAAGGAATGGTATATTGCACCCCTGCTTTCACACCTTCTACACGACGAATGGCATCTGAATGACCCTGACTTAAGCCTTTACCCCAGAAAGTATAGGTTTCACCGTCTGGTAGTAAAGCTTCACCAAATAAGCGATTGATCGAGAACATGCCTGGATCCCAACCAATGGAGATCATCGCAGTTTTCTTGCTGGCTGTTGCAGGTGCATCGACCGCTGCATAATATTCAGGAATACGTGCGTGGGTGTCAAAACTATCGACAATATTAAACTGGCTGGCCAAGATCGGACCTTGTTGCGGTAAGTCGTCTTTTGAACCGCCACATAAAATCAGCACATCAATTTTATCTTGGAAATCTGTCAGTGAGTCCATATGGAACACTTGGGTTGCTGCGAAGCAAGGAGATACCGTTTCAGGCGCACGACGGGTAAAAATACCCACAAGTTGTAAATCTGGATTCTTTTGAATGGCGGTTTCAACGCCACGACCCAAGTTGCCATAACCAGCAATACCAATACGGATAGAATTTTGCATAAAGACAAGTCACTTCATCATGAAAAAATTAAAAAAATAAATCAGATGACGATCCCATTAAAATCGCCCTCTTGATTGATTTTGCATACTCGAAAATTAGCGCTCTGCTCGCGTTACTCTCAGCATAAAGATACTTATGCTACAGCAATTCGCAGCAATTTAAAGTATTCAGGATAGTATAGAAACAATCATATCTATCGTCCAAAGCAAACAAAAAGCCTGCATTGCAGGCTTTTTGTTTATAAGAAAAATAGACTTATTTACAGACAAGCTTTTTAACCCTCAGGTTAGGCACCTGTTTGATAATTTGCCTGATTCACCGCGGTCGATGCCTGGTACGGATTTTTAAAATCATTTAAACCGGCAGCCGCCTCCTGAATGTCTTTACCTTCTTTAATCACGAAAGTATCGAAACCAGAACGCTTCATGTAGTTCAACACATCTTTGAATACATCACCAGTGGCACGAAGTTCGCCTTGAAAACCTTGACGGCGTAAAAGTGCTGCAAATGAATAGCCACGGCCATCATTAAAACCGGCGAATTCAATAAAGATTGCATCTAATTGAGCTAGCGGAAATTCATTGCTTTCAGGTGAAGCATCAACGGTTAAGTACAATGCTTTTTTACCTGAAACATGGCGAAGTTGATCTAACTGATCTACCGTCAGAACCACATCACCTTGTGGTAAAACACCCTCTTCACCGATGAGCTGATAAGTATTTTCTGTCACTGTGCCATCTTTAGAGAGCACTGCGAGTGCGGTATTAAGCATATGCACGCTCCTTGAATGGTTGGATGCCAACACGGCGATAAGTATCGATAAACTCTTCAGCGTCCTGACGTAGATCAAGATAGGTATTTAGAATTTCTTCTACAATATCCGGCACCACATCTGCTGCAAATGACGGCCCAAGAATGTCGCCAATTGAGGCATCATGGTCTGCATTACCGCCAAGCGTGATCTGGTAGAATTCAGCGCCTTTTTTATCAACACCCAAGATCCCGATATTACCGACATGGTGATGACCACAGGCATTCATACAACCGGAGATGTTCAAGTCCAGTTTACCCAAGTTGTAAATGGTATCCAGATCATCAAAACGGCGTGAAATCGCTTCAGAAATCGGAATCGATTTTGCATTGGCCAATGAACAGAAATCACCGCCCGGGCAGCAGATGATATCGGTCAAGAAACCGATATGGGCACGTGCCAGGTTGTTTTGTTCAAGGGTTTGCCATACAGCAAACAAATCTTTTTGCGGCACATCGACCAACGAGATATTTTGTTCATGCGTGGTACGTAATTCACCGAAAGTGTACTGATCGGCAAGGTCTGCAATCAGGTTCATTTCTTCAGTGCTGACATCACCCGGTGCAATGCCGGCACGTTTCAGTGAAATCGTCACAATACGATAACCTTTCACTTTATGGGCATTGGTATTGATATTGAACCACTGTTTGAATTTTGGATATTGCGCAAACAATTCAGTAAAATCTTCATCTGCATAATCTTGATAATCAAATGGGGTGAAGTTTTCATCCATTTTTGCCAAGGTGTCTGCATCGATTTTCAAAGTCTTAACAGTATGCGCAAATTCAGCTTCAACTTTCTCAGCAAATACCGCTGGCGTTAAAGCTTTGACCAAAATTTTGATACGGGCTTTATATTTGTTGTCGCGACGACCATGCAAGTTATACACACGAAGCACTGCTTCAAGATAAGCAATCAAGTCTTCACGTGGCAGGAACTCACGGATAAAGCTGCCAATCACTGGAGTACGGCCAAGACCACCACCCACTTTGATTTTATAGCCCATTTCGCCGGCTTCATTACGCACAATATATACACCGATATCGTGAAATGCAGTGGCTGCACGGTCGGTTTCTTCAAGCGCAGAGACTGCAATCTTGAACTTACGTGGCAAGAAGGCAAATTCCGGATGGAAAGTTGACCATTGACGGATCAACTCACAGGTCGGACGCGGATCGGCAATTTCACCAGCCACCACACCGGCATACTGATCCGTCGTGGTATTACGGATACAGTTGCCTGAAGTCTGAATCGCATGCATTTGCACGGTCGCCAGTTCAGCCAGCATATCAGGTACGTTTTCCAGTGCCGGCCAGTTAAACTGAATGTTTTGACGGGTCGAAATATGCGCGTAACCACGGTCATATTCTTTAGCCAAATCAGCCACTTTACGCAGTTGCTTTGAGTTCATCAAACCATAAGGCACTGCAATACGTAACATCGGCGCATAACGCTGCACATACAGACCATTTTGCAGACGAAGCGGACGATACTCATCTTCGGTGAGTTTGCCGGCTAAATAACGTTCCGTTTGGTCACGGAACTGTGCAACACGTTCATTAATCAGTTGCTGATCGAAATCAGTATATAAATACATGGCGTACAGCTGCTAGTAGTTTCTATTATATCGAGCGTAAGGATAGCGAGATTAAACCTATCAATAAAATGCTTTTTATACATATTTCATAGCTGTTTTATTGATAAGCCTGCCAAAGTTTCACTGATATCACGGTTTAGCGCATTTAGTGTAGTTTTAAAGCAATAATGCTTTAATTCATCAATCATTAGCAGTTATTTTCATATAGTGATATTTCTATATTTTTATCCTTTTTTGTCTTTTAAATAATTAAAAATATTACCATTTTTCACTCTCACCCAAAAACTGACCGACAAAATCATAACGTATCTTTGAACGTGAAAATTTAATCGGACAGGCCAGTTGTGCTTCGGTCTGCTGACTATCGGGTTTTAATGGAACCTGTACTAGCCATTCTCGCTGTTGCGCTAAATCAGAATGTAAAGCTTCTTCCAGTTTTAGCACCGGCTCGACACAGACATCCAGCGCTGCGAATAGTGTTTGCCATTCCGCTAATGGTTTTGACTTTATTCTATTTTGAATTGCCTGTTTCACCGCAGCACGATCTTCTGGAGCAAAAGAATTGCCTTTTTCTAGAATAATCGGCAGTTCTAAAGCCTGTGCCAATCCCTGCATAAATTGAGGTTCCAGACTGCCAATCGACAGATAACGTCCATCCTGTGTTGCATAATAGTCATAGAAAGTCCCGCCATTCAGATAGCCAGACTCAGGTCGTTGATGCTGATTGCCAGCCAGACTGGCAGATGCGGCCAGATTATTCATGGTGACCACACAATCGGTCATGGAAATATCAATATATTGACCTTTACCGCTGCGCTGGCGTTCGATCACCGCCGCCAAAATCGCAATTACGGCATGCATGGAACCACCGGCTACATCGGCAACCTGAATGCCTAAAGCAGGTGGCCCACTTTCAATCCGGCCACTGTGTCCAGCAATACCGGACAAGGCCAGATAGTTAATATCATGTCCTGCTTTCGCTTTATAAGTACCGGTTTGGCCATAACCAGTGATAGAACAGTAAATTAATTTGGGGTTAATTTCGCTTAAGATTGAGTAGTCCAGTCCAAGCCGTTGCATCACGCCGGGACGGAATTGCTCAATCACAATGTCATAATCTGCAATCTTGGATTTGACCAGTTCGATATTGGCCGGATCTTTCAAATCCAGTGCTACCGATTGCTTGTTTCGGTTCAGATAACTCTGTGAGGTGGCCTGTCCATTGGCAAAGGGGGGCATTAATCGCAACAGGTCCAGGCGGGTCGGTGATTCAATATGCACAACCTCGGCGCCGAGATCAGCCAGATATAATGTCGCGAATGGGCCCGGCAATAATGTAGAAAAGTCTAGAATTTTCAATCCTTTTAAGGTATATGACATTGGAGTATTTGCTCTACTTATATTGCTTTTTTCAGCATCATAGAAACATAAATGCATAAAAACAATGTCATGTTCAGCCATTTACCTTGATAGTTTCGGCAATCTAATATGTAAGAAAATGGCAAAGGTGTTCTTGTAAATTGCCATTGCTTTATTATTTTTCGTCATTTAGGTCAAATATTAGTGAACATTAAAGAGACTGAAGGATTAAACATGAGTCGTGATACGATCAGTATCCATTTCGTCAATGCAGCCTTATCTGGCGTCAAGCGCTTAGGCATGGATGTCGATACTTTATTGTCTCACGTCGGAATTGAAGCAGAACTGCTGCATCAACCTAAAGCCCGTATTTCACCTGAACAATATACCCGCTTTATTAAAATGTTATGGATGGTGACCCAAGACGAGCATGTTGGCTTTGACAAACAGCAACGCCGATTGGGCACTTTTGCCATCATGTGTCAGCTCATCATTCATGCCAAAACCTTAGGTGATGCACTGGAACTTTCCTCGCAGTTCTATAAACTCTTCGGTGATGACTGGTCGGTGACCCTGGAACGTGACAAACACGAAGCACGTCTGGTGCCCCTCATTCCAAATGCAATGGATCCGGATCATTTTATTACCGAAAGTATGCTGATGATCTGGCATGGTCTGGCATCTTGGCTGATTGAACGTCGTTTACCGCTGGAACGTGTGCATTTTAGCTATCCACGTCCAGCCCATGCTGACGAATATGATGCCCTGTTCTTTGCGCCGGTAATGCAGTTCGACATGCCACGCACCGAAATCACTTTTGCTGCGGACTATCTGGACCTGCCGATCCGTCAGAATGAAGAAACCTTAGAGGAATTCTTGAAAGCTGCGCCTGCTCAGCTCTTGGTGAAGTTTAAAAATACCAACTCGCTGACCTCAAGAATCCGTGATGTATTGAAGAGCCAGATTGGCGAAGAAATGCCGACATTGAATGATGTCGCGTCAATGCTGTATTTATCTCCTCAAACCTTGCGCCGCCGTCTGGCAGCCGAAGGTAAAAGCTATCAAGGTGTGAAAGATGCCTTGCGCCGTGATGCCGCGATTCATCTGTTATTGAATCCAGATCTAACCCTCGAAGATGTCGCGCAGCAGGTCGGTTTCAGTGAAACCAGTACCTTCCATCGTGCCTTCAAGAAATGGACCGGTGTAACCCCAGGTCTATATCGCCAGTTGCATGGTTATCATTAATTAAAATTCTCGATATCCTCTTCTCCAGCCCAGGTTTCCAGACCTGGGCTTTTTTTATTGGCAAAAATCATCAAATGATCTGGTCCGTTCTCGTCATTGCACTTCAAAATTTAAGTATTACACTCGAGTCATTAGAATAATTTTCAGCAAATTAATAAAAGGGACATGCTATGAGCGAGGCATATATTATCGACGCCATTCGCACGCCACGCGGAAAAGGTAAAAAAGATGGATCTTTACATCAAGTCAAACCCATTTCATTACTGACTGGCTTGCTTAACGAACTTCAGGCACGTCATCAATTTGATACATCAAAAGTCGATGATATTGTGCTGGGTTGTGTCACTCCGATTGGTGATCAAGGCGCCGATATTGCCAAAACCGCGGCGATCGCAGCGGGTTGGGACAATGATGTCGCCGGTGTACAAATCAACCGTTTCTGTGCTTCCGGTCTGGAAGCTGTCAATCTGGCTGCACAAAAAGTCCGTTCTGGCTGGGAAGATCTGGTCGTTGCAGGCGGCGTCGAATCCATGTCCCGCGTGCCGATGGGTTCCGATGGTGGCCCTTGGGCACTGGATCCTGAAACCAATATGGCCTGTGATTTTATTCCGCAAGGTATTAGCGCGGACTTGATTGCCACGATTGACGGTTATAGCCGCACCGACGTAGACCAGTTTGCCGAGCAATCCCAGAAGAAAGCCGCTGCCGCACAAGCCAATGGTTATTTCAACGCTTCTGTTATCCCGGTCAAAGACAAGGCCGGTGTGGTGATTCTGGACAAAGACGAATTTATCAAACCGACCACAACTGCTGAAGGCTTAGGCAAACTCAATCCTAGTTTCGCGACCATGGGACAGATGGGCTTTGATGCCATCGCCCTACAAAAATATCCTGAAGTTGGCACGGTGAATCATGTGCATCATGCCGGGAATTCTTCCGGAATCGTCGATGGTGCAGCCGTGGTTCTCATCGCATCGGAACAAGCGGTCAAAGAACAAGGTTTAAAACCGCGTGCCAAAGTACTGGCCACGGCGCTGGTCGGGGCTGATCCTACCATTATGCTGACCGGCCCTGCCCCGGCAGCACGTAAAGCTTTGGCTAAAGCTGGCTTGACGATTGATGATATTGACCTGTTTGAAGTCAATGAAGCTTTTGCTGCGGTGGTGATGCGATTTATTAGCGAACTCAATGTTGATCCAGCGAAAGTGAATGTGAATGGTGGTGCAATCGCTATGGGTCATCCATTGGGCGCAACAGGCGCGATGATTCTGGGAACTTTACTGGATGAGTTAGAACGCCAAGGCAAAAAACGTGGACTAGCCACACTGTGTGTCGGTGGCGGTATGGGCATCGCCACCATTATTGAATTGGTTTAACTCAAATATTTAAAGTGTTTGATTCACGTTTTAGTCATATGCAACCTGAGCAAAACCAAAGCACTGCTTTGGTTTTAGCGCAAGATCATTGTTTTACAAAATTAATAGATTTTGCGTATGACAATGGTTTTGCCTACTTTTGCTAAATGAGAAATACATTTCGTAAGGCAGGTCGAACTGAAGCTTAAACCAAGAATTTAGATGAATTTGGAAAGGCTCCGGAATAAGGAAAATTTCTAAAATCTAATCAGGATATTAATGCCAAATTCATCCCATTATGATCTGGATAAAAATTTATGAGCGCAATTCAATATCAAAAAACTGAAGATAATATCGTCATTCTGACCTTTGATTCTCCAAACCAGTCTGCCAATACCATGAATGCAGATTTTCGTAGCGCTTTGGCTGAAACCGTAGAAAAACTCAAAGCTGATGAAAATATTACTGGCATCATTTTCCGGTCTGCGAAAAAAACCTTCTTTGCCGGTGGCGATCTGGATGAACTGATTCAAGCTACACCTGAACATGCGACTGAATTCTTCAACATGATTGAAGAGATGAAAGCGCAGATGCGTTATATCGAAACCCGCGGCATTCCGGTTGTGGCTGCACTAAATGGCACAGCACTGGGCGGTGGCTGGGAGATTGCTCTGTGTGCCCATCATCGTATTGCCTTGAATGACCCTAAAAGCAAGTTTGGCCTGCCTGAAGTCACACTGGGTTTACTACCCGGTGGCGGTGGTATTGTCCGTAGCGTGCGCCTGCTCGGCCTGCAAAATGCTTTTCCCTTGTTGATGGAAGGCAAACAGTTGGGTATAGAGAAAGCCCGATCTTTAGGGCTGATTCACGATATTGCAGACAATACCGATGAACTCTTAGACAAAGCCATTGTCTGGATCAAAACCAATCCGAAGTCACAACAGCCTTTTGATGTAAAAGGCTACAAAATTCCGGGTGGTAGCCCTTCAACGCCAGCAGTTGCACAGATGCTGGCGATTGCCCCGGCGATGCTGCGTGATAAAACCAAAGGTTGCTATCCTGCACCTGAAGCAATCATGTCGGCAGCGGTGGAAGGTGCTCAGGTCTATGTCGATACGGCGCTGACCATTGAATCACGTTACTTTACTTATCTGGCCACCGGTCAGATTTCTAAAAATATGATCGCTACTTTTTGGCATGGATTGAATGCGATCAAATCCGGTGCCAGCCGTCCCCAAAAGGTTGCGAAATGGAAAGCCACTAAAGTTGGCATTCTGGGCGCAGGCATGATGGGTGCAGGCATTGCTTATGTGACTGCCAGCAAAGGCATTCAGGTTATTTTAAAAGACATTTCGATTGAAGCGGCTGAAAAAGGTAAAGCTTATAGCCAGAAACTGCTGGATAAAAAAGTAGCTCAAGGACGTTTATCTGCTGATCAACGAGATCAGGTTTTAAGCCTGATTCAAGCGACTGCATCCAATCAAGATCTGGCCGGTTGTGACCTGATCATTGAAGCGGTGTTTGAAAATCCCGCACTGAAAGCTCAAGTCACACAAGAAGCAGAACAGTATCTTGCCAGTCATGGCGTGATGGCATCGAATACTTCGACCCTGCCTATTACAGATTTAGCTCAGGCTTCAAAAAATGATCAGAACTTTATCGGTCTGCATTTCTTTAGTCCAGTCGATAAAATGCAGCTGGTCGAAATTATCAAGGGGCAAAATACTTCAGCAGAAACACTGGCCAAAGCCTTTGACTTTGTCCAGCAGATTGGCAAATTACCGATTGTGGTAAATGACAGCCGTGGCTTCTTTACCAGTCGTGTCTTTGGTACGTTCGTTCAAGAAGGTTTGCGCCTGCTGGCAGAAGGCGTGCATCCGGCACGGATTGAAATGGCCGCACTCAAAGCCGGTATGCCAGTCGGGCCTTTGGCCATTCAGGATGAAGTGTCCTTGACCCTCTCCGAACATGTGGCCAATGAAAGATACAAAGCCTTAGAAGCACAAGGTCAGACCATCACCAAATCACCCGCAGATGAAGTTATTCACAGTATGATTCATGAGTTTAACCGCAAAGGTAAGGCTGCCGGGGCAGGTTTTTATGATTATCCAGAAAATGGTAAAAAGCAGCTCTGGACGGGTCTCAACCACTGGAAAAAAGAGGTTGATCTTTCTGAACAGGAAATGATAGATCGTTTGCTGTTTGTGCAGGCACTGGATACCGTGCGCTGTCTGGAAGAAGGCGTGCTGGAGTCTGTGGTCGATGCCAATGTCGGTTCCATTTTTGGCATTGGCTTTGCAGCCTGGACGGGTGGCGCGGTGCAATTCTTAAATCAGTATGGTCTGGCCAAGGCGCTGACCCGTGCCAAGGTACTCGAAAATAAGTATGGTGAACGCTTCAAAGCACCGCAACTCCTGAAAGACCGGGCAGCAGAAGGCCAGCCAATTCAATAATTTTGAGCTCTAAATAAAAAGAGGAACTGAGTTGCTCTTTTTATTTTCCGGATCTGGCTGAATCACTGGATACACTCGTCTAATGACAGATTTTGATCTGCTTTTTGATCAATTTATGTTATAAAGTTACATAAGTTTGATATCCACGTGGGTAAGACCTATGACTGATCACAGTTCACCTGAAAAATCCCCTTGGGGTTGGAAAGCACTTATTATCTTCTGTATTTTAGGTGGATTATTCATGTTTATTTTTTGGCTTGCGGTGACGAATGAACCGGATTACATGCCAAGCCAGCAAAATAAACAGACGACCCAGCAGCATGCTTTTAAAAATGCACCGACCATGTCTCCTGAAGCAATTGCGAAGGCTCAAGCAGATCGTGAGGCACGTGCGACTGCCAATACGGCTCATTCCGATACAACAGCGAATGAACATAATATGTCAACTGAAGAACATGCCAATATGGAGAGTGCCGAGCATAGCTCAGCGCATGGCCACTGATCTTGATTCAGTAAGGGCGTAAAAAAGCGAGGTCAATGCCTCGCTTTTTTGTATCTCAATAACTAAAAAATTAAAGGTTTAAATACATATTAATATGCGGGATGCCGCAATCCAGATAGTCTTCACCCTGAACCTTAAAACCCAATGCCTGATAAAAACCGATGGCATGTACTTGCGAAGACAGTTTTAAATCTTTTCGATGATCTGCTTTGGCATAATCGATAATCGCCTGCATCAATTGCTGCCCGATCTTCAAGCCACGATGTGGCTTTAACACTGCAACACGACCTACACTGTTATTCGCCAGCAATCTTGCAGTGGCTATCGCATGCCCCTTTTCATAGACCACAAAATGGATGGAAATGGCATCTTGCTCATCCCATTCTTCTTCAGCAGCGATATTCTGTTCTTGAATAAACACGGCTTCGCGAATGGTTTTGGCATGCTTCGCTAAATCCTCCCAACCACCCGAAACAATTTTAAGCTCTGAATCCTTTAGCATTTAGAACCAATCCCCTGCTGATCCCACTGATTATTCAATAACAATTCCAGTGAATGTTTTTGGATAGTGTACATTTCTTTCAAGTCCTGAATCTGTTTCAAGACCTCCTGATCGGGTTGTTGGTAATCTTTGCGTTTCGTCGCCAGAATCATTTTATTTTTACTGGTATGTTCCAGTGCCACAAACTCAAAAACTTTGGTTTCATAACCATAGGCTTTCAGCAATAACGCACGAATGGTATCGGTCAGCATTTCTGCCTGTTGACCGGCATGAATACCAAATTGCAGCATCGGACTCAGCACTTTTGGCGCCTGTAACTGTGGGCGCAATTCCTTATGGCAACATGGCGCACACATGATCATCTGTGCATTCAGGCGAATACCGCTGTGAATCGCAAAATCCGTTGCCACATCACAGGCATGCAAAGCGATCATTACATCCAGGCGTTTCGGTGCATAAGTACGCACATCGCCCTGAAAAAAGTCGAGCTGATCAAAGCCAGATTGTTGCGCGACCTTTTGGCAGAACTCGACCATTTTCGGATTCAGTTCCACCCCTGTAACCCACGGCGTCTCACCATGTTTTTGCATATAGTCATATAAAGCACAGGTCAGATAGCCTTTACCGGAGCCAAAATCCACCACACGCAGACCTTCGACTTGTGGCTTGAGTTGCGCCAATGCACCCGAAAAAATCTCGACAAATTTATTAATCTGTTTCCATTTACGCGCCATGCTCGGAATGATCTGCGCGTTATGATCGCTAATGCCGAGATGCTGTAAAAAGATGCTGTCCTGATCAACATAACGTTGTTTAATCCGGTCATGACCCTGTTCAGCGGACTTGACCTGAAGCGTCGAGTTTTTGTTTTTAGTACGGGTCAACATGGCTTTTTTCTTGTTTTTTTTCAGCTGTAATTCTTCATCTAGCGTCATTAAATTGGCTTGCTTGCAACATGCTAATAATACTGTCACCTGTGCCAGTGCATCCGCTAAAGGATAGTTTTTGGTGACATCCTGAGTTTTATGGCGATACAAACAGCTCAGTACTTTTTGCCCATTTAATGAAATGACTCGCAAGGTCATTTTCTCTAAATCCTGCAGTTCACCTTTATACTGGCTTAAGATCAGACGATCAAATTGATCACTTTCAACAGCTTGCTGAAATACATCTAAAAACTGCTGTTCTTGGTCTGAGAGAGTTGCCAACGTTGACATAGATAAAACCTGAAATGAATTGCCCCTCAAGTTTAAATCTTCTTAACCTAAAAGCAAAATTGAATTACTATACAAATGTATATTTTAAAGAAGAATGACAATCATGCAGAATGCGCCGCTGGTTCCAGATTATGATCACACTGAGGAACGAATTAATTATATCAGTCATGCTGTGGGTGCTGGACTATCGGTAATTGCTGGTATTCTTTTGATTATTAAAGGGTCTTATCTCAGTACTGGACAATGGATTGGACTTTGGGTCTATGCGCTGAGCATGATCTTGCTCTTCTCTGCGTCCATGCTCTATCACATGGCCACCGCAGCAGACCGTCGTTATTTTTATAAAAAAGTTGATCATACTGCAATTTATTATTTAATCGCCGGAACCTATACGCCTTTCCTGTCAATTGCCATTCCAACAGCCAAAGCCCAGTATTTATTGATTGCACTCTGGGTGATCGCCCTCATTGGTACACTGTTCAAGTTCGTTTTCATTCATCGTTTCCAGAAAATTTCTTTGGCGGCTTATCTGGTCATGGGCTGGCTGGCGCTGCTGGTGATGGATGATATGCAACAATATCTTAGTGCTCAATCTTTGACCTTTCTGATCATTGGCGGATTGGCTTATACCGTAGGTGCATTGTTTTACGCTTTAAAAAGAGTAAGATATACCCACGCTATCTGGCACATATTTGTATTGATAGGCGCAGGATCACATTTTCTGTCTATCTATCTTTACGTGATTTAATCATCTTCTTTTTCATTTCAGTGACCCTGAGCGAGTTAAAGCGAGAAGATTGCAGTTGTTTTTTTAAAAAATTACGCCTTTTTTAAAAAGATTACGCTTTTAAAACTAAGCTTTTTTATTTTTAGTAAGTGTAAGGTTCTCCATGGCGTCGTCTAATTCTGCTGCTCAGCCAGCACAAAATTCAAAATTTCGCGTTTTAACCGCGAGCTTGGTCGGTACTACAATCGAGTTCTTCGATTTTTATATCTATGCCACTGCTGCTGTCATTATTTTTCCATATCTGTTCTTCCCTGCAAGTACAGATCCGATGACTGCCACCATTCAGTCGCTTGCCACTTTCGCCATTGCCTTTATTGCCCGCCCGATTGGTGCGGCACTCTTTGGTCATTTGGGTGACCGGATCGGGCGAAAAGCCACATTGGTCGCTGCCTTGCTGACCATGGGTATTTCCACCGTTGCGATTGGCCTCTTGCCCACTTATGCGCAAATCGGGATTGCTGCACCACTCTTGCTTGCACTCTGTCGTTTAGGTCAGGGCTTGGGGCTGGGTGGTGAATGGTCAGGTGCCGTACTTCTTGCCACCGAGAATGCACCTGAAGGTAAACGTGCCTGGTATGGCATGTTCCCGCAACTGGGTGCTCCAATCGGCTTTATTCTGGCAACAGGTTCTTTCCTGACGTTGGGCGCTTTCATGTCTGAGGCTGACTTTATGGCTTGGGGCTGGCGTATTCCATTTATCTCAAGTGCCTTGCTGGTGATTGTCGGTTTATGGATTCGTTTAAAACTGCATGAAACCCCGGCATTCCAAAAGGTGCTAGATAAACAAAAAGAAGTGAACATTCCATTTGTTCAAGTCTTCAAAAAACATTCTCGCATGCTGGTACTCGGCACCATCGCTGCAATTTGTACCTTCGTGGTGTTCTACCTCACCACAGTATTTGCATTGCAATGGGGTACTAAACAGCTAGGTTATTCTCGTGAAGAATTCCTGCAATTGCAGTTGGTTGCAACCCTATGTTTTGCTGCCTTTATTCCACTTTCTGCAGTATTGGCCGAGAAATTTGGCCGTAAAACCACCTCGATTGCAGTCTGTGTTATCTCTGCCATCTTCGGGATTTTCTTTGCAGATATGCTGGAATCTGGCAGCACGCTGGTGGTATTCTTGTTCTTGTGTATTGGTCTGGCGATCATGGGCTTAACCTATGGGCCAATCGGTACTGTATTGTCTGAAATCTTCCCGACTTCAGTACGTTATACCGGTTCTGCATTGACCTTTAACCTGGCAGGCATCTTTGGTGCATCCTTTGCTCCGCTGATTGCCACCAAACTGGCAACAACTTACGGTCTGTCTGCAGTCGGTTATTACCTGACCGCAGCATCAATCCTGTCACTGATTGCATTTCTGTTGATTCGTGAAACCAAGAATGATGATGTAAATAATCAAATTTAAAGTCTTAGTTTGATTTAAAAGCCAGCATTCGATGCTGGCTTTTTTATGATTTCACAACAAAACTCTGCTACTTATCTCGTTAAATTTGCTCAACAATCAAATGGACTCAACCAGACAATGAGACAAGGCAATGCAGGAGCTTATTGAATCCCTAACCCAGGAACAGTTGGTCAATATTATCATTTTGCTGGAAGATGATAAAAAAATAGAGGCCGTTCGCTATATCACCGAGCATACGACTTTGAATGAAATCCAGGCGCTGCAAGTGATTGAAGAGATTGTCCGTGAGCACGATGTGGTCATGAAAACTGAAAGCACAGGACCGCGCTTTAGTGATGATGCGGGTGAGATTGACTTGGTAACGCCTCCCCTTGAAATTCCGACCCATCCGAGCCTGAATACCCCCACAGAAGCTGAAATCACCGCACGACAATTACGCGAAGACGTCCCAACCCGAAAAATTGAAAATAAAATCTGGATTCTGGCAGCCATTGCAGTGCTGTTATTGATCCTGATCTGGATCATCAGTTAAAGCTGAACAGGACAATATCTCCATTTAGATCAGTTCAATAATATCAATGGTGGGTGGTACTCGAAAACGAAAAGGTACGCCGACCAAACCGGTGCCAACCGTGACAAACACATCTGCATGTTCATGACGGTACATGCCCTTCTTGTGCCCCAAAATTGATACTTTTTTCATGACATAATCGGTCAGCCAAGGCAATTCCACCTGTCCGCCATGGGTATGTCCAGCCAGCATGAGAGGACGTGTCGGCAATTTGGGAATCATATCCACCGTATCGGGATTATGCGACAAAATGACCCAAGGCTTGTCCTGAGGTAAATCTGGCAGACTGCGCATATCGGCTTTACCCGCCCAGAGATCGCCCACACCCAAGAGCCGAAATTCATCAAATTCGACAATTTGCCCTTCAATATCCATGACCTGATTGACTTGCAGTGCATAATGCAACAGTTCCTGAATCGGTGGTCCCGGATATTGCTCGTCATGATTGCCATTGACGGAATAGACTGGGGCATGAATTTCTTTTAAAACTGCCAGTTCTTGTGCCAGTTTATTTTCCGGCTCATAAGTCCAGTCTCCGGCCACCACCACCAAATCGGGTTGAACATGATTTAACTTATGCACAATTTGTCGCAACTGCCGTTCATGACCAGAAAACAGACCGATATGTAAATCTGCAATCAGGGCAATCCGGACGGGTTGCTTTAAGCGTTTATCCGCATTGATCTGATATTGTGTCGTTTTCACTTGAATTAAATGCGGCTCGATAAAGCGTGCATAACTCAAGACGGCGCTGATCAAAAATACAAAAACAGCTTCATGCAAGGAATAATAACCGCTCCATCCGGCATAAATACTGAAGAACACCAGTGGAACCAGTAAATAGGACAGGTAAAAAGCCAACAAATGACAAAATGCTTTAAATGGATGAATAGTCTCGGTACGAGATTGACTAGACCATGCCTGGTACACAGCCCAGATGGCCAGAATGGCCATGCCTAAATAAAAATAAAAAAGTACGGAACTGGTATCCCACATAGATTTGCCTTGTCGAGTCGAGAAGCTGATTACTGGCTTTATATTTATCTTTTCATAGCTGGCAATTATACTCAATTCTAATTTTTCATTCTTCGACTTATATGGCCACTGCTCCCCACGTTCAAGCTCATTCAAAATTTTCCTGCTTTTCATCAATTTACCGCTATAAAGCTGGAATTTTACTGAGCTGTAGCATGATCTTGGGTCTTCCTGCATGCAGTACTTTGCCCAAGCAAACTGAGCAGCCTAGCCAGATGGCATTTGAAACAGATACCTCACAAACCAGTTTGGCGCAAATTGTTGAACCTTTACGTGAACAGAACATCGGCCTGACCGGTTATCGTGTGCTCTATGACCCACTCGAAGCACTGGGTGCGCGTATCCAGCTGATTAACAAGGCCGAGCGTAGTCTGGATCTACAGTATTATATTTGGGACAACGACCGGATTGGCACCCTTGCCCTGCATGCGATTATTCAGGCGGCAGATCGTGGCGTAAAAGTGCGTCTGTTAATGGATGACAATAATGCCAAGAAAATGGAAGGCATTTATCTGGCCTTAAACCAGCATCAGAATATCGATGTCAAACTGTATAATCCCTACCGTTTTCGAAAATATCGTGCCATGGACATGGTGCTGGATTTAAAGCGTATTAATCGCCGCATGCATAATAAAAGTTTTATTGCCGACAACCAGATTGCCCTGATTGGTGGACGCAATATGAGTAACCAGTATTATAATGTCAGTGAAATTTATCAGTTTTCCGATGTCGATGTGATGCTGGTCGGTGCAGCATCGGATGAAATCATTCATTCCTTCGATGAATACTGGAATGATGATTATGCCTATCCGGTGCAACAGATTGTCAATCCGCGCCATCATGGCTTACGCTTTCCAAGCCTGAAACAACAACTGGAAAAGCACAGTCAGGATCAGGCCACACAGAATTATCTGGATCTGGCCAATCGTTCCAGAGCATTTGACCAATGGCTGGAACAAAACATTCAACTGGATTGGGTCGAAGCCGAAGTGGTCAAAGATCCTCCAAGCAAAATCAAGGCCAAGGCCAAAGCCGAAGAACATCTCAACTTCCAGTTATTACAACATCTGGAAAAACCTGAACAAAGTGTTGATATTGTCTCTGCCTATTTTGTTCCGGAAAAAATTGGCGCAGATCGTTTAAAGAAACTGGCGGATGAAAATATCGAGGTCCGTGTCTTGACCAATTCGTTTAAAGCCAATGATGTTGCCGTTGTACATGCCTTTTATGCCAAATATCGTCAGGATTTATTGGAAAATGATGTGCAGCTATATGAGTTCCTTGCAGCGCCAGATGCCGATCATCTCAATGCCAATACAGCGGAAATTTCCAAAAAAGCCAAAGTCAGCCTGAAAGGTCTGAGCCGCTCCAGCCTGCATGCCAAGCTGATGGCAATCGATCAAAAACAGGTGTTTATTGGTTCTTTTAACTTTGATCCACGTTCTGCCTATCTCAACACTGAAATTGGTGTCTTACTGAATAGTCCCTCTTTAGCACAGGCAGTGCACCAAACCATGGATCAGAACTTAAGTAAATATGCCTATAAACTGGTGCTGGATGCCAACCAGAATATTAACTGGAAAATCAAGAAAGCCAATGGAGAGGTTAAAACCTTCACCAAAGAACCCGGAATAAGATGGTACCAAAAAGCTGGGCTCAAACTGGTGTCCTGGTTGCCGATCGAAGGGTTTATGTAAGTGACAAACAGCTTGAGTTGAACTATTTAAAATAGCCTCTTCTTTAACGCTGCCTTCTTCTCATGGATTTGCCCAAGTTTCAGAGATATGAGTGTGGCAAGGATGTCACATATTATCTATCACGACAGGACGTCGTGTATGGATAATAAAGACTTTTGCCTACTTTGGGTCTGTCAAAAGTAGAGTTTTGCCAACACAAAGCCATTTAAATGTTTAAAGCAAAGATGAGGCTATACACGTCTATTCCCAAGAATAGATATCAAATGCCTAAATTTCTCATCCAGTTGTTTTTTATTAAGTCTTTTCTAGTACACGCGATTGCAACTCCACCAAGCCAGCCTGCATGGTTTGCTGTACCACACGGGTCAGGCTTTCAACAGTGTGCCCCTCAGTCGCGATTGCAGGTAAAGCCACTAAATGTGCAATCACTTGTGGCATTTCCAGTACTTTTTTGACATGGGCTGCAAAACTGATGTCATTGATAAACGGCGCAACCACATCGAGTTCACCCTGCTGATTCACATAACAAATCAGGCAAATTTGCACAGGACGCTGTGCCTCAATCGCAGCGCCCAAAATCCGGCCGTGTACTTTTTTAATGGCTCGCCCATCTGAAGTGGTGGCTTCAGGAAAAAATAATACGGGAATATTCTGTTTTAAAAATCCGGTAATCTGTTCGCGGATACGCACCGAATCACCAGAACCACGTTTGATAAATAAAGTGCCGCCACCTTTGGCCAATTTACCCAGAATTGGCCAGTTTTCAATTTCTGCTTTGGCCAGAAAAAATACGCGTGCCCCTGAACCTAAAACTGCAATATCGAGCCAGGACACATGGTTACTCACCCATAAAGCGGGTTCGCGCGGAATTTCACCGTGCACCTGGACTTCTATATTGAATACTTTGCACAACTGTCGACAAAAATGTTGCACATAACGGGTATTGGTTGGATTGTTCGGATTTTTGTATAAACCGTGACGGAAAACCAAATAGAACCCTTCACTGATAACAGCCAGTGAAGCTGTTACTTTTCGCATATAAAGCCAGAATTTTGCCAAGCCATGTCGGTGAGATGTTTGATCTTGTACAGTTGGGTTCATAAAAACGTCACTAAATCCTAAGCTAGATACAGGGAATATCCACGAATTAAACTCATTCTATACTGTTCATTCGCAACATGCATTGATAATAAAAACCGACCAATAAGATCTATATCTTCAATTTTAATTGGATTAATAAATCATTTAAAATAAAAACATCGGAATATTAGATTAAAAAGGATCGCTGCCATGCCAGATCAAACCCAGCCTGCGAATGAAAAGCTTCAGCCTTTACAAGTGCTCAAATATATTTTGGGTGGTACCTGTATCTATGCCGCTGTACTGGTAACACTTGCACAACTGTTTGTCACCGCACTTTAAACCAAAGCCGCGCTAATTCAGTATCTGCCTCGCTCTTTTTCAACTACACTAAAGCTTTCAAGTGGAGATTGGCCTGAGTGGAATATTTAGAACAACATCGGGGGAAAGAACGCGTCATTCTGGTGAGTGTCAGCGTACAAATGCTGGATGACCTTGATGCTGAAGAGTTTAATCTGCTGGCGCAATCTGCAGATGCCGAAATTCTGGAACATATTCATGCTCAACGCGTCAAACCGGATGCCAAATTTTTTATCGGGTCAGGCAAAGCAGAAGAAATCGCCGAACGCGTAAAAGAACTGGACGCCAATC
Organism: Acinetobacter sp. 18QD2AZ41W; assembly: GCF_009829025.1. NCBI lineage: Bacteria > Pseudomonadati > Pseudomonadota > Gammaproteobacteria > Moraxellales > Moraxellaceae > Acinetobacter > Acinetobacter sp. 18QD2AZ41W. The sequence continues at coordinate 10,783 of NZ_WURP01000011.1, read as the reverse complement.
TGGTCATTGTTGATCATGCCCTGACACCGGCCCAGGCCCGTAATCTGGAACAGGTCATCAAGTGCCGTGTGGTCGATCGTACCGAACTGATTTTAGATATTTTCGCCCAGCGTGCCCGTACCTATGAAGGCAAGCTGCAAGTCGAACTGGCACAACTGCAACATTTATCATCCCGCTTAATTCGCAGCCGTGGCAATCTCGACAGCCAAAAAGGCGGCATTGGCTTGCGTGGTCCGGGTGAAACCCTGCTTGAAACTGACCGTCGTTTACTGCGTATTCGCATGGGACAACTGAAAGCCAAAATTGATAAAGTCCGCCAGACCCGAATGCAAGGTCGTATTGCCCGTCAAAAAGCAGCTGTCCCCACTGTGTCTTTGGTCGGTTATACCAATGCCGGCAAATCGACCCTGTTTAACCTGCTGGCCAAGAGTGATGTCTATGCAGCCGATCAGCTTTTTGCCACCTTGGACCCGACTTTAAGACGTCTGGAATGGGATGGCATCGGTAATCTGGTATTGGCAGATACGGTGGGTTTTGTTCGCAATCTTTCCCACTCGCTGGTTGAATCCTTTAAGGCGACCCTGGAAGAAACCGTAGAAGCTACCCTGTTGCTGCATGTCATCGATTCAAGTAGTCCAGAAATTCTGGAGCAGATTGAAGCGGTTGAAAAAGTCCTGAAAGAAATTGGTGCCGATGTTCCGATCCTGCAGGTTTACAATAAAATTGACTGTAGCGGCGATGAGGCCAAAATTATTTATCGACGCCCGGGTGAGCCAGAACGTGTCTATGTTTCAGCACATAGTGGCGAAGGGATCGACCTGCTGCGTAAAGCGGTACATGAAGCCCTGATGGGACAATTGCAATCCTTTGACCTGATTCTGAAACCCGCCTACGGCAAGCTGCGCAACCAGCTTTATGGTTTAAATGTAATCCAGTCAGAACATTATGATGATGAAGGTCAGCTGCATTTACATATTCGGATTGCAGCACAAAAACTGGAGCAGCTGATTAAACAGGCGCATTTACCTTTAGATGAAATTTTAGGAAAACAGGCGCAGCAGTTTCAACGTCCACTGGAAGCGTTTGAAATCCGGTCAAAGATCGAGTAAAACTTGATAAGTAAACTTAATAATTGATCATACGAATGAACTGGATAAAACGAATAGACTGGCCAGCATGGATCGGCACCCTGTTACTTATTATTGTCTTTCGGGAAGCATCCGTCTGGCTCATGACCCAGCTGGATCATCCTGAATTGGGCAATCTGGTAGGGTTACTCAGCTTATTGATTGCCCTTTTTACCTGGCGCTATTTCGGTAAACTTCCCGCTCGTCTCGTAGACACCAATAACAAGCTGATGAAGGAAAGCGCCTTTGCTTTCCTGCCTGTCAGTGCAGGTGCACTGATGATGCTGGTCCATATGGGCCAGAAAATTCCGGCATTTTTGTTCATCATGTTTTTCAGCACCCTGATTCCTTTATGGATTTACGCCAAAATGGCCAAGCGCTGGTTATAGGAGTACCGCATGTTATCTATTTTATATGGCTTTGCGGTCACGCTGATGGCCTATCTGATTGCCAAACCCTGTAACCGGATCATCCCGCAAATTCCTGTCATCGTATTTAGCATGTTCTTTGTGCTTGCAATTTTATTTGTGCTCGGGATTCCTTATCAAAATTACATGGATCAAGTGAATCCGCTCTTCAATCATTTACTTGGCTATGTGACCGTCGCCCTGGCCATTCCACTGGCTGCAATGCGCTATGATGACTTACCACTAAAAGCGATTATCGGTATCTTGGTTTTTGCCAGTATCAGTGCTGTCGCCCTACCAATGGGACTTGCATATCTGCTGCATATGTCTTCCGCAGATATTATGGCTTTCGCGACTCGGGCGGTGACGACACCCATTGCGATTAATATCGCCACCTTGCTGGATGCTCCAATCAGTATGGTGATTCTGATTGTGATTCTTTCCGGAGTGATTGGCGCAGCATTTTCACCGTTTATCCTGCGGCATATCAATGATGAACGTGCTTCCGGACTGGCCTTAGGATTGGCAGCACATGCGATTGGTACAGCTCAGGCCTGGCAGCGTGGCAGTGTTGCAGGACGTTATGCCGCTTTCGGTATGGCAGTCAATGCGGTGTTTACTGCCATCTGGCTGCCTACTTTTATACTTTATTTGCAAAAAATGTGACTAGTGAATCACTTTAATTGTTTGTTTTGTGCTTTAATCGTTCCTAATATACAAACATAAAACAATTTTATTCAAGGAACAGAAATATGAAAAAGGTTCAATTATTCTCGGCTTTACTTTTAACCTCTTTCAGCCATCTGGCCTTAGCTTCGGATCTGTCAGGGACATGGCGCAATATTGATGATAAAACCGGCTCACCTAAAGCATTCCTGGAAATTCGCGAAACAGCTACAGGCACTTATACGGCCAAAATTACCAAAATCACGCCGCGCCCGGGCTATACCCCAAAAGAAAATTGTGTCTCTTGTCCTGCACCTTATACCAATAAACCGATTCTTGGACTGGATGTACTGACAGGCCTGAAGCACACCGGCAATAATAACTTTGCTCAAGGCAAACTACTCGATCCATTATCCGGGAATGTGTATAGCACCAAGGCAAAATTAAGCAGTAATGGTAAACGTCTGACTTTACGCGGCTATGTAGGCGTTTCGGCCCTGGGTCGCAGCCAGACCTGGATTAAACAGGATTAATTCATACTCTATTGAATAAAATGTGATGAGTTTAAAATTTAGCAGAGAGAAGCTTGCATTTTCATACATTAAGTTGTATGAATATTGAACATATGCTTTTCTCATGGATTATGAAAGTATAATAAGTAGAATTTACATAATATGTATCAAATGGAATTTGATGTGTTGTCATAAGGATATCGTATGCAGAAAATTGCAATTTTAGGTGTATTTACAGCCTCTATAGTCACCTGCTCCATGGCATTTGCGCAGGAGTTATCGGGTTTCTGGCAACAGATTGACGATAAAACCGGCTCACCTAAAGCACTGATTGAAATGAAAACTCAGGCAGATGGTTCTTATACTGGGAACATTCACAAAGTTACACCGCGACCAGGCTATACGCCACGGGAAAAATGTATAAAGTGCCCACCCCCATATACAGACAAACCGATTTTAGGACTAGAGATCATTAAAGGGCTGAAACCAACCAGCAAGAATAACTATGGACATGGTCAAATACTCGACCCTTTAACTGGCAAAATTTATGAGTTAAAAGGGCGGATTTCTGCCAATGGGAAACGACTGACTCTACGTGGATACATTGGGATATCTGCCATCGGCCGTACACAAACCTGGATTCGCCAGGATTAATAAAGCAGCACATTTGTGTTGGAGATATTTTATTTCATCTATAAAAAAAAGGATAAATATAATGAAACAATCTAAATTAGGATTAATATTCATCGCTGCCATGATGACTGGCACTGCGTATGCACAGGACTTAACAGGCACCTGGCAACAAATTGATGACAAAACCGGTTCACCAAAAGCAGTGATTGAAATTCGCCAAAATGATAACGGTACGTTTGCCGGAAAAATTATCAAAGTTACGCCACGTCCGGGCTATACCCCACAGAAAACCTGTAATAAATGTCCTGCTCCCTATACCAATCAACCTATTCTGGGCATGGATGTACTGACTGGCTTAAAACATGTGGAAGGCACCAATAACTATGAAAAAGGCCGTGTGATCGACCCGTTGGCGGGTAAAATTTACGATGCCAGAGTACGTCTGAATGCCAATGGTAAACGTTTAACCTTGCGTGGTTATGTCGGCGTTTCTGCTTTAGGCCGCAGCCAGACCTGGATTCGTCAGGATTAGTATCCAATTCTCAATATTAATAAAAGCTGCCAACTTGGCAGCTTTTTTTAGTACATTAACTCTATAGTATTCAGATAATTATTGACTATTTAATCATAATTCCTAACATGAGGGCGCGATGACAAAAAACTCTCTGGAATGACTCTCTATGTTAAAAAAAATATTACTTGCCGCATTGACCACAGGGTTTAGCATGACCCTTTGGGCGGAAGATATTACTGGAACTTGGCAACAAATTGATGATAAAACGGGAGCTGCCAAAGCGATTATCGTAATTAGCCAAGAGCCTAACGACACTTACTCTGCTAAAATTGTGAAAGTTACCCCTCGTCCGGGCTATACACCACGTGAAAAATGTAATGCCTGCCCTGCTCCCTATACCAATCAGCCCATTTTAGGTATGACAATTATCAAGGGCTTAAAACATGTTAAAGGCACCAATAACTATGAAAAAGGTAAAGTGATTGATCCTTTGGCAGGGAAAATTTATGACGCAAAAATGCGTTTAAACAACACTGGCAAACGTTTAACCCTGCGCGCCAGTGTAGGTGTTTCAGTACTTGGTCGTAACCAGACCTGGATACGTGCAGACTAATAGATAGTTTAAAAAAGCCACGTGATCACGTGGCTTTTTTTATTGGATTTACTTAGATCACCGGATTATCAACCGCGAACATCTGCTGATCTTCCAGACGGAATGCCATGAGTTGATTGCCCCAGACACAGCCACCATCGACATTTTGAATTCGGTCCGAAATAATTTTACCATTTAAGGCAGCCCAGTGACCAAACAGAATCTGATGGCTTTGCGCTGCTAATGACTCAAATTCAAACCAGGGTTTAAAGCCTTCCGGCATTGGATCATCTAGCGCATCTTTAAAGCTGTATTCCAGACGCCCCTCTGCATCAGTGAGACGCATCCGGGTCAAATAATTCACGATACAGCGAATACGCTCATGGCCCTTTAGCTGGTCTGACCACAGTGCGGGTTCTTTCCCAAACATCTCTTTCAAAAAATCATCCAGCACATCGAAGTCATCATTAGAAATGATGGCTTCAACTTCTTGTGCCAATTGAGCAGTTTTTTCTGCATTCCAGATATTCGGAATCCCTGCATGGGTCAGAATAGTCTGCTCATTTGGAAATAGACACAGCGGCTGTTTACGCAGCCAGTCAATCAGGTCATCGCTGTCGATGGCATCAATCACATCACGAACATTGTCCTTTTCTTTAATCGGCTTGATGCCGCGGGCATAGGCCAATAAAGTCAAATCATGATTACCCAAGACTGTTGCAGCCGATCCCTGTTCGGCCAGCTTCTTGATAAACCGCAGTGCAGCAATTGAGTTTTCACCTCGTGCCACCAAGTCTCCAGCAAACCAGATAAAGTCCTGATCTGCATCGAAGCGGATTTCTTTGAGCAGAGCTTTCAAGGCCTCAAAACAGCCTTGCACATCGCCAATTACATAATTATATCGAACAGTGCGGTTCATCGTTATTTAAGCCACCATTTGATCTGAAAGTGCAACAAACTGTTCAAGGGTCAGAGTTTCTGGACGTGCCATCGGGTCAACACCCGCTTTTTCAAAACCATCTTCAACCAGCATGCCTTTTAAGCTATTGCGCAAGGTTTTACGACGCTGGGTAAAGACATGAGATACCAGACGTGCCAGCGCTTTTTCATTTTTGGCCACAATCGGCTTGTCTGCATAAGGCTCTAAACGAAATACCGCCGAGGTTACTTTTGGTGGCGGATTGAAAGATCCCGGTGGTACTTCAAACAGGAAAGTCGGTTTGCAGAAATACTGGATCATGACTGACAAACGGCCATATTCCTTAGTATTTGGTAATGCGGTAATCCGATCAACCACTTCTTTTTGCAGCATGAAGTGCATGTCCTGCACTTTGCCACCAAATTCCAAAAGATGAAAAAGCAGGGGAGTAGAAATATTATAGGGCAAGTTACCAACCACGCGCAGCGGACGGCCTTCTTCAAATAATGTTGAATAATCAAAGCGCAGTGCATCGGCTTCAATAATGGTTAAACGTTCTGGATGTGGTACACGACCCGGCAGGCCCGCAGCCAAATCACGGTCAAGTTCGACCACAGTCAATGCATCACATTCACCAATCAAAGGTGAGGTCAATGCGGCCAGACCCGGCCCAATTTCCAGAATGTTCTGACCTGGACGTGGGTTGACTGAGCGTACAATTTTGGCAATGACACGTTGGTCATGTAAGAAGTTTTGACCAAATCGTTTTCGAGCCTGATGCCCTTCTTCTTTTGGGTTTAAGGCATTAATTTGATACATAAAAACATTTCCAACGTGAGTGATGAACAATAATCAGTGGCGCGCCAGATCGAGGGCTAAATCGACAGCAACGTGCAGGCTGGAACTTTTCGCAAGTCCCGTACCCGCAAGGGAGAGTGCTGTGCCATGATCTACAGATGTACGAATAAAGGGTAAGCCGAGGGTAATATTAATGGCTTCACCAAAGCCCTGTGATTTTAACACAGGTAAGCCCTGATCGTGATACATCGCCAGAACCGCATCGGCATCTTTTAAGTTTTCCGGGGTAAATAAAGTATCTGCGGGCAAGCTTAAACTCATATTGATGCCTTGAGCACGGTAGCTTTCAAGTACCGGATTAATCACTTCAATTTCTTCCATACCCAAATAGCCACCCTCGCCTGCATGCGGATTGAGACCGCAGACCAAAATATGTGGATGTTCAATCTTAAATTTGGATTTCAGATCGTGAATCAGGATATCAATGACTTGATGCAAACGCTCTTTGCTAATCGCATCGGCAACGGCACGTAAAGGAAGATGCGTCGTTGCCAAAGCCACACGTAAAGTCTTGGTCGCCAGCATCATCACCACCCGCTCAACGCCTGCAAATTCTTGATAATATTCGGTATGACCGCTGAAATGGATGCCAGCCTCATTCATCACAGACTTTTGCACCGGTGCAGTTGCCACGCCGACACTTTTAGCTGACATGGCATAGTCCGCAGATCGTCGCAGTTGTTCTAATACATAAGCGGCATTGTTCGGGTTCAATTCACCTAATACCACAGGCTGATTGAGTGGCACATGTTCAACATACAGCTGACCTTTTTTTGAAGATGCGTCCTGTCCGGTATATTCAATCAATGCCACAGACAATTTCAATTGATCTGCACGGGCTTTCAGCATATTCAGATCGGCCAATACTACAATCGGACGTTCATCCACACGTTCTGCCAGACTCAGGCAAATATCAGGACCAATTCCAGCAGGTTCCCCGCTAGTGACATATAAAGGCAGCATCATCTTCTCAATTTGGCAAAGCTGAGAAATATTATAACCCGATCATATCCAGGCTGCAGCGATCATTGCAAAGTGTCCTTATAAATCAATATTTTGATACGATTGAAAGGATGGTTACAAATATAGTCATCGTTTTTGCGAGATATTCAGGTTTATGCCTTTCCTTATTTCAGGAGATTAGATAAAATACAGCGCTTGAAATTTCAATTTTCATTTGTGATTCTTCACGTATTCGTTTAGAATCGCGTCTCCTTTAGTTTGGACAGATTCCATAGTCCAAACCAACTATAATAGGTAGTGGTTTAATGAAAACTCTCAGCGCTAAGCCAGCTGAGGTTCAACACGACTGGTACGTTGTTGATGCTTCTGGCAAAACTTTAGGTCGCCTTGCGACTGAAATCGCTCGTCGTTTACGCGGTAAGCACAAGACTTCTTATACTCCTCACGTTGACACTGGCGATTATATCGTTGTAATCAATGCTGAAGAAATCACTGTGACTGGTAAAAAGTCACAAGATAAGAAATACTATCGCCACACTGGTTTCCCTGGTGGTATCCGTGAGACTAACTTTGAAAAGTTAATCGCTCACAAACCAGAAGCAGTTCTAGAAAAAGCTGTTAAAGGTATGTTACCTAAAGGTCCTCTTGGTTATGCAATGATCAAGAAAATGAAAGTGTATGCAGGTACTGAGCATCCACACGCTGCTCAACAGCCACAAGTTTTGGACATCTAAGGGATAACAGCACATGGCTACTAATTATGGTACAGGTCGCCGTAAGACCGCAACTGCACGTGTTTTCCTATCAGCTGGTACTGGTAAACTCGTAATTAACAACCGTACTCTTGAACAGTATTTCGGTCGTGAAACTGCTCGTATGGTGGTTAACCAACCTCTTGAGCTGCTTGAAGCAACTGAGAAATATGACCTTTACATCACTGTTGCTGGTGGTGGTATCGGTGGTCAAGCAGGCGCAATCCGTCACGGTATTACTCGTGCATTGATCGCTTCTGACGAGACTTTAAAACCTGCTCTTCGTCAAGCTGGTTTCGTTACTCGTGATGCTCGTGAAGTTGAACGTAAGAAACTTGGTTTACGTAAAGCTCGTAAACGTCCTCAGTTCTCTAAACGTTAATTCGTTTACCGAACCGGACAAAAAAGCCTTGGATTATTCCAAGGCTTTTTTTATAAGTATTCATTATCAATATTGAAGGATATTTTTGCGGTTATTGTTCATGTATATCTTTACCCCAGCCCCCGTCATGGCACCAAAATGATTTACTCAGATAATAATTTGCCACACCAATAACAATAAATAGCAGGATGATGAGCGGTTTAATAAGCATGCTGTTTTTCTCCAGATATTTTTCTTATAATCTACCTTGGCTCAAGCCGATTGATCTTTGATGCTTGGTGCTTTTTAGGTTGAATTTTAGTATCCTAGTCTATTCATTAGAACTTCATCAGGATTTATGTCAGTCGAAAGCGCGCCTCTTCAAGGAATTACCTTATATAGTCATGCCGATGACTTCCGTTCCCATTGGATTCGCTATGTGCTTGCCGAGAAGCAAATTAAATACAACCTGATTCTGGTAGATACAGATGACGAGGATCTGGCCAGTCTCAATCCTTATAATCAGTTGCCGATGCTGATCGAAAATGAACTCAAATTATTCAATACTTCAATTATTTCTGAATATGTAGATGATCGCTATCGTCAGAATAAACTGTATGCCGATGCGCCGATGCCGCGTGCGGAGCAACGTCAATACATCTGGCGCTTTGAAAATGACTGGCTACAACTGGCCGATATCATGTTACGTCATCCAGACACCCTAGATAAAAAAGCCAAAAACCAGGCACAGAAGCAGTTACAAGATATCCTGACCTCATTGATGCCACTATTCCAGCATTTTCCCTATTTTATGTCTGAACAATTCAGTATTCTGGATTGCATGTTGGCGCCAATTTTTATCCGCCTGAAACAGATGGGCATAGAATTACCGCAGCAGCAATGCCGTCCATTTTATTTATATTGCCAGCGAATTTTCAGCCGTCCTGCCTTTGCAAAATCTATGACATTGCAGGAAAAAAACCGTTATTCAGCACAAATCAAGAACCTGTAGAGAAACATCATGTCCGAACAAGAATTCAACCTTAGCCCTACTCGTCCCTATATGGCACGCGCAATCTATGAGTGGGTTTGCGATAACAATATGACGCCCTACTTGCTGGTCGATGCGACACGTCCAAATACCATGGTTCCTGAGCAGTTTATTAAAGATGGGCAGATTGTGCTGAATATTGTGCCTCATGCGGTACATGCGCTACATATGAGCAATGATGCAATTAGCTTCTCTGCTCGCTTTGGTGGTGTCTCTCGTGATATCTATGTCCCTATGGCAGCCGTACTCGGTATTTACGCACGTGAAAACGGCCAAGGTTTATTCTTTGATCCAAGTGAATATGAACATACACAAACCGATGAAGATGCTTTAAAATCAAGCACTGAAGAAAAACCTGAACAGCCAAAGAAAAAACCAACTTTAAGGTTATTAGATTAAAAAATAATGGAGCAAGTGAATGGCTTTTGATTTAGTACAATATTTTGTTGAACAGATAGAAACTCAAAAGCCTGAGCTTCTAAAAGACCATACGAAAGAAGAAAGACGAAAATATATAACTGAAATTAATGCCTTAACTTTAGGCAAACTGATTACCGAGTGGCGCAACAATCCACAAAAAATTTATAACGAAATTAATCATCCTGATGAATTATATATACTGGAAGTCGTGCGTCATCTGGCCACCCATTCGGAAAACCAGTCAGCTCTGGATCGAACTCAACTAGAACAAAGCACCTCGGAAATTTTCCATTTACAGCTCACTGAATTAAAACAGTTACATGATACCGGCAATCATAATCTTAACAGCATTCAAGAACTGCTCACCGGCCAGATTGAACATTTATCCGGTCAAGCAGATGATTGGGTTTGGACAACAAACAACCTAACAGAACTCAAAGGCTCTAAACCAATTGTACAAGAAGAGCTATCATTGGAGGCATCAATGAAGGAGTTTAATCAAATGGTAAGCCAGAATCATCAGCATCAAGATGTTGAAGACGTCGTTCTTGTAGAAACCCCAACATGGGCAAAGATTGTTGAACCCATCATCGCCATTGCAATTCTTTGGGTATTAATCGCAGCCGTAATGCGCGTATTTGGTTAAAATGAACTGCAATCAAAAACCAGCATTTTGCTGGTTTTTTTATTTGCCAAGATTTATAAGATCGGCCTATCAATTATTTTAGAGCAAACCCAAGATTCAAGATCTCCTATCACTCCTATAAGAACAACCCTCCTAAGAAAGTTTTGATCAGCTTTGAAATATAAATATATTTAAGCACTTCAATAAGTTTGAGAAGCTCTAGTAGTTTCAATATTGCTTATTAAAAGTTCTTAAAAATCCCGCACACAAAAAAACACCCCCAAGCCTTGGCTTGAAGGTGTTTCGAATAATGAGCTGGCGATGACTTACTCTCACATGGGTAACCCCACACTACCATCAGCGCAAAGAGGTTTCACTTCTGA
>NZ_WURP01000010.1:0-62488 GCF_009829025.1 Acinetobacter sp. 18QD2AZ41W | reverse complement strand
TGGCACGCAATTATAAATCTATGATTCGTATAGCCTGTATATTTATTTGGTGCAAAGCCAAATGAGGACACACCCTAGTCTATAAACACTTTTTTTAAAGGAAAGAGCATCACCTCAAATTTCTATTTGCAATAGTGTCATTTCAAGATAATTTCACTCTATAAAGATTTCGCCACATTCTCCAGCCATTCAGTGCAAGAAGAATAAAGAGAAAATAGAGTACGGCTGTTAAATACAATGATTTATGGGTGTACATACCGACATAAATCACATCTAGAACACACCACAAGCCCCAGCTTTCAATATATTTTTTTGCCGCCCAATAACTTGCCACCAAGCTAAAAGAGGCTAACATGGAGTCCAACCAAGGTAGTGACGCTGCGGTAAAATGAGCAAATAAGGCACCAATCACCAGACCAGCGACAATACCCACAATCAGGCTATATACCCAGATTTTTTTATTCAAATAGCCAATCTGTACAGTCAGATCCTGGTCTTGATCTTTCTTCGACCAGCTATACCAGCCATAGAGTTGCATCAAGATAAATACGGCTTGTAATGCTGCGTCTGCAAATAAATTGACACGATAAAAAATAATGATATACAGAAATACAGCGACAATATTCACTACCCAGCAGGCTTTATATTGTTTAGACGTCAACCAGACACCTAAAACATTTAAAATGAACGCTGCAATTTCTATATTTTCCATAGCAATATAACCTGATTAAGCAGCCAATTTAGAAGTTCAGATTGAATGACAAGGTTGCTGTACGCGGCGAACCCAAGAATAAATAATCGTCACCCAAAAATTCACCTGCATCACGCCAGTATTTCTTGTTGAACAGATTATTAATATTCAAGCGTAGCAATGCATCGGTCGTATTTAGCTTAAATTGATAAGCAGCGCCTAAATCAACCACACTATAACCTGCGACTTTCGCAGCACCCTCTTTGTTAGCATATTTGCTGGAACTGTATTGACCACCTGCCAGAACAGTGAAACCTGCAATGCTCGGTACGTTATAGCGAAGATGTGTTGCGAAACGAACTTTTGGCACGTTTTGCGCCTGATGATTGCCATATTCAACCGCTTCTACATTTTCTAAACGGGCTTTAGTCAAGGCTAAAGATGAAGTTAAGGCCAGATGATCGGTTAATGCACCATTCAGTCCGAGCTCCAGACCCTGACTATGTTGTTCGCCTTCCGCAACAAAATAGCGAAGTCCTGAAATCGGCTTGCTATATTGGTTGTCTTGGTGTAAATCAAATAGCGAGGCAGTCAATAAAAACTGCTTGATCTGTTGTTTTAGGCCAATTTCATATTGCTCTGAATAGATCGGCGCTAGAGTTTCAGCAGCATTCTCTGCAAACCAAGGCGCTGTCTTTCCATCTGACAAACCTTTGGCATAAGAGGCATACAGAGTTGTTGACTCTACCGGGCTATAACTCACTGCAAACTGTGGTAAAAATTTGCCTAAATCCGTATCACGAACTTTTATTACCTGCTTACCCTCTGCATCATAAGCATGTGCTTGTTCATCAAGCTCGATCCATTTTCCACCAATCAAAGTAGACCATTTCTCATTCCACTCAATACGATCTAAAACCGTAAAAGCAGTCTGTTCACTATCTAAAGCTTTAAAATAGGGACCGACATCACCTAATTGTTGTTCTACTTGTAGTGGATCCTCATAAATATTACCTGCAATATCTATGTCCTCTGGGTTCTCGTATAAATGTGTATATATGTTTCTATTTAATCCAGGATATCGATCACGAGATTTATTGGTTTGCGTAATATCAAAATTTAGATAATGTTGTGCCCAGTTGGTATCAATCACCCCATCCAATTTGACTTTAAATTGATTGGTCTTAAAGGTGTCATCTGGGTTGCGATAATCATAAATATCATAATTGCCATTAGCGTCAAAGGTGTTGCCTAAGCCATTATATTCACATACCGTGGCATAGCATCCCCAAGCAAATGTTGAATAATCATCAACCTTGGATTTACTGTGCGCTGCAACAAGTCCCAAGTTCCAGTCATCATTCAAGGCATAACTATATTTTAAACCAGTATTCAGACTATCGATCGTGACCGGTTTACCCCAAGTCTGGTAACCAAGCAATCGATCCCATTTCACATTTTCTGGGACTTTGCCATCCAGTAATTGATAGCCTGGCACTGATTTTTGTTCGGAACGCTGTGCTTCAAGATCAAATTCCAATTTAGATTGCTCAGATGTTTTCCAGTCTAAGGCCAATGCCGCTAAATAGCGCTCACCATCCACGTGATCGACATAAGACTCAATCTGCTCATTCACCAGATTGATGCGATATCCGAATTGCTGCTCATCACCCAAAAAACCACCGAGATCAGTTGCCACTGAAAACTGGCCGTGTTGATCGGCAGAGAATGTCAGGGCCTGGATATCTTTGGGTCGCTTGGTGACATAATTGACCACACCACCCGGGGTCGACATACCACTTTGAATCGCGGAAATGCCTTTTAAAATTTCCACACGTTCTTTGTTTTCAAGTGCAACGTTTTGTTCACCACGAATCACATTGCCATTAATGAGGTAGCTTGATGCCAAATCGAGTTCAAAGCCACGCGAGACAAAGTTTGGATAATAGCCAATTGCAGCATAGCCATCACCGATGGCTGCATCATTTTTTACCACATCGCTCAGCACGCGAGCATGTTGTTCAGCAATGAGATCGGCAGTCACGATAGAGACCGATGCAGGTATTTTTTGCAGACTGTCCGTAGCAAATCCCTCGACATTCACTTTGGCACTCGAGTAAGGGATGCTTTGATCGGCTGTAATGACAATCGTGTCAAGCTGTTGAACATCGTCTTCAGCATAAGTCAGCGGGGCTAAACAAAGCTGCGACAGAATGATCATATTTAAAGATCGGGTTAATACATTCTGTTTGAGTTGACGATTGTTCATACGAAACCTTATGTATTTGAAGTGGGTGATGATGCCGGGTTTAGAGAGCAACTAAGAAGAGTGCAATTCGTGTTGAATGAGCCGGGTTAAAGTCTGGGTAAATTGTTGGCCTTGTTCGCCAAAGAACCAGTCCACATGACCGATAATCCAGTCGTAATAAGCCGCATCTGCATGGTTGAGGTTGTGGGTAATGCCCACAAAATACTCCAGCTCTGAAAAAGCGAAATCCAGATGCACGATTTTCAGCAGTTCTGGCAAAATACTAAAATCTTCTTGTGGATGTATCTCGGAAAAATAAGCATGGAGAAAAGCGGTTAAACCGGCTTCATCAATCGGAATATGTGGGTTCTGCTTTAATTCCAACCAATCAATGAAATTACGTTCAATCGTCACAGCCAGATCATAAAGTGCCGAATTTCGGTCAGATAAACCAAAATCAATTACGGCAGTAATCTCCGCTTTGGCATCCGGTGCTGACCAAAATAGATTAGAAGCGTGTAAATCGTTATGGGTCCAAATTCTGCTTGCCTGTTGCAATACAGGCTGAATACGCTGGTGAACCTGTAAGATTTGATCTAAAAAGTAAGGATCTAAATTTTTGTCGGCACAGTAACGGCTTAATTCTGGACTGTTTACAATGCGCCGTTGAATGGCTGTAACGATATTTTCACTGTTTAAAAGCTGCTGATTGGACAATAAATAAGATGCTGATCGGCCTTGCCGCTCAGGAAAATCCTGCATGGCCATATGTAAGCTTGCCAGTAATTGCCCCGCTTTCGCAGCATGTTCAGCATAGAAAAAAGGTTTCCAGGATTGCTGATCTGCATACAGATCTAAGCCGGCTGCTTTTGCATAGACTTCATAGGTCCAGTCACCTAGCTCTAAAGCGGTCAGACCTTGATTTGAGCTAATCAATGCTGCAACAGGAATTTCTTTGCTAGCTAAATGCTGAAGAACGGCATGCTCCTGTAAAATATCGCGGGCACGACGAAAGGAACAATGGCTGCGCTTAATCAAATACTGATGCGCGACTATTTCATCCCTGCTCACAAGATCCTGCTCTACTTTAACCAATACTGCAGATGAAAATGGCCGTGGACTACACCACAAAATCTGAATATGACCTTGTAAACAGGAATACTGCTGCTGCAGGCTTTGTAATTCTGGATCAGAAATATGTGCCCAGTCTTTATTTTCCCAGGCATTGCCCATACCATGACCTAAATCATCAGTCATTGTGGTCATTATCAATATCCCTGAGCCAGATCATCATGTGGTAATGGAGAGTCATCATTTAAGCAAACATCTACACAGTATTTTCAAATACATTTAATATTTAAGGTTTGTCCCAAAATTAAGTGGTACATACCAGTATTAAATTGGAGGAAAGTTTAGCCTTTTAAATATAAAAATAGAATGCTTAATAATTAAAATTATTTTAAAAATAAAAAATCCTAAAAACACAGAAGTTTTTAGGATTTGAATGGATTGGAGATAAATATAAGCTTATGCGTGAATATCTAGGGTCATTTCAATTTTGTCCTGAGACCAGATTTCGATGTCATATTCAATCACCAGATCGTTTGATTTTGAAATACGTTCAATGTAAGTTGCTGTTTGGCTTATAGGAATTCCTAAATATTGGCTCTCAAAATGAGAGACACCGGTATTTTTAATTTTTAACTGACTACTCGTATAATCATAATCAAAGTGATTTTTAATGACATCTTGGACCGAAGTAATCACGTCATAATTCAGCACATCTGGAAATAGCGCAACAGGCAGATAATTGTATTCAAGGAGTACCGGGACATCATCAGCATAACGTAAACGGATAATTTCAATAAAGCCGAGTCTTCTCGTTGCTTCACTAAAAACATCACTGTGATCAAATCGCTCCAGCTGTCTGGTCGAGATCAGTTCTGTTCTGGCATTAAAACCCTGTGCCTTCATATAAGAACGAAAATTTTCAATTGAGTTTGGATAGTATTGAATTTTTTTATTACTCACAAACCAGCCGAGATTTTGCCGTTTGTAAATTTTATCTTCGGCACGAAGCTGTTCATAAGCCTTACGCACTGTTTCCCTTGAACAGTTAAACTTTAATGCCAAGTAACGTTCCGATGGAATCATTTGATTAGAACTGTATTTTTTCAATTCAGCCTCAATCAAATCTCTGATTTCCATATACTTCATTCAGTGAATCCAGCTCGTCAGCGTAAGTTATATTGATGGTACTAAATTAAAGAACAGAGGAAAATTAAAAAAGGTACAGATCAGTAAAAAGATACATTCCCTAGTCTTAATGAGAATTTTTACGGTAATGGTAATCCCCCCTAAAAATATTGATGATGAGAATGCAGGACCTTATCGTCAGCAAAATGTATTAAATTCACTTATGCTCTACTTCCTCACTTGTATCGCAAATTGAATAACATGGCATTTACCACAATGTAATTTTCCCTCCTGCCTTTCTTGCTCCCCGACATAAAAGTGATGGATGTGGTCCTGTCCGAAGACTTCTAGAATGTAACGAGGATCGTATAAATATTCGACATTTGAAGGACCACCGGTTTTATAGTCGATCTGTTCCTTTGAATATAGCTCACCAATAAACCATCCACCGTTGAGCAAGGATTTTCTTATGCCTTCTAAAACCTGTTTTTGTGTTTCTATATCGAAATGACCAAATACACAGATCACATTTTGATAAAACTCCGATGGCCATTGAGCTACTGTTAAATCAACATGTTTAAGTTCAACTTTTATCCCTTGGGCTTCAGCCTTGCTGGACAGATGCGTCAAAGCAACATCAGAATAATCCCAGACTTCCGCTGAAAAAGGGTAACCCTGCTGTCTTGCCCGCTCAGCCAGGTATAAGATATTCCGTCCTTCACCTTCAGCAATTGCCAGTGTTTTACCCTCTATTCGGATTTTGTCCGAAATTTGCTGAATGAAAAGATTTGCTGCTGTGCCATACAGATCTTGCGTCCGGGCATACAATTCATTCCAGTGCTGACTCATTTCAGCCTCCATTTACTAAACGATTCAATCAGCTGGAAAACTCTTTAAATGCCTCTAGGGCATTTGCGGCATACATCAATGAAGGTCCTCCACCCATATAGACGGCAACGCCTAAAACTTCTTCCAGTTCCCGTAGGGTCATGCCCATTTTGACTAAGGTTCGAACATGAAAACCGATACAACCATCACAACGTGCCGCCACACCAATCGCCAAGGCAATTAACTCCTTGGTTTTCGGATCAATCACGCCATCACGCATAGCAGTCTGTGACAATTGGTTAAAACTTTTCATTAAATCAGGCGAATCCTGACTTAAAGTTCTTAAACTGCCCGAAATGTTCTGGGTTAATTCTTTGTATTTCATTGCTTCACCTCAAATAAAGAAATCAGCATTCATTTATATATTCAATAGCTTATTTTTCTACCGGATAGCCCTGTTCCAGCCAGGCCTGGTAACCACCCTGAACCGACTTGACCTGGGTAAAACCCATATTCTGTAAGGTATCGGTTGCCAGTGCTGAACGTCCACCCGTACCACAAATCAAATAAATCGGCTGATCTTTAAGATGTTCCAGTGCCTGCTGGGTATCACAATGATGACTGGCTAAGGGATGCTGGTGAATTCGCATTTCCAAAATACCACGTGGATAATTCACCGCCCGGTCTATCGCTGCTGCTTGGAATTCATCTGGTTCCCGAACATCAATCAGTATGGTTTTATGGTTTTGCATCGCCTCAAACAATTCATTTACGCTGACTTCCTGAATCCGGCTTTTTGCATTCCGGATCAATTGCTCTGCAGTTTTCATCATTTTCATTCTTCCTCGGCCATTAAAACGATATTCACATTGCATAAACGATGCTCAGGGAGATTAAAGCGCTTTAGTTTAGGTACTTAATCGTCTGTTTTAGCCCATGAGCGCTGAATAGATTAAATACATAGCTACCCCAACCACGGTTGTGGCAAATATTTTCTGTACCTTGTTACTGTCAATCCGATGCATCAGACTGCGTCCAATGAACATCCCGACAATACAGGCCAGGACAAAGGCCAGTGTGACCGAAACAGGATATTGAAAGCCCTCCAGTACGTGTGCAGAAATGCTGACCCCACCAATCAGGAAAATAATCATGAGAGAGGTCGCCACGATGCTGCGCATATCGAGATCGGTGAATTTACGCAGGGCTGGAACAATAACAAAACCACCCCCAACGCCAAGCAGACCCGTTAATAAACCTGCCACTACACCAATACCAGCCAGAAAGGAGGCCGTTTTCACATTCCAGATCAGACGACCGGTCGTTTGATTGACCTTGCACGGTGCATTACCATGATCATGGACTTTATTAAAGAAGATCCGGTAAGCAACAATCAGCATGACCAGACTGAAAGCCAGCGTCAGCCAGACTGGAGAAACGATATCAGCCAGATGCACGCCATAACGGGCTGAAGGAATACTGATCAGCGCGATCCAGAGCGCAGCGCGATAACGTACAATACGCTTGAATAAACCTTCGAACGTTCCAACCAAGGCCGACAGCGTGACTGCCAGCAAGCCCACCGGCGCAGCCTGAGCTACCGTCCAACCCTGACTCGCCATCAGTGCCGGTACAGCCAGAATGCCGCCACCAGCACCGGTTAGACCCAGCAAGCCACCAATCGCCAATCCTTCCAGTATTAATGCCCACATCGCCCTCTCCCTTATCCACAAAAATGATTCAATAAAGGTTGAACTTTTTGTTGAATCACGACACAAGCTTATTTGAAGTAGTTAAGAGGAAGCTTGAGGTAAGAAACACCATTTGGTTCTGGCTCAGGAAACTGCCCTGCTTTCATATTGATCTGAATCGCCGGTAGAATCAGTTTAGGCATACTCAGTCCTGAATCCCGCTGGTTGCGCATCTGAGCAAATTCAGCTTTACTGATTCCCTGATGAATATGAATATTCTGTGTCTTTTGTGTCTGTATATCAGATTCACACACATAGGATTCACGTGTTTCAGGCAAATAGTCATGACATAAAAAGACCCGGGTATCTTCTGGCAACTGAAACAGGCTTTGTACCGAATCATAAAGCTGTTCTGCACTGCCCCGCGGAAAGTCACAACGTGCTGTACCATAATCTGGCATAAACAGGGTATCACCCACAAAAACCGCATCACCAATCACATAACTCAGGCAAGCAGGCGTATGTCCCGGTGTTGGAATGTTATAGGCTTTCAATGTTCCGATTTGGAACGACTCATGATCTTCAAATAAATAATCAAAGAGCTGCTGGGCATTCCATTGTTTAATATCCAGATGATAAATCGCGCCAAAAGTTTGCTGAACAATACCAATTTTCTGGCTCATGGCAATCTTGCCACCTAACTCAGCTTTGAGGTATTGCGCTGCAGTCAGATGATCAGCATGGACATGGGTTTCCAGAATCCACTCGACCGTTAAACCCTGCTCTTTAATATAGGCAATAATTTTATCGGCATGAATAGTTGAGGTACTTGCTGATGCCGGATCGTAATCCAGAACGCTATCAATAATGGCGCAGGCTTTGGTTGCAGGATCACGTACAACATAACTGAAGGTATTGGTATCTTCGTGAAAAAAATCTTTTACTATAGGTAAGTTTGACATCGTTAAGCTCCTGACCATTTACGGTGAATCCATACACCCACCAGCATTGCTACAATAAAATAGAGCACTTGATAGTGGCCCAAACCGATCAAGGTGAAACTTGGCGCCGGACAGATGCCGGCAATGCCCCAACCTGCACCAAATAAAACCGCACCTGTGATCAGTTTTTTATCTATCTGATTATTTTTAGGTAAATCAATAGGGTCATTAAATACTGTTTTCGGTTGCGCCGTACGTAATGCTTTCTGGAAGGGAATAAAGGCCACCGCAATCGCGCCCATCATGACAAAGGCCAGACTGGCATCCCAATCGCCAAACAGATCCAGGAAATCGAGTACTTTTTCCGGATTGGACATGCCTGATACCATCAATCCCACAGAGAACAGCGCACCAAATAAAAAGGCAAACACATTTTTCATTTTAGAATGCTCCTGTGATATGACGGATAATATAAACAGCGACAAAACCTGCAAACATGAAAGTCATGGTCGCGATGATAGAACGCTTAGACAGGCGACTGATGCCACAAATTCCGTGACCACTGGTACAGCCCGAACCTAAGCGTGTCCCAAAGCCCACTAGCAGACCTGCCACAATCATCATCAGTGGGCTGGCATTCAATTCGATTTCAGGTTGTACAAACAGACCATAAATAAACGGTGTGAGGATCAAGCCTAATAAAAACCAGATTGCAGGCGTTTTAAACATGGTTTTTGAGTTTAATACTTGCCCAATCAAACCACTGATTCCTGCAATACGGCCATTGACGTAAAGATAACCAACTACGGAAAGCCCGAGCATTAAGCCGCCAATAAATGCGATGAGGAAGTCATGCATGATGAATTAATCCCTATACAATATACTTTTTTATATTATATAATAAAAAATATTAATCAAGCAGTTTTATGGTAAATTATGTAAACTGCACGGGCTACATCAAAAGTTGTGAGGACATTTATGGATATGATTGCTGAAAATGCCAAAATTGATTTTTCTCAAGTCGATTTCGTCAGCCAATGCCTAAAAGTTTTGGCCAATCCTGATCGTCTGAAAATCTTATGTGTCCTGGTCGATGGGGAAATGAATGTTCAGGAAATTGAAGAATCTACTGACATTCATCAACCTACACTTTCACAACAGCTGACTGTATTGCGTAAGGCCAACATGGTTGGCACCCGACGTGAGGGCAAGCAGATTTTCTATCGTCTGAGTGATCCCAAGGTCTTGAGCCTGATGCAAAAGCTGTACGAGCTGTATTGCGCCTAGCCCTCCTCTTAATGCAACCAAAAAGAAATGATCAGAAGCAGCCCGCTAAAAGCAGTAAACAGGTTTAGCCATACAGGATGCTGGGTATAATAACCTTCAATAAATTCCGGCGGTCCCAGTGATGTCCATCCCCCTCGATATTGCAGGATTGAGGCGATATTCACCAACATGCAAAACACAATCACCGCAATCCCCATCCACTGTGCATAGGCTATTTTTTATGCATAACGTTCATGATCGACTAATTACAATAGCCGGTTGGATTTTTCAATCACAAAACCAAATGCAATTCATGTCAGACCATTCCGGTTCCCTGCCAGAGCGGTTCATTCCAAAGCAAACAATACCCGTGGATGATCCAAAGTGGACATATCTCATCCGATCTTATTGTTCAAAAATTTCTTTGACGTCCATCGCCAGGCCTTGAGTAGATTTAAATTCACCCTGGTTATTTTTCCAGGCCATCGACGGTGTGGAGAAAAAGCCGTATTTCCCCATTAGGGCCTGGTTGGCATCAATTTTTGCAGCAATTTCTGCAGGAATCTTTGCCATTTTCTTGAGCTGCTTTTTGCCTTTATTCTTGTTTATATCATTAAAAACTGCTGCTGGATTTTTCGACATTAACAATGTTGCCACCTGACCACGGCTTTCTTCACGGATCACACCGACCTGAATATGACGCAGCTGTACCTTGCCTGATTCGACCCAAGGCCGAGCCGCCTGCCAGAATTTATAGCAATATGGACAATTCGGATCGGAAAAGACATAAACCACTCGTGGTGCATCCGGCTTGCCATCCTGAATCCAGGTCGATTTTTCCAGGGTTTTCCAGACATCATCCAATACCGCTTTTTTCATATGCTTTTCAATCTGCTCATTGGACAGGCTTTTCCCTTGCGCATCAAACAGTTCGCCCTTGATATAATATTTGTCATCGTTGGAGATAAATACTGTATTGGAGTACTGGTCTTCATGCCCCACCCAACCGGTCATTCCTTGCGGTGCCGGAATCTGTTTTACAAACACAAAACCCTGTTTTTCAATATTCTGTTTAATATTCGCCTGCGTGTGCATGCTCATGATCAGGAACATGCCTGCACCCAGTACCCGGTAAATTCTGTTCATACTAAGTCCTTCCGTTTTTTTAAGGTTGATCTGAAATTCTGTTTAAATATTGCTGCAACATGGCCGGACTGAGTTCCCCCATATGCCGCTCGACCAGCTGGCCTTGAGCATTAAAAAACAGCGTCGTTGGCAGGCCAAAACTATTCAGCTGCTGTGGCAGTTCACCATATGGGTCCAGCAGGACATGTTTAAATTGAAACTGATGTTTTCTTAAATAGGCATTTACGGTGGCTACCTCCTCACCCTGATTCAGCATGACAAAATTCACTTGAGGATGCTGCTTGGCTGCTTTGGCCAATACCGGCATTTCGCGATGACACGGCGGACACCAGCTCGCCCACAAATTAATTACCGTGGGCTGGCCAATGAATTGGCTGAGTGGAATCTTATCTGTACCCAGACGTTCCTGTTCTAGTCCAGCAAAGGCTAGATCAGGAAACGCTGCTTCAGTTTTTAGACTGGATTTGAACGCGAGCCCAAGCCCGACCCAGAGTACAAAGATGATCAGCAAGATGGCTTTGAATCGGGTCTGCAACTGTCTGTTGCGAATGACATACCATAAAGTACCTATCAGCACCCCGCCCCATAAATGAAAACCTTTGTCCTGGATTTTCAGTATGTCGATGGGGGCTACAAAATACAGCTCGGCATTGAGTAGAACGAAAACAAGACGTGCACCCAGCATCCCTAGCAGAAAACTGCTCCAGAGCAAATCCTGACTTTGTCCAAGCAGCTGTTTAGACCATGAATACTTTCTGGCTAATCCAAACAGGACGGCAGATAACAGCATCAAGCCAGTGGCAACAATCATGAGTGTCCAGGGCAACATCAAAGGTCCCAGATGCAGCGCATCACTGGAAATCATCATAGTTGCTCCCCTTGTAGTTGCTGCAATGTGCCTAGTAAATGTGCCGCACTAAAGCTTCCGGTCAAGCGCAACTCACGCTGCTCCTGATGCGCTGCATTTAAAAATATAAAGGTGGGTGGACCGAGGATTTGCCATTCTTTTAGCAGCTCATCCTGACTTGGATGATAGTGGGTCAGGTCTAATTTGATACGAACCACATTTTGTAAAGCCGTCTGGACATCACTACGTGGAATCACTTCCTTTTCAATCGGTTGACAGGCCACACACCAGTCCGCATACACATCAATTACCACTGGCTGTGCAGGATGTTTGGCTAAAACCTGTTGCAATTCTGCGGCTGTACTGACCTTCTGCCATTCAAGCCGTGATTCCACATGGGCGACCTGTACCTGACTCCAGACATGATAGAGCTGCATGCCTCCTGCAAAGACCAGTAAACCACTGAGCAGCATCAGGACTATTTTCGATACAGACCGATGCACATGGGGCAGCATCTTGAACAAGAAGTAGCCTGAACAGGTGATCAGTACTACACCCAAAAGGCTCAGGTATAAAATGCCGGGCAATAGGGGGCGGGCAAAATACAAGGCCAGGGCCAGCATGACAAAGCCAAAACTAAACTTCAGGCGATCCATCCAGATGCCAGGTTTGGGTAAAAGATGGGACCCAAATACAGCTGCGATAAATAGTGGCAAGCCCAGCCCAAGGCCTAAGACAAACAGATAGCTGGCACCCAAAATCGGTTGATTAAGCTGAGACACATAGATTAAGGCACCGGCCAACGGTGCACTCATACATGGCCCGACAATCAGTGCCGCGATCATGCCCATGAGACCAGCACCAATCAGCGTGCCACCCTTCTGCTTTTGCTGCCATTGATCCAGCCGCTGTAACATGCCTTGAGGTAAGGACAGCTGAAATGCTCCGAACAGATTAAGCGCGAACAAAACAAACAGAATGCTGAAAATACTGATGAATATCGGACTTTGAAACCAGCGCTGAAAACTGTAACCGAGCTGTGCCACAGCAAGTCCTATGACCGCATAGACCAGTGCCATACCCAAAACAAAGACCAGCGCAATCAGTGCAGCACGGTAGCCCCGGTGCTGCTGAACCAGAATTCCCGTTAAAATTGGAATTAAAGGTAAAGAACACGGTAAAAATGCCAGCAGAATGCCAAGCCCGAGAAAAATCAGAGCATTAATCAACAGACCTTGTTTCGACAGCAAACTTAAAAAATACTGGTCATTGTTCCACTGGTCATTCATGCCTGCTGATGAAGTTTGATTTTTAGGGTCTGTAATAAGCTGGTCGTTTTTCTCTGTTAATTCCACCTCAGGCTGCACGACAGGGTCGGAAACTGCAGCGACTTGCACTTTCTCCACCTTTTCTTCAGCCAGTGCTTGATCTGTACTTTGAGTTTGCCCTATAGCTTGGAGCTCATCTTTCTGAGTAGTCAAAATCTTTTCGTTTGCTTCTGGCTGTGTAGTGCTGGCCAGCAGCTTTTGAGGCTTGCTCAAGTTTTGCGCTGGAAATAAACCATCTGCATCAGTTTTTACTGTGGTGCGTTGCACCGGATAACATAAACCGCTTTCTGCACAGCCCTGCCACTGCACCGCAAACTGCTGGTTGGGCTGGACATTCATATTGGTTTTGACTTGCCCATAATGCACCTGAGTCAAACCGAAATTGGGATCATCTTTGTCTTCAGGTTTGGGCAATGCCAACTTGACTGGGGTCTGCTGATGAGACACTTTAAGCTGGTCATGATACAGATAATAACCCTCTGCGATTTTCCAGCTAAGCTCTGCCTGATCCTGACTTGTAGAAACCACCTGAAACTGAAAAGCCTGATCCGGTGGTAAAAAGTCTGCATGTGCAGTTCCCGTCATGATTCCACCGCCGATCACGGCACCCAATATCCACTTCAACATCCAGCTGATCTCCTCCTGTTAGGACTGCATTATTGAAAAACTAAAATTAAGACAACATTAACAGCCCAAATCATTTATAAAATAATGGCAGTTTGATCAGGATGTTCTATGTTTATTGTATTGGTTGAGGATGATCCCTATATCGCACAGAGCATTTGTGCTGCTCTGAACTATCTGAATATTTCAGTGGAGCATGTCAGTCACGCACGTGCTGCAGATTATTTTATCCGGCATAGTGCTGTCGATTTGTGTTTACTGGATTTAGGCCTGCCGGATCAGGATGGCCTGGACTTGCTGCACAGCTGGCGACGTGACCAGATTGATCTCCCGGTACTGGTATTGACGGCACGGCTGCGGACCGATCAGTGTGTTCAGGCCCTGAATGCCGGTGCCGATGACTACCTGACCAAACCCTTTGAGCTGGAGGAACTGATTGCCCGGATTCATGCCCTCACCCGTCGCCACCGCGGCTTTGCCTCGAATACACTGCAATTTGATGACCTGGTTCTGAATCGGGATACCCAGACTGTGACCTACCAAGACCAGGCCGTGAGTTTATCTCGCCGTGAATTCAGCCTGCTGGAAACCCTGATGAGCCACCCCAACCAGATCCTGAAAAATGAACAGCTTATTGACAAGCTCTATGGTTTTCAGGACGCTATCGAGAGCAATGCCCTGAATGTACACATTTATCACCTGAGACAAAAACTACATCCAGACTTGATTCAGACCGTTCGTGGTGTGGGCTATATTTTCAAACCGTTTGAGCATCGTCATGTTTAAGCACAGCTTGAAATGGCGTTTGGCCATGAGTCTTTTGGCCGTGTTTATTGTGCTGTGGAGTGCGGTATTTTCATGGCTGTATATTGACCTGAAACAACGTTTACAAGACACGCTGGATCAACGCCTATCGGCATCTGCGCAAATGGTTGCCCGGCTGATTCAGCAGCTACCGCTGGATAGTCTGGGGGATGCAACCTTATCCAAATTAGCCAAGAATGATGATGCAAACCAGTTAATTGCCTGTGAAGTCTCTCTTTTTAGCTCTGACATCTCGTTAGATAATCAGGTCATTGCCAAAACACGCGGTGCCCCCCAAAATTTAAGCCAGCGACCAGAAGGATTCAGCACCTGGCAGCAGGGTGATACGGAATGGCGCAGTTATGTCCTGCGTCGTGGTGATATTCAGGTGGTGGCGGCAGAACGTATGTTCTTGAGGGATACCTTACTACAGCAGATTCTACAGTCCGTACTGGTTCCCTTGGTCTTCTCACTGCTAATCTGTATTGCCCTGATCATCTTTATTATCCGCAGACAGTTCCGGTCTTTGGATCAGCTCAGTCAATACCTGAACCAGAAAAACCTTAGCTATTCAGAGGCGGCAGATTTTTTAATGCAGCTCAAGCCTGCAAGCATTCCCCAAGAAGTACAGCCTTTTGTCAACAATTCCACGCAGTTGATTCAGAAACTCAATGACAGTCTGCAACAGGAGAAAGCCTTTAGTGCCTATGCTGCACATGAATTACGCAGTCCCCTGACCGCAATTAAAACCCATGTACAACTGGCACAGCTGATCGGTCAGCAGCAGAACCTGCCTGAATCCATTCAGCACAATTTGCAGCAGGCCAATGAGAGTATCCGGCGTTATACACTATTACTCGAGCAGCTTTTATTGCTGACCCAATCAGAAAACAGTCTCCAGGAAATGACTGAGGCCATCTGGCTTCGCCCCACACTTGAGAAAGTTCTTGCAGACTTAGGTACACGCTATCCAGAAATGAACAAAAAAATACAGGTGAACTGGGAAAGTCTAGGCGAAATTCAGCTACCTGAATTTGTGCTGTATACCGTACTGAAAAATCTGCTTGAGAATGCACTGCTGCATGCACAGGCTGAACAGATTTGGATTTCCATGCAGTCTGGTTGCCTGGTGATTGAAGATAATGGCCAGCAACTTACAGCAGAAGATATTCAACATTTAGGACAACGCTTCTGGCGCAAATCTGCTCAGCAGCATGGCCATGGTTTAGGACTGGCATTAACTGCTAACCTGTTAAAACAATATGGCTATCAGCTCTCTTTCAATGCCCGTCGACCCTATGGTGGGCTCAGCATTGAAATAAAGTACGGCGTGTCTAAGCTTGACATGCAAGCTTAGGGATATCCAGCCATACGGCTGTTGGAAAATACCGGGTCAGATACTCCTTTAAATATTGAATGGTATCCATCGCAATCGTTTGATCCTGGTGGTCATCAGCATGGTTAAATGCCACAGCATAAAGCGTGACTTCACGTTGTTTGAGTAGCTCCAGACTCAGTAGAGTATGATTAATACTGCCCAGACGGCCTGAAGTCACCAGAATGACAGGGTAGTGATGCGCTGCAATATAATTGATCGTCAGCATGTCCCGGGTCAGCGGCACCATTAATCCACCCGCTCCTTCAAGCAGAACCCGGTCATAACGCTCGGCCAGTATAGTGGCTGCCTGCTGAATTTTTTCGAAATCGATTGAACGCCGATCCAGTTCAGATGCCAGATGCGGTGAGGCCGGATAGCTAAAGATTTCTGGCATGGTCAGCTTGCCACCTGAGTGCAACTTAATTTAAAAAATAATTGAGGATGTTGTTAAATAAGCTCAAAAAAATAGAAGTGATTACTGGTACGCTTTCACAAGTCCCTTTTTGCTCCGTTCTATATGATAAATCCCGGTCATTGCACTGAATCACTGCTAAAATCTTTTCTTCTATTTGAGTAATGGCCTGCCATACTTAGGCTATTTAGCATACAAAATAAATAAGGAGGCATCATGCCTCTTTGAGCTGTTACTATTTACTTTCTTTTTCCGTTGGCATAAGTCAATCGATTGCTTTTAGACACTATATGGCTGGCAAAATTCCTGTAAATCGAAGGAGTCTTTCAACTGACATAAGCGCTGATACCTTCAGTTAAATCCATGAACTGAGATGCCTCCAGATAATCATTCACTGCTGTAACATGATCCCATCCTGTCCCGGATCACATCACGGGCTGTTTTTAAAACTCCACATAAAACTTTTCAATCAACTGCTGTGTTCTAATCAGCAGATGTTTAAACACATTATCCCGTTCAAATAGCTTCACCTTATAATTTGGCGAGTCTTTAAGTTCTTCCTTGCGCAACAAATGCTTGGAGAACTCGTAATATTCCAGTACATTTTTTATCGTCTCTGGCTTCAAATTCTCCCTCTATGATGCCAGTCAAGGTATTGGCAATATTCCAGATTTTTTGTAGCTGTTGCACCTGGGCATGATTATGACAGTCCAAATCACGAACTCATTAATCCAGTGATTTCGCCTAAAATTTTCAATCATGCCATCGTAAGAAGGTGGCAAAAGACATAGTTTTTCGTGGGATTATGGCGTGAATAATAGTAAGTTTTTGACCCCAAGAAAAAAGTGTAGCAACTTACTACACTTTTTAGATATTCAGAATTTAGGTATTTTCACTTGTATTTTAGACAAGATGTAGCAAGTCCGAACTGCGACATTTTCCCAATGAGCGCCCGCTAATCTCACTAAAAAGATGTACCAGAAATATTCTAGTTATTTGCGAAAAATGTCAGACATGCAAAAAAAAATCATTCACTCGGAATGTTTTTCAATGCGCTGTAGCAATTTGCTACACTTTTTAAATAATTTCTTTACCAAAAATCTCATTCAAACGCTCGCGATTTTCCTGAACAAAAGTCGGATCATTTTTGAGCTTATATTTCATCTCTTTCTTGAAATCATTCATGGATGCACCGGCCACAGCAAAATCCATTTGAAACATAATATCGTTCACAATAACATTCGCCTGAGAATCGGTTAAACAGCCTTCGATCTTAAACCACTTGCTGAACTGCGTATAATTCGGATCATTGGCATAGATATACCAGGAACGTACGGTCATATCAAACTTTGCCCCCAACTCTTTCACGATGGCATTATCATCAAAATCTACATCCAAATAGATTTGAGTCTTTTCGTTAAATTGCGGGAGAGCCGCTTCAGTATCTCCACTCATAATTTTAAACCGCACACCCACAATAGGACGGCCTTTCTTAATAGTGTCATATTCTAGCTGCAAACTGGTTTTAGTATTAATTTCTTCAACAATTTTATCCAGAATATAACGCCTAAAATCTACCCAACGGTCATATTTTTTTTCACCGATGTCAATCAACGCTTTTAAATTCTCTAAGGTGAGTTCAACTTCATAGGTGTCGAGATTCGCATACTTAAATTCATTTTTAACAATATAAGAATATAGACTCATACTTGTGACAGAGTCTAAAGCAAATAAATCTTTCAACTGGTAAGTGGTAAAATTCCCACTGGCCAGACGGGTGAAGTAAGGCAGCACTTCACTGGTAAAGCGAATCTGTAAGGCATTTTTGGCATCATCTTCCCAGCGCAGTTCCCGGATAATCGGTACCACAGAATGGACTTTTTTTACTTTACGCTTGACGTCATCTACAGGCTCTTCAATTACAAAATGAGCAACCCGAGATGAAAGTTCCCTATAAATCCGGTCAATAGCCACATTAATGGAATTCTTCTTATTGAGTCCTAACAATTCCCCCAAATCTTCTTTATGCAGATAGATATAGGTTTTCTCGGTAATTTCACGATCTTGGTTATTTTTTTCACCATAGTTTGCAACCGCCATTGCATAAAGCAGTGCCTTATATTCATTAGAAGACAATTCAATAGGGCGAATTAAGCGGTTACTGGTACTCACCACTCCATTCTGTCGAATATTGCCGATACAATAAGGTAAATATTCTATTTCTTGTTTTTCGTTAAAATCGCTCATAAGTGAAAAATTAAAAGTTATTCCCCCTATTTATACATAAAAGTGGAATAACATTCAACATCTTCACCTTACAGATTCACTTTAAGTGCTTATCCCTTTAAAAGGATGTGCTAAAGATCAAGAGTGGAAAGCATGTCATCATTTTTTTAGATTTAGCCTAATCCTTAACCCAAAGGTGGAAACTTTGAAAAAATTTCCACTTATTAGTGACAAGCTTTCCACTTTTATCAACTGAGAAGAGCTTAAATCGTTTTCTTTGCATTTTTTTGTGGCCAAAAATACCGTTATAAGTGAAAAAATCATTTGGTTTAGCACTTTTCAGTGACAAAGCTTCCACCTTTAGAGAGAATCAAGTACTAAATCGGACTTTTTTTTGCAATTTTTAAAGGGAAAACATAACTTATCCACAAGTATAAAAATAAGCGTGACAAGTCTTCCACCTTTAAAGTCAGATCATGATACTTATCAACAGATTAAAGTTTTGAATTTAAATATTTTTATAACTTAATTTCATGTTTTTTTTTAAACCAGTGACAAGTCTTCCACCATAGTGACAAGTCTTCCACCTTTCAGTGACAGCTCTTCCACCTTTCAGTGACAAGTCTTCCACCTTTCAGTGACAAGTCTTCCACCTTTCAGTGACAAACCTTCCACTTTTCGGTGACAAACCTTCCACCTTTAAAGACGTAAGATATTGTTTTAAAAAGGGAAAAATTGTCCTAATTATAATTACTTAATTATATTAATTAATACTAATTATAATTAGCTAGCTATATTTTATATAAAACTTTAATTTGTTTTCTTTGTTAGCCGATATTGATTCGTACTTTAATATCATTCAAATAAAGTGTAGCAAGTTGCTACAAGTTCCACTATATTAGGATCATTCGAATGGGGTCTGATATGACAAATAAATCGACTAAAATTATTGCTGTAGCAAACCATAAAGGTGGTTGCGGGAAGACCACCACGGTTGTTCATCTGGCTGCAGAGCTAGCAGACTTGGGGCATAAAGTATTGGTGATTGATTTAGATCCACAAGCCAATGCAAGTTTACATATCGGATTAAGACATCCGAGTGAGGTTGAAACCACTTCTGCTGAATTACTGGTAGGTGATTTGAACCTATTGTCTGATGCCTTACAAGAAGAAACCAATTTTAAAAATGTTTCTTTAATTTATGGTTCACTTACTTTAGGTAAAACAGAAGACCAACTTAAAGATGATGCCCCAAGACCCTCTGAAGAGCTCTCTAACAAGTTGGAATTATTAAACGGATTATATGATTTCATCCTGATTGACTGTCCTCCAAGCCTAAAACTTCTGACCAGTAATGCCTTGGCTGCATCTACCCATGTTATGGTGCCGATTGAATCCGGTTCACAATATGGCCTATATGGTGTCACTGACTTAATTAACCATTTAAGTAAAATAAGACGGGTCAATCCCGAATTGAAACTGTTAGGTGCTTTGCTGATTAAACATGATGAACGTCAAAACGTCTGTAAACTGATACGAGATGAAGCTTTAAGCCAGGTCGGCGAATTGTTAAAAACGACCATTCCAATGAGTACGAAAGTCAATCAAGCAGCAATTTTACAACAGCCATTGTTGCGCGTAGATAAAAATTCTAAAGTTCGTAAAGCGTTCCAAGATTTAGCGAAAGAAATCATCAATCGTGTTGAATAAAGGCACTCTGAGAATCCTATGGTAAGTACAAAAGAATTGTTGGCACAACGTCTTCAGCAAAATACTCAAAAGCATCAACAAGCTCAGCAAGAGCATGTCAACGATGTGAAAGAATTACGTCGTAATGTCCAAATTACAGACATTCAACCTAGTCCCAATCAGCCACGAAAAATATTCAATCAGCAAGATATTGAAGATTTAGCAGCCTCGATTGAGGAGATTGGATTATTGCAGCCGATTGCAGTTCGGCGAGTACAGGACAAATATGAGTTAATTGCAGGTGAACGACGCTTGAAAGCGCATCAAATTCTCAATAAAAACACCATTGAAGTGATTGTCATCGATGCATCAGATGAAGAAGTTGCACTGTTAACCTTGGCTGAGAATTTAAAACGGGAAGACTTAACAGATTATGAAATTTATGTCGGTCTGAGTTCTCTGGATGAGAAATTAAAAAAGAACAAGCAAAAGCTGGCAAAATCATTAGGCATGAATCGAGAGGATATGTATAAATATCTATCTTTCGAAAAATTACCGAAAGAACTGATTGCCGATTTAGAACAACAACCGACATTGTTGGCACGCACTGCCGCCACAGCTGTGAAAAAGTTTCTTTCAGATTATGAAGAGAATTACAGTAATGCTAAAAAAGCACTGCTAGAAGCTTGGGCGAAATTACTGAAAAAAGAAGTTGAGCAAACAAAACTGGCCTTATTGGCAGAAAAAATTTTAAAGTCGAAAGAAAACAAAGAGCCAATTAAAACGTCAATCGTGCATAAAATTGAATATGATGGAAAAGTCGCAGGGAATATCAAGTTTGATCACAACATTTTAAAAGTGTCATTAAAAATGAGTGAATTTGATGAGCAAAATTTACAAGAGCTGGAAAATTTGCTGAAAAAAATGCTGAAAAAATAAAATTAAAGCGCTGTAGCAACTTGCTACAGCGCTTTTTTCAATTTAGGTCGGAGAGGATTTCAAGTTACATTAAATAGAGTAATACAACCTAAGGTACCTGGGGGCTCAGTTGTTATATAAAATACTTTTATCTTTGAATCTGAATTTACGCAAGCTGATTCTGATTTCAACGATCCTCAGCGTTTCCTTTTTATTTGTGATTAGCCTGTTTATTCTGAATTATGTGGTTAAACAGCAACTAATTCAGAATTCACTCTCTATAAATGAAAAATACGCAGCCAAGATTGCGATGGGGGTGAATCGTGATGTCAGTAATATGTTGCAGGAGTTGCAGTATAGTGCTCAGCAATTAGGGCAAAACTTTTACAATACGCCACTGCGACAGGATGAAGTCAAACGGCTCAAAAACCAGTCGAATAACTTTAACAGTGTTTTTATGGTGGGCCAGCAAAATCAGATACTTGCTTATGCACCAGTATCATTAGACCTAAAATTCCACACGCCCTATAATACAGCGGGTATTGTTGGATCACTTAAAAGCAAAAAGGCGTATATTTCGGCACCCTATTGGTCAAGCAAAAAAAATCTGGTTGTGTTGATATCACAGCCTATTTACGATGTGAATCAAAATTATAAGGGCTTTATCAGCGGTACGATTTATCTGCAGAAGAATAATTTAATCAGTGAAATGCTGTTCAATCAATTTGATTTCAAAAAAAGTTATATGTATGTGATTGATCAGCAGAACCGTATTATCTTCCATCCAGATTCGAGTCGGATTGGCGAAAAAATTGTAAATAATACTGGTCTTGACTATATCAATGAAAACAAGAAAGGATCCGTCCGTCTAACGAATAGCTTGGGGATTGATAACCTGGCCGGTTTTGCACATGTTCCCAGTGTGAACTGGATTGTGGTTTCACAGCAACCTACGGATGAACTTCTTAAACAGGCCAATGAATTAATTTTAAAAGTTTCTATTGGCATATTTATCTTTTATCTGTTTATTTTCTTTATCGTCTGGCGGATGTCGCTATTTATTTCTTCGCCGCTGAATCGTTTGGCGAAAATGGCCAGTATGTTAAATCGAAATGATATTCAGGATAAAATCAGTCAGGTTGATCCCTGGTATTTTGAGGTATTCAAGTTTAGGGCCTCGCTACTTTTGAGCTCCAAAACATTTAATAACAAGATCTCAGAATTACGCCAACATATCAATATTGACCCCTTGACTGGCCTTTATAACCGTCGTGGCATGCAATATCTTCTGGATGAATTAATCAGTACGGGTACTCATTTTGCGGTACTCGCTATCGATATTGATTTCTTTAAAAAGATCAACGATAGCTATGGACATGACCGCGGAGATGAGGTTTTAAAGCGATTGGCTTTTTTAATGCAGAAAAATTTCAGAAGTCATGATCTCTGCTGTCGCACTGGTGGGGAAGAGTTTATCGTATTGATGATGACCTCCGATATTCGTGTTGCTTTCAATGCAGCAGCACGTCTCAGAACGAGTATGCAAGTGAGTCAAATTGAAGGAATCAAAGAAGTTACCATTTCCGTGGGTATCGCATTCTGGCCGAGAGATTCAGTAAGCGTCAAACAGGTTTTTAAAATGGCAGATAATAAGCTGTATGAAGCGAAAAATAATGGGCGGAACTGTGTTCGTATGACGCAAAAATTAGCCAAGTAAAATGTCGGCACAAACAGGCTTGATTTTTTAAATCTTTTTCTGCTCAAGCATGTTCAGCACAGTGACCTTGCGGAGTTACATGAGCTTTAATCGAGATCAGCTTCAGTCTGTGCCCGAGCATGCACTGGTAAAATTTGGCATATTGGTCTGTCTGGGGAGCTTTAATGGATAAATAAAGTGAATTAAGCACGACAATTCATGTCCTTTTCCACCTTTTTACTGCTGCATGTTTTAGAATTTTAGGTAAAATCATTTTATTAATGATTTACTTATTTGGAATTCTATAACAATGACCCAGGTGCAACTGCAACAGCTACAAAAACAACTCTGGAATATTGCCAATACTTTGCGCGGCACCATGGGGGCAGATGAATTCCGTGATTACATTCTGGGTTTTATTTTCTTTAAGTATTTGTCGGAAAAGTCGGTTAATTTTGCTAATGAATTGCTGGATGGCGAAGAAGTCAGCTTTCTTGAGCTGGATGAAAGCAATCCTGAGCATGTGCCTTATATCAAAGAAATCAAAAAGAATGCCATTGCTGAAGTCGGTTATGCGCTCACACCAAAACAACTATTCCATACCCTGGCTGAGCGTGGCCGTCAGGGCGAATTCATTCTGGATGATTTAACTGCGACCTTAAAATCGATTGAGCAAAGTACCTTAGGTACCGATTCTGCCGATGACTTTGCCAATCTGTTTGAAGATCTGGATCTGAATTCGACCAAGCTCGGCAACAATGCCAGCGACCGTAATGCACTGGTGGCGAAAGTCCTCAGTCATCTGGATGATATTGATTTTGATATTTCCAATACCGAAGCCGATGTACTGGGGGATGCCTACGAATACCTGATTGGTGAGTTTGCCTCAGGTGCGGGCAAGAAAGCTGGTGAGTTCTATACCCCGCAAACCGTATCGACTTTACTGGCCAAGATTGTCACCCAAGGCAAGGAGCGTTTACGTTCAGTCTATGACCCGACTTGCGGTTCAGGTTCTTTGTTGCTGCGGGTAAAACGTGAAGTCAAAGATGTGGATATGATTTATGGTCAGGAGATGAACCGTACCACTTACAACTTGGCGCGCATGAACATGATTCTGCATGATGTGCATTTTGCCAAGTTCGACATCAAGCAGGAAAACACTTTAACCCGTCCGCAACATTTAGATAAAAAGTTTGATGCGGTGGTGGCGAATCCGCCATTTTCTGCAAAATGGTCTGCCGATCCGTTATTTTTACAAGATGAACGTTTTGCTGCGTATGGCAAACTGGCGCCAAGTTCTAAAGCCGATATGGCTTTTGTACAGCACATGCTGTATCAACTGGATGACAACGGCACTATGGCGGTGGTGTTACCGCATGGCGTCTTGTTCCGTGGTTCGAGCGAGGGCGTGATTCGTCAGTATTTGATTGAACAGTTGAACGTGGTGGATGCGATTATTGGTCTACCCGCCAATATATTCTATGGCACGTCTATTCCGACCTGTATTTTGGTGTTGAAGAAAAACCGTGAGCAGAGCGGCAATATTCTGTTTATTGATGCCAGCAATGATTTTGAAAAGCAGAAGAATCAAAACAAGTTATTGCCTGAGCATTTGGATAAGATTGTTGCGGCATTTGAACAGCGTGAAAATATTGAAAAGTATGCGCATGTGGCGACCTTGCAGGAAGTGAAAGATAACGATTACAACCTGAATATTCCGCGTTATGTGGATACTTTTGAAGCGGAAGCCGAGATTGATTTAGATGCGATTGCCCAACAGCTTCAAGCTTTGGAACACGACAGCCAAAAAACCGATGCCATCATTGCAGATTTTTGCAAAGAGCTAGGCATTGTTTCACCTTTTGCGGAGGTGAAGTAATGGCTGCGCCTAAGTTAAGATTTAAAGAATTTGATGGGGATTGGTCTGCGCAAAAATATAAAGATGTACTTACTATTAAATATGGTAAAGATCATAAATTACTTGAGGATGGAGAAATACCTGTTTACGGCACAGGCGGTGTGATGCGTTATGTCAATCAATACCTATACGATGGTGAAAGTATTCTTATCGGTCGTAAAGGTACAATTGATCAACCAAAATATGTAAATGAAAAATTTTGGACAGTAGATACTCTTTTTTATTCAGAAATTAAGCAGAATATTTATCCTTTATTCATTTATCAACACGCTTTGCAAGTGAACTGGCTTGGATTAAATGAAGCAACTGGTGTGCCTAGTTTAAATACAACCTCGATTAATAATGTTGATATTTATCTCCCATCCAAAGAAGAACAAACCAAAATTGCTTCTTTTCTTTCCGCAGTGGATGAAAAGATTAGCCAACTCACCCAAAAACATGAGCTGCTGAGCCAACACAAACAAGGCATGATGCAAAAGCTGTTTAGTCAGCAAATTCGTTTTAAAGCAGATGATGGGAGTGAGTTTGGGGAGTGGGAGGAAAAAATAATTGGTGAAATTGCTAATATTAAAAGAGGTGCTTCACCTAGACCAATTACAGATGCCAAATGGTTTGATGAAGAATCAAAAGTAGGTTGGGTACGCATTTCAGATGTTTCGAAAAGTAAAAAAATACTCGTAGAAACAGAGCAATATTTATCAAATGAAGGAATTCAAAAAAGCAGATTTATTCCTAAAGGTAATATTATTATGAGTATCTGTGCAACGATTGGTAAACCAATTTATACAGGTTTTGATGTCTGCATTCATGATGGTTTCGTTGTATTCAGTGAACTAAAAGCTTGGCATGAATATACCTATTATTATTTAGAGTACATTGAAAAGAATTGGTATCAGTATGGACAGTCAGGGACTCAAGTTAATCTAAATTCTGACATTGTTTCTAATGAAATTTTTCCATTTCCTTGCCTTGAAGAACAAACCAAAATCGCCAATTTCTTATCTGCCATTGACCAAAAAATTGAAGTTGTGGCACAGCAAATTGAACAAGCGAAACAGTGGAAAAAAGGCTTGTTGCAGCAGATGTTTGTCTAGGGGGAAAGTTATGGCAAATTGGCTAGTAACCGTGAATTATGCTGAGTTTGATTTAGAAGCAGCTTATGATGCTTTGCCGCAGATTTATTGGAAGAATTCAGCCACTAGTGAAGGTAAAGGGTTACAAATCAATGATATTGTTCATGTATATGTGACCCAACCCATCTCAAAGGTGATGTATCAATTCAAAGTTCTGGGGCATGCGGAAAACTCAGAATACCCAGTAGCGCAGAAAGTATTTTGGTCGGATAAAAAGAAAATTGAAAGTTATCTAGGTGGATACTCTATTTTTGAAAAGTTAAACAAAGTGGATAAATCCACTTTGTCTTTTGAATATTTCAGACAGGAAAACTTAATTCCTGATGCTCCTATTCAAGGCCGTCGCACAGATCGAGATAAAGCTTCAAATGATCCAATCCGCATTTTTTTAACTCACATTTTTAATGAGTTTAAAACTGATAGTGTGAATACCGACTATCCCGATGAAGCAGGTTTAGAAAATGAAACCTTTCCTGAAGGAGCTAAGCAAACGGTTTTAGTGAATAAATATGAGCGTAATCCTGAAGCAAGGGCTAAATGTATAGAAATTCATGGAACACGCTGTTATGTCTGTGGCTTAAGCTTTGAACATATGTATGGCTCATTTGCTAAAGATTTCATCCACATACATCATCTTAAGCCTTTGCACACGATTGGCGAAGAGTATGAAGTAGATCCTAAAGAGGATCTTCGACCTGTATGCCCGAACTGTCATGCCATGCTCCATAAAACCGAAAATGGTATTCCAATGACAATTAAGAGATTAAAACTCTTATATAGCGTTTCTTTGAGTAATCCACTTAGACAAACATTTGCAGAATAAATAATTCGAGATTTTTAATGCAGCTTTATCAAACCCAAGCACAGTCATTAGTAGAACTTACAGAAGATCCTTTTCGTTTGGAAAGAGAAATTCAAACCCTGTTTGAAAACAATCTTTACAGTTTTACAGGTCTGGAATTCATCAAGTCTGAATTCACCATTAAAAATAACCGTATTGATACACTGGCTTTCGATCCCGAAAGTCAGGCCTTCGTAATTATCGAATACAAGCGTGAACGCAATTATAGCGTGATTGATCAAGGCGTTTCTTATCTGAATCTGATGCTCGACTATAAGGCAGATTTTATCGTGGAGTACAACGAGAGCCAGAGCAAACAGCTTAAACGTCACGATGTCGACTGGTCACAAAGCCGAATCATCTTTGTTTCACCGAGCTTTACCGACTATCAAAAGCAGTCCACCAACTTTAAAGATTTAGGTATTGAGCTGTGGGAAATCAAACGTTATCAGGGTGGAATTGTTTCTGTCAATCCATTGCAGAAAGCCAAATCAGCGCCTTCAATAAAGCAAGTGCAAAAGGTTGAGTCTGAAGACATTCAAAAGATTGCCAAAGAAATTCAGCAATATGATGAAGCCTATCACTTGGCGGATAAGTCCGATGACATCAAAGAGCTATATGAGCAATTCAGGGACTCAATTCTGGGCTTAACTACCGATTTAGATATCCATCCTAAGAAAATGTATATCGCCTTCCGTAAGGGTAAGCGCAACTATGTCTATATGAGTATTGGGACAAAGCAAATTCGTATATGGTTGAATATGCCTTTTAATCAACTGGATGACCCGAAACAGCTCGCGAAAGATGTGACCAATATTGGACATTGGGGCAATGGCGATTGTGAGGTGATCGTGTCAGATACAGAAAATTTAGAATATATCTTGAGTTTAATTAAACAGACATTGAAGTGAATAATTTAAGATTTTAGAGGGGAAGGAAATGACAGTACAAAGCGAATACCAACTTGAAAACGAACTGATTGGCCAGCTGCAGCAATTAAGTTATGCCTCAGTCACGCTCAAGGACGAACGCCAGCTACTGTCTAACCTGAAAACTCAAATTGAACGCGCTAATGGACTTGCACCACTGTCTGAAACTGAATGGAAACAGGTCATCAGCTTTTTGAATACCGGAACGGTATTTGAACGGGCCAAGAATTTGCGTGATCTGTTCCCGGTCAAATTTGATGACGGTTCAAGTAAGCACATCTTTTTCCTGTCAGATGACCCCAGCAAAAACATCTATCAGGTGACCAATCAAATCACCATTGATCACCGCGACTATAATGGCAGAACCAGCCGTTTTGATGTGACTCTGTTGGTCAATGGTCTGCCACTGGTTCAGATCGAGCTGAAAAAGCGTGGCATGGAAATTGCCGAAGCCTTTAACCAAACCCAACGTTATATCCGTGAAGCGTATTGGGCTGGACAAGGTCTGTTTGGTTTTATCCAGCTGTTTGTGATCAGTAATGGTGCCAATACCCGTTATTATTCTAACGGCACCACAGGCATCGAGTTTGCCTTTCCATGGGCCGATGTCAATAACAAACACATCAATGAAATTGTCGACTTTGCCGAAGCTTTTCTCAATCAGCAGCATCTGACCCAAATGCTGACCCAATACATGGTGCTGCTAGAAACCACGAAAAGCCTGATGGTGCTACGTCCCTATCAGATTTATGCAGTGCAGAAAATCGTGCAGCATGTGCAAAACTCCGATCAGAACGGCTATATCTGGCATACCACCGGTTCAGGCAAAACCCTGACCTCGTTTAAAGCCAGCCAGATCATCATGCAAATGCCGGATGTGGAAAAAGTCCTGTTTGTAGTGGATCGTAATGATCTGGACACGCAAACCTCACGCGAATTTAATGCCTTTAAAGCCGAAAGTGTCGACAGCACCGATAGCACGCATACTCTGGTCAAGCAGCTGGATCAACGCCATGACAAACTGATTGTCACCACCATTCAAAAGCTCAATCGCGCCATCAGCACGGATCGCTATCTGGAATACATCGATTATCTCAAAGACCAGAAAGTGGTGTTTATCTTTGATGAATGTCACCGCAGCCAGTTTGGTGAGACCCATCAGAATATCAAGAAGTTCTTCAGCAATGCGCAGATGTTTGGTTTTACCGGAACGCCGATTTTTGAGGAAAACAGTCAGTCTAAAGCCGGCCTCAAACTCACCACGGATTATCTGTTTAATCAGTGTCTGCACCAGTATGTGATTGTCGATGCGATCCGGGATCGTAACGTGTTGCAGTTCCAGATTGATTACCGGGGTAAATACACGGCCAAGGGCATGCAGCACAACCTCGACTATGACGATGATGTCGAAGGCATTGATACCCGGGAGCTCTACGACAATCCACAGCGCCTGGAAATGATTGCGCGCTATATTGTCGATACGCATCCGACCAAAACTCGCAATGGTGAATTTACCGCGATGTTCTGTGTCAGTTCGGTCGATACCCTGACCCAGTACTATGAAGTGTTTGAAAAGGTTCAGGCCGAGAAACAGCAACAGGATGAAGAGCAGGGCCGACTGTTCAAACCGCTGACGATTGCGACGATTTTCTCCTATGCCGCCAATGAAGCAGTCCCAGTAGATGAGCAAAACGGGCTGATCCATGAAGAAGCAGCCGATATTCCCAGCCAGATCAATCCGTCCAGTCGCGACAAGCTGGACCGTTATATCGCCAAGTACAACCAGCAGTTTAAGACCAACTACAATTCTGGCGACCAGTTCTATGCCTATTACCGCGACATTGCCGATCGGGTCAAAAAGAAACAGATTGATATCCTGCTTGTGGTGAATATGTTTCTGACCGGTTTTGATTCCAAGCCCTTAAATACCCTGTATGTCGACAAGAACCTGAAATACCATGGCCTGATTCAGGCCTTCTCGCGAACCAACCGCGTCTTTAACGACAAAAAACCTTTCGGCAACATCATCTGTTTCCGTAACCTGAAACGCGCCACTGATGAAGCACTGGCATTATTTTCCAATAAAGAAGCGCAAAAAGTGGTACTGGTGCCAAGTTATGAAGAAATTCAGCAGGACTATGAAGTGGCAGTACAGAAGCTACTAAATATTACCCCTGATTATCAAAGTGTCGACGAACTCATCACTGAAGATCAGCAGCTGGCGTTCATTAAAGCCTTTCGAGAAGTGATGCGTTACAACGCCCAGCTGCAAACCTTTATTGAATATGATCAGGACCAGACTGCACTGGATAAACAGCATTTTGCCAACTTTGCGTCCAAGTATGCCGATCTATGTCGTGATGTACGCAAGACCACTAAAAAAGAAAAAGTATCGGTACTGGACGATGTCGATTTTCAGCTGGACTTACTGCACAGTGACCGGATCAATGTTGGTTATATCATCAACCTGCTACAACTGGCTGTGAATAGTGATGATGAAGACAAACGTAAGAAGTATGAAGCTCAGGTCTATGACCTGATTGGCAATGAAATCACCCTGTATGACAAGCAGGCGCTGATCCAGAAGTTTATTGAAGAAAACCTGCCCAAGATGATCAATGGCCAGAGCGTACAAACGGCCTTTGCTCAGTTCTGGGATGCTGAAAAAGAACAGGCCTATCAGTACCTCTGTACAGAAGAAAACCTGAAACCAGAAGCAATGAAGCAAGTTCTGGAACATTACGAGTTCACCAAACGTTTACCACGTAAGGAAGAATTGAAAGACTTGCTGAACTTTAAAGTGAAGCTGTTTGAACGGGAAAATGTGTTGAGTAATCTGCTGGTCAAGACCCGAAAGCTGATTGAAAAGTTTTATGTGGGGTTTTAACAGCAGCCTGTGAAGTGATCCAATAATCTAGAGCTAGAAGAGACTATTCATTTTGAAACTGCTTCAAATGATTTTGGACTTCTCATATCAGGTTACATCTGAAAAACACATATATTTTATATTGCGAATATGCGTATATTCATATATAAAGCTATGATTCATTGATAAGAGTAAAGCTCATGGATCAAATGCCAAAAGTCCAAATTTATCATAATCCAGCCTGTGGTACCTCACGCAATACGCTGGCTTTAATTCGCAATGCGGGAATTGAGCCTGAAGTGATCGAATATCTAGTTACGCCTCCTTCTCGTGATGAGCTGATTCAACTGATTTCTGATGCAGGTTTATCGGTAAGAGATGCGCTCCGTAAAAATGTCGATCCCTATACCGAGCTGAATCTAGATGATGCCGGCTGGAGCGATGAGAAACTGCTTGATGCCATGCTGCAACATCCGATCCTGATCAACCGCCCGTTGGTGGTTACCGAGCTTGGAACCCGATTATGCCGCCCATCGGAAGTGGTACTGGATATTCTGCCTTCGCCACAATTAAAAGCCTTTGCCAAAGAAGACGGTGAAATCATCGTGGATCAACAGGGCAATCGGGTAAAATAAAGTGTCCCCCCTACGAAAAAGCTTCAACTTGATTGGAGCTTTTTTATCTGAAAAACACATGGACGATGATCCATATCATTTACATACTGAATGAAATAGGTTCTTGAAGGATAAAGGAATTGGATCATCAGCAGGCAGTTTCCCCGTATCAGGTTTTGACAGAGAGTACCATTTTTCAAATCTTACACAGGCTACCGACTGGAAACTGTTGCGCAGGTCAATGGTTCAAAAATCTGCCGATGAGTGCATCGACCTGATCTCATCCCCCTAAAACCAGGAGCTTTAAATGGAAAGCATAATCGCGATTTTTGCCTGGCTGAATGATGTGCTGCTTAAAATGACCTGGCTCTCGGAAGGCGTGCGCTGGCTGGTCGAAAATGTCTTCGGTTTATCGGTGGTGACCCGGCTCGGTGGCAGTATTCACTTCTTTATTTATGATGTTTTTAAGATCTTTATTCTGCTCTCAGTCCTGATCTATAGCCTGTCGTATATCCAGAGTAATTTTCCGCCTGAACGCACCCGGCAGATTCTGGGACGCATGACCGGGATCAAAGCCAATATCATGGGGGCCTTGCTCGGCACCATTACCCCATTTTGTTCCTGTTCTTCCATTCCGCTGTTTATCGGTTTTACCCGTGCCGGACTGCCTGTGGGGGTGACCTTTTCCTTTCTGATTTCATCTCCCTTAGTCGATCTGGCTTCGATTATTTTATTGGCCAGTATTTTTAACTGGAAAAAGGCCCTGTTGGCTGCAACTGAAGAAGCAGTGAAAAGCACCGGTGTCAAAGCGGACATTGAGTATGTCACGGATATGATGCAGATTGCCGAAACCGGACTGTTAAGCACACCGGGTCTGATGATTGACAGTAAAATCGTATCGAGTGGTAAAATTCTGGAAGCTCAGGCTATCGCGGAACTGATCGAGAAAAATAAATAACTTCAAAATTAAAGTTGTAGCGAAGAAAACCAGTGGTTCAAGTCGCTGGTTTTTCTATATTGGAAGAAGAGGGAAACTGTTAAATCCAGCGCTTTCTGGCTGTGATATCCTGATCCAGATATAATTTTTCACTTGTACTATTTACTATATATATGGATATGTATATATTTGCATAATAGAAGGGGAGCAGCTATGGACCACGTTCAGTTTTTTAAATGTTTATCTGATGAAACACGTCTCAGTATTGTCCTGCTGATTGCGGAAAATAAAGAGCAATGCGTCTGTGATCTGACCGATAAACTGCAGTTAAGCCAACCAAAAATTTCACGGCATTTGGCCTTGTTGCGG
The DNA here is from genome assembly GCF_009829025.1 of Acinetobacter sp. 18QD2AZ41W. NCBI lineage: Bacteria > Pseudomonadati > Pseudomonadota > Gammaproteobacteria > Moraxellales > Moraxellaceae > Acinetobacter > Acinetobacter sp. 18QD2AZ41W. The sequence goes on along the minus strand of NZ_WURP01000010.1, from coordinate 29,952 downwards.
TCTTGCGGTCTGCTCAACGATCGTCGGCAAAGCCAGTGGGTGTACTACAGCCTCAATCCGCAATTACCGGCCTGGTGCTTTGAAATTCTGGACGTACTGAAACGTAGTGACGTTCCGGTTTTATTTGATTCTTCCGCTCTATCGATTCAGAGCCATTGCGAGTAAGTTTTCATGAAATTTTTGTTTTTATGCACGGGGAACAGTTGCCGCAGCATTCTATCTGAAGTGTTGTTCAATAGCCGTGCGCCAGAAGGCTGGGTCGCTTACAGTGCTGGCAGCAAACCTTCCGGTCAGGTGCATCCCTTGACGCTTGAAACCCTGCACAATCTGGGCTTGTCGACTAAAGGCTTATCCAGCAAGACGATTGATGCCTGTGAACAGTATCAGCCAGACGTGGTGATTACCGTCTGTGATGCGGCTGCACAGGAAGCGTGTCCTCTTTATCTTGGCGGAGCGATCAAGGCGCACTGGGGCCTGTCTGATCCGTCACATTTAGAGGTGGATAAAGAAGAAAAAATGCAAGCCTTTATGAACACTGTTGAACATATCAATCGTCGCCTGGATACTTTGTTTAAACTGAACGTAGATGAACTTTCTCGCTCACAATTGATTGCAGCGATTAATCAAATTTCGAATGTTGAGTAAGTCACATGTCTGAAAAACGCATGTCCTTTTTAGATCGCAACCTGACGCTGTGGATTTTTATTGCCATGGCGTTAGGCATCGCAATAGGAAACTTTTTTCCTCAAGCATCGGTTGCTCTGGATCAATTCAGTATTAATTCAGTCAATATTCCAATCGCGATTGGTCTGATTCTGATGATGTATCCACCCCTGGCAAAAGTGGATTATGCGACCTTGCCACAAGTGTTTAAGGATAAAAAAACCCTGACGCTATCTTTAATTCAAAACTGGTTGATTGCTCCGGTACTGATGTTTGCGTTGGCTGTGATTTTTTTGCATAGCTATCCAGAGTATATGACAGGCGTGATCCTGATTGGTTTAGCTCGATGTATCGCCATGGTACTGGTGTGGAATGGTCTGGCCTGTGGTGATAACCAATATGTTGCAGCATTGGTGGCGTTTAACAGTATTTTCCAGATTTTATTCTTCAGTACCTACGCCTGGTTATTCCTGACCTTCCTTCCGCCATATTTTGGTATTGAAGCTCAAGTGATCAATGTTAGCTTCTGGACCATTACCCATGCTGTTCTGATTTATCTTGGAATTCCGTTCTTATTGGGTTTCTTAACGCGCTTAATTTTGGTGAAACAAAAAGGCGTGGAATGGTATCAAACCAGGTTCATTCCAAAAATCAGCCCGCTGAGTTTAATGGCTTTGCTGTTTACGATTTTGGCCATGTTTAGCTTAAAAGGGGGTGATGTTGTGAGTCTTCCACTGGAAGTTTTACGCATCGCGATTCCTTTAATCATTTACTTTGTGGCCATGTTCTTTATTAGCTTCTTTATGAGTAAATGGATGGGCAATGATTATCCAAAAACTGCTGCAATCTCATTTACTGCGGCTGGAAATAATTTTGAATTATCACTTGCAGTCGCCATTGCAACTTTTGGTATTGCTTCGCCGGTTGCTTTTACCACGATTATTGGGCCATTGGTTGAAGTACCTGTGTTAATTGCTTTAGTGAGTGTTTCACTGTGGCTAAGAAAGAAATATTTTAAAGAGGCTTGATATGATGAACCTGCCTAACGTAGATCCAAATCTTATTGAACAACCCACCTTTGAAAAAGTCCAAGCCAAAGAACTAGCTCATCCTCCTCGGATTTTACTGCTCTATGGGTCTAATCGGGAACGTTCTTACAGTCGCCTTGCAGTTCTTGAAGCTGGTCGAATCCTTGAATATTTTGGGGCAGAAGTAAAAATCTTTCATCCTAAAGGGCTTCCTTTACCTGAAGATGCGGATACTGAGCATCCAAAAGTAAAAGAGTTGCATGAACTTTTAGCATGGTCAGAAGGCATGGTGTGGTGTTCACCGGAACGACATGGTTCTATGAGTTCCATCTTTAAATCCCAGATTGACTGGATTCCACTGGCAGGGGGCGCAATTCGTGCCACTCAAGGAAAAACCCTTGCCTTGATGCAAGTCAGTGGGGGATCACAGTCCTTTAACAGTCTGAACCAGATGCGTGTTTTGGGGCGTTGGATGCGGATGATCACGATTCCAAATCAGTCTTCAATTCCAAAAGCATTCCTGGAATTTGAAGAAGATGGACGAATGAAGCCATCAGCATTCTATGACCGGATTGTGGATGTGATGGAAGAACTGTATAAATTTACCTTGCTGACTCGTGGTCAAAGCAAATACCTGACAGATCGTTATTCAGAACGCAAGGAATCGGCTGAAGAGCTTTCCAAACGGGTAAATCAGCGCAGTTTGTAAGACTGAATTTGCTTGATCAGGCTGTCCGGTCAATCAGAGAAATCAGCAGAAACCCGCTGAAAAAGCGGGATGCTGCATCAAGAACGACAGAAAAATGCAAGGGGAAAAGGCTTTGGACATAAAACAGATCGAAACAGATGTGATCATCATCGGTGCTGGACAGGCCGGTTTGTCCACGGCTTATTTCTTAAAGCGCAAGAATATTCCGTTTATCATCCTGGATGATCAGCCTCAGCCTGGAGGTGCCTGGCAGCATGCCTGGGAGTCCTTGCGTCTTTTCTCCCCGAATAGCTGGAGTTCGCTGTCGGGCTGGATGATGCCGGCGACCGAACAGACCTATCCGACCCGCAATGAGGTGATCGATTATTTGACCGCCTATGAGCAGCGCTATCACTTTCCTGTAGTTCGTCCGGTGCATGTGGAGCGCGTGGAAAACAAAGGGACATATTTAGAGGTCTATGCCGGGGAACAATCCTGGAAAGCCAAAGCGGTGGTAAGCGCTACAGGGACATGGAGCCAACCATTTATTCCCGAGTATGCAGGTCGTGAGCATTTTCAGGGTATACAACTTCATTCAGCAGATTATAAAAATGCTGAGTTATTTAAAAACAAGAAAGTCATGATCGTGGGTAGTGGCAACTCCGGTGCGCAAATCCTGGCCGAGGTTTCCCAGGTAGCTGAAACGCTTTGGATCACCCAGACACCGCCGCAATTTCTGGCAGATGATGTTGATGGCCGTGTCCTGTTCTTAAGGGCGACCGAGCGTTTGAAAGCCCAGCAGCAAGGTAGAAAGATCGAGCAGCCCATTGGTGGTCTGGGCGATATTGTCATGATTGATTCAGTCAAAGAGGCACGTGAGCGAGGCGTTTTACAGAGCAAGCGTCCATTTTCGGCTTTTACCGAACATGGCGTGATGTGGGAAGATGGCAGCACCGCGCAAGTGGATGCAGTGATCTGGTGTACCGGATTTAAGGCGGCGCTGAATCATCTTAGCAGCCTCGGGATTATCCAGCAGGACCAGACCATCGCAGTGAAGGATGGCCGCTCGGTTCAGCTGCCGAATTTATGGCTGGTCGGTTATGGGGAATGGACCGGTGCTGCTTCGGCGACGCTGGTCGGAGTTTCCCGGACATCCAGGGCAGTGGCCGATGAAATCGCTGCGTTTTTAGATTGAAATGACTTGATCCTGCTTCAAACGAAAAAATTGAGTGAATAGCATCTGCCTGCAACAAGTATCATATCCTATGGTCTGATGCTCGCGATGATCTGGCTACCTTTTAATCAGGTAACTTATGCCCACAATGCGGGCAGAAGAAACTTGTTTTTTTCCTGCTCGAGTTGTTCTTTCTTGCGCTCATGAATAAGCTCTAACAGGATATCCTGCATTTGCTCTGTGCTCAGCCCGACTTCTTTACGTAAAGTTTCAATTTTTTCTTGATCTTCAATCAAGTCAATTTCTGCGTCATCAAGCAGTTCACGAAATCTTAATTCCAGCTTGTGTTTGCGTTGTCTCAGCTCATTGGCCAGAATACCCGCAGGAAGTGCTGCCAGACCTACCCCTAAAATGGTAATTAAAGCCCCCAGAAAGCGGCCTAAGGGGGTGATTGGTGTCACATCGCCATAGCCGACTGTGGTCAGCGTCACCACCGCCCACCACATGGACGCAGGGATGGAGCTAAAGACTTCCGGTTGTGCCTTGTTTTCAACCACATATACCCCAGCCGCCGCAATGATGATCATGATCAGCAGGATAAAAATAACTGCCTGAAATGAGCCTTTTTCGCGCTTGATCACCCACAATAAAATCTGCAGGGAGACAAAATAACGGGTTAATTTGAGTAATCTGAATAATCGAAGGATTCGCAGGTAGCGTAAATCCAGATGTACAAAGAAATTAATATTTCCCAACCTTGGCAAGGTCACCGAGATTCATTACATCAAGTGATAATAATTATAAGCATATGATTTAAAAGGTAGTATATGAGTCTTTATGAATTAAAGTTTTGATCAATTTAGATCATTTAATGTTGTTTTGGTCACTTTTTTTAGATTTTTTATTTTATAAAAGTCACCTAGATTTTGGTTTCAATAAATTTAATTTAAAATAAAAATTTACCATATGGTAAAAATTTATATATCATCAAGTTGAACTGTACCAAGATTGTCGGAGAGGCACTGTTGCAAATAGAGATTTGAGTCGATGATGTTCCCTTTAAAAAGTGCTTAGAGACCGGAAACCCTGTTGATTAGACACACTTCACCCTGAGGCTGACCATAATAGAATGACGATGGTTGTCCTTTACGTAGTGCACGCATGACTTCAATACTTTTAAAAGTTTTACCATTCACTACTTTTGTTAATTTCTTCATTAATCCAGTTTAAAAAATGGTTCACTTTGAGAATGTTCTCATGGGTACGTGGATAAACTAAGTGGTGTGCGGATATGGGCACGGATAAGTCATCAGGGAAGACTTTGACAAGTTTTCCTGACTCTAAATAATTTTGGGTAAGTAAATTGCTTTCAAGGACGAATCCGAGTCCATGTGTGGCTGCTTCAAGTGACATGTAAGAGCGATCAAAACTAAAAGTATAAGGAAATTCAGGAACACTTAATCCTTGGTGAGCAAACCATTGGGGCCATGTCACGAGAGTAGACTTTGATAAAATTAATTCTTTTTTTAATAAATCTTTAGGCTTAGTTACTGGACTACGTTCAAGTAGTTTAGGGGAGGCAAGAACTTCTAGTTTTTCACTTCGAACGGTTCTAATTTCGACACCTGTCCAATTGGGAATACCATGACGAATATCAATATCAATTTTATCACGCGTAAAATGAAGGTTTTCATAAGAGCAAGATAAATTCACCTGAATAAGAGGATATTGTTCTTTAAATGATTCCAATCTTGGCAATAGCCACAGAAGTCCAAAGCTAGGAGAAGAATGGATATATAAGCTATCTTTTGGGCTTTTATCTGATGCTTGTTCAGTTGCTAACATCAAATTATGCAGGATAGTCGTTACATCTTGATAATAACGCTCACCTGAAGGCGTTAAAGTAACTCCTCGTGCGCCTCTTATAAATAAACTTTGACCAATCATTTCTTCTAATTTTGCTATTTGATGACTGACAGCAGATGGTGTGAGACTTAAAACCTCTGCTGCTTTTGCCACATTTCCTAATCGAGCAGTTTGTTCAAAAGCTTGTAAGGTTTTAATTGCAGGCACCTGATTGTAATTTTTTTCACTACTCATGCTATAAAAATCCATTTTTATTTTAAATCACTACCTAAAATATCACAGACATGAATTTTATTCATGTCTAGTTGAGTTTAACCTTATTGCTGCGACTTATAAAAACAGCGAGACTAATTAGGAAGAAAATAAATGAATGAGGAAGAACGACAAATGTTATTACAAGGAAAAGTAGCGTTAATCACAGGTGCTGCATCTGAGCGTGGTATCGGGCGTGCAACAGCAGAAATCTTTGCGCAACACGGTGCAAAAGTCATTATTGTAGATTTAGATCTTGTCCAAAGTCAGAATGCAGCAAAAGCACTAGGTGAAGGGCATTTGGGTCTTGCTGCAAATGTAGCCAATGAAGAGCAGGCACATGCAGCTGTTCAGCAAGCACTTCAGCAATATGGAAAGATAGATATTTTGGTCAATAATGCAGGTATTACCCAACCTGTAAAAACACTTGATATTAAACGTAATGATTACGATCGAATTTTAGATGTTAGCCTACGTGGCACACTCATTATGTCGCAAGCCGTGATTCCATCTATGAAAGAAAATGGTAGTGGAAGTATTGTTTGCTTATCTTCAGTTTCAGCACAACGTGGCGGTGGTATTTTTGGTGGCCCTCATTACAGTGCTGCTAAAGCTGGGGTTCTAGGGTTGGCAAAAGCAATGGCACGTGAATTTGGTGCAGATAACATTCGTGTGAACTCACTTACGCCAGGTCTTATACATACCGATATTACTGGCGGACTGATGAATGATGACCGACGTCATGACATTCTGGCTGGAATTCCACTTGGGCGTTTAGGCAAAGCCCAAGATGTTGCAAATGCTGCACTCTTTTTAGCCAGTGATTTATCTACTTATCTAACGGGTATAACGTTAGATGTAAATGGCGGCATGCTTATTCACTAAAGTTCAGTGTTAAACATTTAAAATAACATCATGGTCACGAGAGGATATTGTGGCCAAGTGTAAAGGGACTCGCATGATGGATACTGTACTTTCATCTAATACGGATGCTATTCGTAAATCAGCATATCGGAAAATTGCATTTCGGCTGATGCCATTTTTAATGCTTTGTTATTTTTGTGCCTACCTAGATCGCGTAAATGTTGGCTTTGCCAAACTTCAAATGATGAGTGATTTACAGTTTAGTGAAGCTGTATACGGCCTCGGTGCAGGTATTTTCTTTATTGGATATTTCTTATGTGAAGTACCCAGCAATATTGTATTACACAAAGTAGGCGCCAGACGATGGATTGCTCGCATCATGATTACATGGGGTATTTTGTCAGGCTGTTTTGCATTTGTTGAAACAGAGTGGCAATTCTATACCTTACGCTTCTTACTTGGTGTTGCTGAAGCTGGATTAGCGCCAGGTCTATTACTTTATCTTACATATTGGTTCCCCTCTTATCGTCGGGCCCGTATGACTGTGCTTTGGTTTATTGCGATTCCAATTTCAGGAATGATCGGTGGGCCTCTATCTGGCTTAATCATGGACCAAATGAACAATGTGCAAGGGTGGCATGGTTGGCAATGGATGTTTGTACTTGAAGCTATACCTACAGTGGTTGTTGGTTTGTTAGTCCTCGCAGTTCTTAAAGATTCTGTTCAAGATGCACATTGGTTAACAAGTGCTGAAAAGAATTTAGTTCAACAAGAAATTTCACAAGATAATCAGCAGAAAGAAGGGCATAGCAGTATTAAAGACTTCATTAGTGATAAACGCTTGTGGTTACTTGCTGGAATCTACTTTTGTGTCGTAATGGGACAATATGCAATTACTTTCTGGTTGCCGACATTAATTCGTAACTCGGGTATTAGTGACAACTGGCATATTGGCTTGTTGACCAGCCTGCCTTATATGTGTGCCATAGTTGTAATGCTGTTAGCAGGCCGTAGCGGAGATCACTTTAGAGAGCGTCGCTGGCATTTAATTATTCCTATGTGTGCTGGTGCAATTGCACTGACCTTCGCAACATTGTTTGCCTCAAATCTAACCCTATCGCTGATTTGTTTATGTATTGCGGCATCGGGTGTACTCACTGCATCTTCTTTGTTTTGGATGTTGCCAACCAACTTTTTAGGTGGTGTTTCAGCCGCTGCTGGTATTGCTGGAATCAATAGTTTTGCCAATCTCGCTGGATTTTGTTCTCCATTTCTCATCGGCTGGATTACGACTAATACAGGTTCTAATGCCATAGGTATGTTCTTAATCACAGCAGTTTTACTTGTCGGTGCCACACTGGTAACGCGCGTTCCAGCAAAACTTGTTAATCGTTAATAAGAGAAGTTAATCATGTCAAATATTAATAAAGAAGCTCGTATTGCTGAACTACAGCAACGTGCCTATAACATTCGTCAACATGCGTTACGTATGGGACAAGTACAGGGCCAAGGTTATGTTGGGCAGGCCTTAGGTGCAGCTGATCTACTTGCAGTTTCTTATTTTCATGCAATGAAATATCAGCCTGAGAATCCTGAGTGGGAAGGACGAGATCGCTTTTATCTTTCAATAGGTCATTATGCAATTGCTTTATATGCAGCTTTGATCGAAGCAAAAGTTATTCCACTTCAAGAACTAGAAACTTATGGTTCTGATGACAGTCGTTTACCTATGTCAGGCATGGCAACGTATACCCCTGGTATGGAAATCACAGGTGGTTCATTGGGTCATGGTTTAGGCATTGCGGTAGGTGCTTGCCTCGGATTAAAGCAAAAGAAATCAGAATCTTTTGTTTATAACTTCCTATCAGACGGTGAGCTGAATGAGGGCTCGACATGGGAAGCTGTCATGTCAGCTTCACATTGGAAATTAGATAATCTCATCGCAATTATTGATGTGAATAATCAGCAAGCCGATGGGCATTCAAGTGAAATTCTAGCTTTTGAACCGATTGTAGATCGTTGGCAGTCTTTTGGTTGGTATACCCAACGCGTAGATGGCAACAATATGGAAGCTTTACTTGATGCTTTCGATCAAGCGAAAAGTCACGAAGGAACATGCCCAAGGGTCATTATTTGCGATACCAAAATGGGTAAAGGTGTTTCATTTTTAGAAAGCCGTGAAAAAACACATTTTATTCGCGTGGATGAACGTGAATGGGATGAAGCTTTAAATATATTAACCCATTACGGCAAATAAGGAGTCTAGATCCATGAGCCAATTAGCGAACTCTCCTAAGAAAAAATTAAAAACGTCTGCCATGATTGCTTCTATTGCTGCAGAAGGGCAACCAACCAAGTCTGCACCATTTGGACATGCTTTAAATGCACTAGCGAAAGAGCGTGATGATATTGTTGGATTATCAGCAGATCTATCCAAATATACAGATTTACATATTTTCGCGAATCAAAATCCAGACAAGTTCTTTCAAATGGGAATGGCCGAACAACTCTTGATGAGCGCTGCTGCTGGATTAGCTCGAGAAGGTTTCGTTCCTTTTGCCACGACTTATGCTGTTTTTGCTTCACGCCGAGCTTACGATTTTATCTGTATGGCGATTGCCGAAGATAATCTAAATGTGAAAATTGTAGCAGCCCTTCCTGGTTTAACTACAGGATATGGACCAAGTCACCAAGCAACAGAAGACATTGCCATTTTCCGTGGAATGCCAAATCTAATGATCATTGATCCATGTGATGCCTTGGAAATTGAACAGGCTATTCCGCAGATTGCTGCTCATCAAGGTCCTGTTTATATGCGCTTGTTGCGTGGTCAAGTTCCATTGGTACTGGATAAATATAACTACCAATTTAAATTGGGTAAGGCCCAAGTCATTAAGCCTGGTAAAGACCTATTGATTATTTCTACCGGATTACTGACCATGCGTGCGCTTGAGGCAGCGGAAGAGCTAGAAAAAGAAGGGGTAGAGGTTTCTGTATTACATGTACCTACGATTAAACCATTAGATGAACAGACCATTTTAGACGAAGTAGCTAAAGGAGGTCGTCCAGTTTTAACTGCTGAGAATCATTCTGTGGTTGGAGGCTTAGGTGAAGCAGTTGGAACCTTGCTATTAAGAAATGGGCAACATCCACGTTTTGATATGATTGGTTTACCTGATGCATTTTTAGATGCAGGCGCATTACCAACACTACATGATCGTTATGGTATTTCTACAGAAGCCGTTAAAGCAAAAATTAAAAATCACTTAACCTAAGAGAGTCCAACTCTGTTAGTGAATTGAGCATGGTGTATGACAGGAGTCCCGCCATGCTGCAATTTTATCACACCACTTTTAATCCAATTTAATCATTCAAAATAGCTTATTCAATTAGCTGTTTAGGGAAACTTATATTCAAAATTTGCAGGGATTGTGCAATGAAAAAAAGTAATTTTTTATGTCTTATTAGTGTACTTATTGGAACAAATACAGCTTGTTTTGCTGAGAACTTATTTGATGTAAATCGGACAAATTTAACAGGGGATTGGGATGGCAAACGAACAGCTTTAGCAGATAAAGGAATCAAATTTGATGCTAGTTCCAATCTCGATATTGCTTATTTAGCAGATGGTGGATATGCCCCACGACAAGACCCAACATATGTTAGCCAGTTTTCACTCGGTTCAACTTTAGATTTAGAAAAATTGATAAATGTAGACGGGGTGAGTGTCAGAGTATTAATTATGGCAAGACAAGGGCAAAGTGTATCAGTAGAGCAGATTTCCGATCCGCAAGCACCGCAATTGGCCAATGTACAGGCAAATTATGGTCGGGGTAATTCGGGTACAAGGCTTGCAGAACTGTCGATTGAAAAGAATTTCAGTAACGCAGTTACCAGTATTCGAGTTGGGCGTTTTGCCATGGGAACCTATTTCAATGTGATGTCTTGTGACTTTCAAAATAATTCTTTTTGTGGTGCACAAATGGGGAAATGGCAAGGCAATAAATGGATTAATGCACCTGTAAGCCAGTGGGCAGTAATGTCTAAATATAGTTTTAATCCTGAAGCTTTTATTCAATTTGGTGTATTCGAATATAACCCAAAAAACTTGGAAGAAAACGAAGGATGGAATCTAGATACAAAAGATGCAGACGGTTTTAATATTCCTGTCGAGTTGGTATGGCAGCCTAAAAACGCAGTTAATGACTTGCCTGGAATATATCGTATAGGAGCATTTTATAATACTTCTGATGAGGCCGATAATCAAAAGGACATCGTAACAGGAGAGTCTGAAGATAATACATATGGAGTATGGGGAGGAGTAGAACAGCAGTTATCGTCTAGGAATTTACCAAATCAAGGATTATATGGATTCATGAACTTCAGTTTCCATAATAAAACTACGAATAAAATTGGAAATATGCAACAAGTTGGTTTGAAATATATTGGTCTTTTAGATACCCATGCAAATGATATTTTTGGATTAGCAATAAACAGAATAAGTGTTAGCGACCGATTCCGTGCAAACTATTCAAATATTAATGAAGATGCTGAATATAATTTCGAAATTAATTACTCCTACTTCCCTGTTAAATGGTTAATGCTACGACCAAATATGCAGTACATCATCCATCCAGGTGCAACCAATTATATAAATAACGCTTTAGTACTAGGCTTCAGTTCGAAAATTATTTTTTAAAAATTAATGAATTGTTATTTCAGCTTTTGAAATACGAACTTTTCCTTTACTAGCTAAAAAAATATTTAGCGCCAAACTACGAATATCTTTAATAAGATTATGAATATATTACGAAATAAATGGGTATATAAATGATTAAGCCTATCCAGAAAATACTTATTGCTAATCGTGGCGAGATCGCGATTCGAGTCATGCGTGCTGCCTCAGAAATGGGCATCCGTACAGTTGCAATTTATGCAGAAGAAGATAAATTTGCCCTGCATCGCTTTAAATCGGATGAAGCTTATCAGGTAGGGGCAGGGAAAAAACCAATCGCTGCCTATCTGGATATTGAAGATATTATCCGTATTGCAGTTGAGGCAGGGGTAGATGCTATCCACCCAGGTTATGGCTTCCTGTCTGAAAACCCTGAGTTTGCAGAGGCTTGTAGCCAAGCTGGCATTCGCTTTATCGGTCCAAAACCAGAAGTAATGCGTCAGTTAGGCAATAAAGTGATGGCCCGTAAGGTTGCAATGGTTGCATGTGTGCCAGTTATTCCTGCTACAGCAGCACTACCTGAATGCATTGAAGACTGTCAGTTACTGGCAGCTGAGGTAGGCTATCCACTCATGCTCAAAGCGAGCTGGGGCGGTGGAGGTCGTGGCATGCGCGTGGTTGAACATGAGAAGGAACTCGAAGATGCAATTACTGTTGCACGTCGTGAAGCCAAATCTGCGTTTGGCAATGACGAAGTTTATCTAGAGAAACTGATTCGCCATGCCCGTCATGTAGAAGTGCAGATATTAGGTGATACCCATAGCAATATTGTGCATCTATTTGAACGAGATTGCACTGTCCAACGACGTAATCAGAAGGTGGTTGAGCGTGCGCCTGCACCTTATTTGTCCGAAGCCCAACGTAATAAAATATGTGAGGCCGCTTTAAGATTGGCTCGCGCAGTAAATTATACTCACGCCGGTACGGTCGAGTTCTTAATGGATGCTGAAACAGAAAACTTCTATTTTATTGAAGTTAACCCGCGTATTCAGGTGGAGCATACAGTCACAGAAGAAATTACTGGCATTGATATTGTTAAAGCACAAATTCGGGTGACTGAAGGTGCCGCGATTGGAGATGGTAGCAGTTTTATTCCACCCCAGGAGCAAATTAAACTGTTAGGCCATGCATTACAATGCCGTCTCACCACCGAAGACCCTAAAAATGGCTTTATGCCGGACTATGGACGTTTGACCGCATTTCGTAGCGCAACTGGTTTTGGGGTACGGGTAGACAGTGGTACTGCCTATACTGGTGCAGTCATTACGCCTTATTATGATTCATTACTGGCTAAGGTAACGGTTCGTGGTGCAAGTGCGGATGAAGCTAATGCCCGTATGCTACGAGCATTACAAGAGTTTCGTATTCGTGGTGTTTCAAATAATTTGGCATTTCTAGAAAATGTGGTGACACATCCTCTATTTACACAAGGTACCTGTACTACCCGATTTATTGATACCACTCCTGAATTATTTAACCTTAAACCTAAGCAGGACCGTGCGACAAAGTTATTAGAGTTTTTAGGTGACATTACCGTCAATGGGCAACCTGAACTTAAAGGACGTCCGCTTCCTGAGACAGTTCCAGCTCCAGCACAGTTACCAATATTTAACTTGAATCAGAATATTCCAAGCGGAACCCGAGACCAGTTTAAATTACTGGGTGCAGAAGGGTTCTCAAATTGGATGCTAGATCAAAAGCGTGTATTGGTTACTGATACCACTATGCGTGATGCCCACCAGTCCTTATTTGCAACACGAATGCGGACCGCAGATATGTTGGCTATTGCACCTTATTACTCCCAGATGGCCAGTGAGCTATTTTCACTAGAGTGCTGGGGGGGCGCAACCTTTGATGTGTCGATGCGTTTTTTAAAAGAAGATCCGTGGGAACGTTTAGCTAGACTTCGTGAAGCAGTGCCGAACATTTTATTTCAAATGTTGCTTCGCTCATCTAATGCCGTGGGTTATACCAACTATCCAGATAATGTGGTTCACCACTTTATTGCACAGGCAGCACAAGGTGGAATCGATTTATTTCGTGTATTCGATTCGCTAAATGCAGTTGATAACATGCGGGTTGCTATTGATGCGGTTCGAGAGTCGGGCATGTTGTGTGAAACAGCAATCTGTTATACCAGCGATATCTTTGACAATAACCGCAGATATAACCTCAACTACTATGTTGATATGGCAAAGCAGCTACAAAAGGCAGGAGCCAATATCCTGGCTATTAAAGATATGGCGGGGATATGCAAACCAGCCGCAGCACGTGAGCTGGTCAAAGCATTGAAAGAAGAAACCGGACTGCCAGTTCATTTTCATACCCATGACACCAGTGGTATTGCAGCAGCCAGTATTTTGTCAGCAATTGAGGCAGGCGTAGATGCTGTTGATACTGCCATGGATGCCATGAGCGGTCTCACTTCACAACCAAGCATGGGCTCTGTGGTTGCGGCCTTACAAAATACAGATCGGGACACAGGACTTAACCCTAACAACCTGCAACAGCTTTCGACATACTGGGAAGGTGTGCGCCATATCTATAAGCCGTTTGAGGCGGATATGCGTGCTGGTACAGCTGATGTCTATCATCATGAAATGCCGGGTGGACAATATACTAACTTGCGTGAACAAGCTCGTTCAATGGGTATTGAAGAGCGCTGGACGGAAGTATCTGATGCCTATGCACAAGTTAACTTATTGTTCGGTGACATTGTTAAAGTCACTCCAACCTCTAAAGTGGTGGGTGATATGGCCTTATATATGGTATCGAACAATCTTAGTCCACAAGATATTGAAGATTCTGAACTTGAAATTGATTTCCCTGAGTCGGTGGTTTCCCTGTTTAAGGGGGAGCTAGGCATACCAGTACATGGTTTTCCAGAAAAGTTACAGAACAAGGTATTAAAAGGTGCAGCCCCGTTAAATGACCGTCTTGGTGCAGTTATGCCACCAGCCGATCTGGCGGGTAAAAAAGCAATGCTTGAGAATATGTTTGGGAAACTAGTCACTGAACAAGAATTGGCGTCATACCTGATGTATCCAAAAGTCTTTACCGACTTTATGCAGCACGAAATGAAATATGGCACGGTCTCAAGTATTCCATCTTCAGCGTTCTTTTATGGTCTAAAAGAGCAAAGTCCAGTCGAAATCGAACTTGAACGCGGTAAAGTACTCGAAATAAAACTGTTGGGCCGCTCAGAAGCCAAGGATGGAGTGATTGATCTGTTTGTAGAGCTGAACGGCCAGTTACGTCTGGTTCAGATTAAACAGGCAAGCCAAAAAGAATCGACGGCTCATTCAAAGGCAGACCCGAAGAATACAAAACATATCGGTGCTTCGATGCCGGGCATGATTAGTACAGTACCTGTAAAACTTGGTCAGTCTGTCAGGAAAGGTGAAACCTTATTTACCATTGAAGCAATGAAAATGGAGATTGTGATTAAAGCTGATCAGGACTGTGTGGTTCAGGAAGTTTTAATGGGTGTGGGTAATCAGGTTAAAAATATGGATTTAGTTTTAATATTAAATTAAAAGATTTAGTTATAATTTTGGCACTGTTGCAAATAGAGATTTGAGTCGATGATGTTCCCTTAAAAAGTTCTTAGAGATCGAAAAATCTGTTGATTAGATGTATTAATTCAGACTTGATCGGACATAGCTCTTGAAAAATAGGAAGTTACCCATTTTGATGTGTGCTGAAAAAACAGGACACTTCGACTTGGGAGATTCTATGCAGCCAATTTAAAAAAGTCCTCTGCTGTTTGATTTGGTGTTTTAAAATCCAGTCCTTTCTGAACTCTCTGCTGATTATAAAATAGCTCTATGTATTTTGTAATATCTGCTTTAGCTTCCTCTCTTGTTTGATAGTTGCGATGATGAACCAATTCATTTTTTAATATTCCCCAAAAGCTCTCAATCGGTGCATTATCGTAACAATCACCGCGTTTAGTCATTGAACCCTGAAATCCATATTTTTCAAGTATATTCCGATATTCATGACTGCAATATTGACTACCCCTATCTGAATGAACGATCAAGCCTTCAGTTGGCTCATGATTGCCAATAGCCATACTCAGTGCATTACAAACAAGCTGTGACGTCATACGCTCATTTAAGCTATAGCCAACGATTTGTTGGCACTGTTGCAAATAGGCTGACATGATAAGCTAAATATCTTAGATTGGTGTAAAAATAAAGTTAGTAAATAAATTATATAAATCAAATACTTTTTTATTAAATATAAAATTTATTTGATTTAATTTTGTTAATTTTGGGACTGTGTTATTCTACTATTGTGACGCTAAAAATAACTTACCTGTGCAGAAAAAAATGATGACACCATTGCTCATTGATGCATTAACAATTTCTGAAGGCAGGTTTGAAAAACCATGCCCAGTTTTAGTTTTGAAAATGATGTTACTCAATGAGGAAATGAGCCGGGAGTTTTCAGAAAAAATTAAAAATCAAGCATTACTACTGCTCGCGATATATCGTAAGTTACTGCTTGCTGTCGATAGGGACTTATGTAAGGTAAAAACTCTAAAGGATAGTGTGAAAAGAAGACACTGGGCTAAAGTGGATAAAGCACAGGACAAGATGGTGGTTGCAGGCCAACTTCGACTAAAGAGTTTAGATCCAGAAGAAATGATTTTATTTTTAAATACACAGCATTTTTTGAAAAAGCTGCCGATTTCCTTTGTTCAAGAATTGGTTAATTGGGCATCACCGGTGGTGAGTGGTAATTTTTTAATCGAAAATGTTTTAGCTGGTTATATCGCCCAGAAGCTTTTGCCATTAGAAAGAATTAAAGTGAAAGAGCTGGGCAAGTCTGTGCAACCATATTTTCATTTAGCTAACTTTTCTGTATTTTTACCTCGACTGGAGGAACTTTATCAAAAATATCAGCAGCAAATTGTTCGTGTGGCACCAATGGCAGAAGTTGCTTTGGCTTTAACAGACTTGAAGAAGGCAAGAGTCTATCGTATTCGGAGTAGTTCATGAAAAGTTATTTCAAGAAGCTCCTAGAATGTATTAATCAGAATGAAAATATAGAAGAAAAAGAACTGATCCAAGCATTATTTTTGTTGCGTGCACACTATAGCTTAGCCGGTATCGTTGTCATTTGTCAGCGAATCTTCACATTGATTGGGGATGATGAATTACCAGAATTTCGTGATGAGCTTAATACGTTAAAGATCATTAGTAGATTGCAGGATTCTAAGAAATATGCACATTTTTTCTCAGAAACAATAGATAGAAACAGACATACACCCACGCCATTACGTCCATACACTGGAGACAGTGGAATTTGTGATTTGCTATTGATTCAAGCAGGAGAAAATCATAATAATGAGAGTTTTGATACTGTAATTATTTGGTTTTTAGAGCAAATTTTTCATTTTCAAGACAAGGTACATGCTCTTGAGCTTTATAGTAGTTATTTAAAGGGTGATGGAAGCATAAAGCTGAAAGACCAAAAAGGATCTCGTGTGTACAATGCCTTTTTAGCGATTAGGCTATTAGGTGATGCTGGTAATACACAGATTTTAGAAGATGTAAAAGCTTCACTGCTTCAAAATTCACCGAAGCAACTGATTCAGTTAATGTCTGTTCATAATAATGATGAACAATTAAATAAAATTTATTATGCATTAAAGCTATTTTTATCACAAATCTGGCGAAATAATCGGCTAAAAAATAACAAAAAACGTCGAGAGTTTTTACACCGTAT
This sequence comes from Acinetobacter sp. 18QD2AZ41W, assembly GCF_009829025.1. Classification (NCBI taxonomy): domain Bacteria; kingdom Pseudomonadati; phylum Pseudomonadota; class Gammaproteobacteria; order Moraxellales; family Moraxellaceae; genus Acinetobacter; species Acinetobacter sp. 18QD2AZ41W. The sequence goes on along the minus strand of NZ_WURP01000010.1, from coordinate 12,946 downwards.
AGGGATAAAGCACAAAAAATTGATCCTGCAACGATATGGTTCATTAAGTATTGCTATTCAACCTTTAGAAGATGTAGATGAAATTCATCGTGGTCTAGTCTCAGATGTATTTGAGCATGATGAGATTGAAGAAGATGAAACACCATTGGAGCCCTTGTTTAGATTTTTTTTGGCAGAACAATCCGATTTACTTCGAGGGTTTTATGCATCTAAGTCGACTTCTCAACATATTGAAGCTGCAAATGTTGGTTTAGTTTGGACCAAATCGCGATTGTCCTTAAATTCAATTCAAGAAGTATTTAGACTCTGTCAACCATGTGAGGCTGATACTAGCTTAATTCTACGCGCAAAATTAGCTTTAATATTGAGTTTACTTACAGGACGTTCGGTGAGTGAGTTAACAGCGCCGTATTTTAGTCAAAATACTGATCAGAACAATATTGCTGATCAGTATGATCAACACACTGATCAGCATAATATTACTATTCTGTATGATCATACTTTATCTGCATATGTATTGAGTGTTTTCGCAGGTACACCAACACTCAAAATAAAGCCAGAAGAATCTAAATTTCATGTGCCATGGACCAAGAGACTACATTTAGTTTTACCAAATGAGCTCAATAATTTGATTACTCAAGTAAAAAATCTTGCGATTAAAACCCGTCAACTCGCAGTTGAGCGCGAAGTGAAAACACTTATTAATAGTGTGCCTAAAGAATTAGAAATAAGCCTCAAAAGTATTAAAGATGTTCTTCCGCAGTTGTTATATCAGCATAGCCAAGGTGATTTAGCTGTCGTTAAAGCAGTGACGAATGCATCAGGTCTGAATTATGATAACTTGATTCATTATGCATCTTTTGATCAAAAGAAACTTGAACAGTTATGGGCGGATTGTTTAAGAACGATAAAAATTGATATTCCTGAATATATACACTCTTCTAGTGAACGTGTGGGTAGCCCGACAGGGATCAAGATTGCTGAAATACAAAATGAAATTACACGCATAAAAACAACGATAAATCAGGCTGCCGAACAGAAAGATTGGCAGATGCTCTTTGATAACTTAACGTTGTATACAGAATTATGGATGAATCTTGCCACTGCAGGAAGAGGGATTAAGCAACCATTTTCAAAGTGGATCAGTCAGCAAAGTTGGGCATTGATTCAAGATAAACATCGTCCAGATGAATCAACCGATCGCTATGTGCCATTGACGGGAGCGTTGATCAGACAGATTCAAATTTTACGTGCTTTGATGAGAATGCTAGGACATCAAGTTGAACCACGTGTTGATTTATCATCTTATGCTGTGCAACTTTGTGATCCTCTTCAGATTGAAGGATTAGTCAGAAATTGGGCACGGAAGCTGGTTCGCTCTGATGATAATCAGTTATCTGGACGGTTCAAGGATGCTGGACTTGGGCACTGGGTGCGCGGTCGTTATCCATGGGATATGTTATCAGTATTTCCTGTATCAACATTTAAACAACAGTGGCTTGATGTACAAGAAAACTTGCAAAAACAGTTAGGTTTCGAATGTCTTGATGTTTTTGATTTTTTAGCAACCCAGAATATTCCAACATTTGTTTTAACCCAGGAAACTAAAACAGTTCAGGCAGAGATGAAGCCGAGAATACAATATTCAGAAAATGACGTGGAAGAATGGCTGAAAAACTCTGAGTATGAGCCCTATTGTCAGTTGATTTTTGAAGGAAATCCTGAGCCTCAAGTATCTTTAGAGCTTGGACATGTATTGGCTTCTAATTTAGCTAAAAATTCAAAGATTGATTTGCCACAAGCGATCAAGGCATATTGTGCTTATATTCGTGATAAAACTAAAATTCCTTTATTCGTTCAGCTTCCTCAACAAGCGAATCGCACATGGCTGACATCTGAAAATAATTTTAGTATCTGGTGTTATATTGAACAGAACTTACTTGCTCTTATTCAGAGAGATTTAGAACATTTACCTGAATATCAAAATTGTGATATTGAAATAGGACGTTTGCTGGTTGTACTGTCCCTGTATTCGCAACTGTGCCGAGTAAGCCATTTACAAGCGATGTTGGAGTTTATTGCTTCTGATCAACATATAGTCGCTATGGGGAATAGTCGGCTCGTTGAGCTGACAGTGAATAATGATCGATCTGTGACGAAGATACGCCGGACAGTACTGTTAAGTCCTTATGTCTCGACATTAATTTTAGTAGACCGACAGTATTTACAGCCCCGATTAAATGAGATTTTAGGAAAGTCAAGAAATCAACAAAGAACAGCTTGGCAAAAGTGTTTTAATAGATATTTAAAGCAAATCGGGTTTAAGTCAACTCTATCGTTAGCTCAATGGTTGAAAGCTTTACAGCAAAATGTGATGCTCAATAGCACTCCGTTGATTGCAGGTTATATATCAGGCCAAGTTCTGACTGAAGATCTTTCCATAAATGAATTATTACGCTTATCTGGATATGAAAAATTAACCATAGGTTTAGATCGTACTGAGCCAGAAATTGAAATAGACATAGACGATGAGCAATTACATTTGTCTGATATTTTGGCGATAGTTCAGCAGCTAAAAGATGAGTCTAGATCAAGCATTTGGCTTAAACAGCTCGCCAATATTAAAACGAATCACGACTCAGTCAATTTATTAACGAACTTTGTGCAATGGTTGATTCGACGCTGTGAAGCAGAAGAGTTAAGTCAACAGAATCGAAATATGATTCACCTACATTTGGCCATCGTTAGTGCAGGTATATTGGGATTTTCAGAAGACTTAACAAAAGATAGCCAAATTGATGAAGATGTATTCCAAAAATGGATGGAGTTGACGCAAGAGCATTTTCCACACCGCAAGCATCTTGCGGCTTGGAATCGCTTTAGAGATTTTTTAATTCAGTTAAATGATGATCGGATAAAGTTACACAAGCGTGCAGCACATCAAGCAAGTGCTAAAGTCTTTTCAAAAAATGAAGTGCAGCAGATCGTTCAAATCTTACAATCTGTAGAGTCTGGGGTGAATGATGCTGCTTTACGTCTAGAGATTCAGCGTCACTTTCGTTTATCCGCAGCGATGGGGGTACGCCGTTCAGAGACACTTCATTTACGACCTTTAGATATTGATGAGGATATGCTGCGAATTCGCCCTTATGGCGTGCATCGGTTAAAAACAGTTGGATCTGAACGTGTTGTCCCGATGTGTTTATTAAGCCCGATGATTCAAAAGGGATTGAACGATATTTATAAAGATCAGAAAGAATCTATATTAATGTCTGATGAAAACAGGGGGAATAGGCCCTTTTTTGGTCAAATATCTCAAATATTAAAGCAAGTCACAGGAGATGTTGATCTCAGCTTACATCATTTAAGACATACATTTGCAAGTGCGTATACTTTAAAGTGTTTACAAACAACGGTAGATTTTCAAGCGCTTAAGATGGAACTACCATGGCTACAAAATTGGATGCCATCGAATGAGCAATTCAATACGCTAGTAGGTAATGAAGGACAGGTTGGACAAGGGATTAAGGCGATTAGTCAAGTGCTTGGCCATTTACATGAATCGACAACATTAAAGCATTATATTCATATCTTATTTTTGGCTACGTATGCCTATAGTATGCAACAACAGCAACCCAATTTACATACTGCTTTTTTTAAGCGAGTCATGAGTCGGAGTAATTTATTCAGGCATTTCCAAGCAATTCATCAACAGAATGGTAATCTAAAATATGAGTTGAGAGATATTATTGAAAAACATGTGCTCCAAGAAAGAAAAAGCCAGAACTGGGTAATCTATGCTCAAAAAAGAGGGAATTCGATTGGCAATGTAATTAAACATGACCTATTTAAAAACTTTGAAAATATTGAGCGGTATCTTATTTCTGGGCAGGGGCAGCCACGATTAGATATTGAGTCCTGGAAGAGAGCTTTAATTACGATGGCAAACATTCCGTCAGGTAAACGTGGTTCAAATATAGGAAGACATCCATTATCGACACAAGGAAAGTTAGCACGTTTGCCTGAATTACTCAGTGCTGTAGATTTTAATTCTGCACAAGAGATTTTAGAGCGATTTGATTATTTAGAACAAAACCAATCAGAAACTTATAATTGGTTAATAAAAAAATGGTTGTATGAAAGTAATGTAACAAAAGTATTGATGCATTTTACGGCAGAGGATGAACCTATGCTTTCAATCCTTACAGAACATCAGTTTTTTCCGATAGTGATGAAACATAATAAATATGATTATTTTAGAATTATGTCTCAACAAGTGTCATTAAGCGCCGTGCGATGGGTACTAGCATGGTTGAGTGTACGATATTTGGTGATTAGAGATCATATCAGAATTTAAGTAAATATGACTTACGCACGCTTTATTACATAAAGTTTTGAAAGACAGCGCTACCCTAATTGAGCTAAATTCAAGTGACAATTTGGGTATAAGTGCAGCCAAATTCTGTGAATTTGTTCAAGACAGCTACGTGTGCATAAATATCATTTACCTGACTACATCATACCTTGCATTTAATATGCTGCTAGAAGCCGTATAGCATCCTTCCTTGTGCAAATAGCCTAAGCATATATCGTTCAACCTAAGGGGCCTAGGAATCAGCGACTTTGATTTGTTCTTTGCTTTCAATTTGATCCATATGTTATCGATTTATATTTTTTTATTTAAAAATGAATAAAAAAATTCTAATTCGGTTTGACCAAAGAAAAAGATACCCATATGATAATTACATTACAGCAAAATCTGTAATCGGGCGTGGAAACCTGAAAATTACTACAGAAGCATTAAAACCGCTTTAGCGGTTTTTTGTGCTTATTATGCTTAGTTTGCCATTATGGTAGGCCAGGCAGGGCAGTCTATGACTGGCCGTCTTCTGTAGTGCGGTATTTCCACCCCTGTTTGGTCTACCTCCATCTCGTGGAAAAGATGGTTGTAGATAGTCAACTCTAAACTACAGGTACTAAACATGAAGATTTTATTATCTAATCCCCCCATTTCTCTTAGGTCTCTTTTGTTAGCGCTGACTGAATATTGACGGTCATTTAATTCATCGCTTTAACCAAATCGAACTATATACACTTTCAAATTTCGTACTTGAGCGAAAGTAGGACAGTGTTGTCTGGAGAAAATAAAAATGGGTCCAACACGATTATTGACCAATATTATTCAGCGTAAAGTCATGTTGCCAGAAGAAATGTCACCTTCAATGCAGCGTGACAATTTTGAAGTTGCACTGACTGATTTTGAAAAGCATCCAATCATCAAATGTTTATTTAAGGCGGATAACCAGCGTTCTACGGAATGTTGGAGCGTGCAAGAAATTGCAAACTTTATTGAGGATTGCACAGAAGATCAAAACATCAATTTATGCATTTTGTATTGGAAAGATATACACGGCAATATTTACATTATTGATGGGGCACATCGTCTTTCCTGTATTTATGCATGGATCAATAGATATTTTGCGGATGAGCAAGTCCCTCAAGCACCTAATTTCAATGATCAACAAAAACAAGATATTCGTTACCTCCGCAATTATTTAGGAGATCTTGCTGATTTTCAAAAAATTTGTACTGATGCCGAATTTGCAGAAAAAAAATCGAAATTAGGCGATATTAAAATCAGTTTCCGGCAGGTACTGGGGACTCCAGAAGATGCGCGACGGGTATTTCAATCGATTAACTCAGATACTAAACGTCTAGATAAATATGAGGAATATCATCTCAGAAGTCGCGGGAGTGACGCCTATTATGCGATCTATGCCTGTTGTTATATCAATGACAATAAATCTAACTTGGAAGAGCTCCAATATACACGTTTAAATTCGCTGATCGAGTTGGGGGAGAAGATCCATCAGCTGCTTTTCTCTACCATATTATTAGATACTGAAATGAGTCATGGCAAAAAAATTGGCTTGGTCAATGAGCTCATGAATATCATCGCGGGTGATCAGATTCATAATATCATGAGCCTGAATCAGGGTGAACGCGTTGAAAAGATCATGTCACATCTGTTTACGGTCCTTTGCAGAATGGCCACTCCTGTAAAAAATACTGGGGTTCCGAGTTTGGGCTTTCATCCATACTTATATTTTTATAAGGACCAGCGTTTTCAGATTACTTCTTTTCTTGCATGGTTTTCAATTGTGTATGAAATTCATGAAAGCCTCATGCAGATTCATCATCGAACGATTAGCTTTAAAGAGTTTACACGTGTCCGCCGTAGTATTGAGTTCTTGATTGCCAATTTTCCAGTGGCGACCACTGAAACGGTCGGTAAGTTCGGCAGTGGGATTAAAGGCTATGATCGGCTACAAATCGTTTATAAAGCCTTTATCTGTTTAAGCCTGGAAATGGATGTCGATTTTGAAGATGAAGAATGCCTGAACACCTTTATTTTGTCGATGTCAAAGGCTTTCAAGTACATCAACTTTAATGAGTTTTATTCTGAAAGATTTTTGGGTAATTATGATGATGGGGTTGTAGAGCATGTAGTCGGATATGTTGAATCGATTAGCCCGATCTCTCGATCAAAGCCCAAGGCCTTTTCAGCATTAACCAAAAATTTGCTTAAGCACAATTTTCTGGTGGGTAATCATAACTTTTGCCCCATTTGTGATGGATTAATCTATCTCGATTCTACTGAATCGGATCATCGGATTGCCAAAGCCGCAGGTGGCCAAGGGGTGCTAGAGAATGGTCTGCTGGTTCATCCACTCTGTAATAGAATGAAATCAGATCTGAGCCTGGAAGAGATTAGAGCGGATTTGTTTGGTGAATTACTGTATTAATCAGCAGAGTGATGAACTCATTTTCTCAAGTGTGTTAATTAATGATAAATCACATGATTTAACTTTTGATATATTCAGCCAGTGTAGCTTTTTTTAATTAAGTGCAGAATCATAGCTAGAAGCTAGCTGTAGTTTCTGAATGACCGTCAAGGTCCTTAGTTTTGCCCATTGATCCCTCTCTGGGCATTTTTTTTGATCAAAAATCATGTGTAGATGCCCTAGAATAAACCTTTTAGCATTTCATAAGCAATCAAGATTAAGCCTGACACCATCAGCACCACAAAAATGAGTTCCACTCTAGTTAACATATTAATTCCTTTTACTTTTCACTTAATTTATATAGCAGTTAAGTCGCAGCATCAATGACATAACATGACATGGAAAATAATCAAAAAGACAGAATTTGGATTTTTATCAGATCTACTGTTTGCATGCTTCAACAGTAGCTTTGAATGTTTCACTTAAACTTTAAACTTTTTTTAAAATTGAATATTTTTACATCTAGGTTCTAAACTTTGATAGAATTAATTAAAACTTTAGATTTCAAGTGTAAACAATGAGAAGCGCTAATATTCGACGTGATGGCTACTTAAAATTTCTGAATACATGGCAAAACCGTGATGTCATTAAAGTGCTTTCGGGTGTACGTCGCTCTGGAAAATCTACCTTGCTGGCGATGTTTCAACAAGACCTAAAAGCACAGGGGGTACAAGCCGAAAACATCATTGTCATCAACTTTGAATTTATGGAATTTGAAGAACTCACCGATTACCGTAAACTACATGATTATGTATTGTCAAAAGTTGATGAAAGCAAGAAAAACTATGTTTTTTTAGATGAAATACAACATGTTACCAATTTTGAAAAAGTAGTCGACTCTTTATATGTTCGGGATTATATCGATTTATATATTACAGGTTCAAATGCATTCTTTCTGAGTGGAGAACTTGCGACTTTACTCACAGGACGCTATATCGAGCAACATGTTTTACCCTTGTCATTCCAAGAGTTTAAACAGTGGCATATTGAAAATAATCCGATCATCCAACAATTATCCAATCGTGATTTGTATGCTATGTACACGCGAAGTAGTTTCCCCTATACGCTTGCCATGACCAGCCAGCAGGAAACCTATGATTACTTGCAAGCAGTCTATGCCAGTGTAATGTTTAAAGATGTTATTCCCCGTTTAAATACTGCCGATATTAACTCTCTCGAGCGTGTCGCAAGATATTTGGCAAGCGTGACAGGCTCACCCATTTCCATCAATAAAATTAAAAATACCTTTGTTTCAAGCGGGGTTAAAATCTCATTTGAAACAGTGAAGCGCTATATTCGGGGCTTACAGGACAGTTTGCTATTTTATAGCGCCGCACAGTTTAAAGTACGTGGGCGTGAGTTATTACAATCCTCTGAAAAATACTATTTAGTTGATGTTGGATTGCGCCGCATTATGTTGCCTGATGCTAATGCTGATCAAGGTCATATCTTAGAAAATGTGATTTATCTTGAGCTTGTCAGACGAGGTTATACGGTCTATGTAGGGCGGATTGATGAATATGAAATTGATTTTGTTGCTGTCGATACTTTACAGAATTTAACTTATTATCAGGTGGCATTAGAAACCCTCAATGAGGAGACACTAAGCCGAGAGTTACGTCCATTACAGAAAATTTCTGATTCATATCCCAAGTATTTACTTACCTTAGACACGATCGGGACTGAAGCCAATTATAATGGTATTGTAAAAATGAACGCTCTTGATTGGTTGCTGTCTGAAAATAAGTAAAGTGGAGTCTACTTAGGTTAGTTAAAACACACTCTGTTTCGGCCATTATTTTTAGCTTGGTATAAACGTTGATCTGCGGTTTCTAAAGCACTCATTAACTGGGACTCTGCATCTATTTTGGCGGCCCCAAAACTTGCAGTCACTCGAATCTGATGAACAAAAAGGTGCCCTTCAATCTTTTTACGTAAGTGAACCGTACCGGGTTTGTCGGAGGCGAATTTCGAGTAATTTATGGGACAGTTTTGTCACTGCTTTTAAAATTATAAGCAATCGATTGGTAAGTTCTTTACTGTAGGTATTGAAGGTAATAATTGCAGAATCAGGCATCGGCTCAGGCGTGGATTTAGGAGAAGCTGTAATTTTTCGAAAAAGTTAGAAAACCACTTTAAGGCTTTCGATTTAACCTTCTTCCACATCAATAATGGCTGCATTTAATCCCAGCATACTTTTTGAAACACCACCACTTCAATTCAAACAAATTTTAAGAAAAAATCTAAAAAAATTCTCTTTAGAATCTATAGGAAAAACCTAATAAGAATCAAGAATATATACCAAATGATAAAATTTTAAATATTAGGGTCTGTTGACATTTCAAGTATAGAATTTACCCGATAAAGGTAGCCAAATAAATATACAAGCTAATACAACTGCCCCCTCATAGCTACACTTTAGCTTATCATATCGTGTTGCTATTCCTCTGAACTGCTTTAACCTACAAAATGCATTCTCAACTAAGTGTCTGATTTTATATAAATACCAATCCATATGATCATTATTTGACTGAGTATTTGATTTTCTTGGAATATTCGCTTTAGTTTTTTTCGCAGATATTTGTTCTCTTAATGATTCAGAGTCATATCCTTTGTCTGCACAACATACTTCCGTTTCACTCAAATCAAGTTTTTCAATCATTTTGGGAGCAATCTTGACATCATGTATCGTTCCATCGGAGATAATAATTTCGATTGGATTGCCATCCGCATCAACAGCTAAGTGTATTTTAGAACTATTTCCACCAATGCTTTTAGAAATATCCTGATCTTTTATTCCAGCAGAATGTTGGTGTGCCCGAACATGACTACCATCAATAAAAACCCATTCCATATCAGCATTTGAAGAAATTAATTTAAATATTTTCATTAACTTATCATTTTTACACCAACGATTATATTTTTTAAAGATTGAATTATACGAACCAAATTCTTTAGGCAAATCACGCCATGGGCAGCCTGTTCTTATTCTATAAAGTATTGCTTCGACAAAATTTCTCAAATTAGATTTGAAATAGATATCAAAATTTCGGAAAATAGAAAGTAACTTAGACCAGTGTTGATCATTCAGCATTGTACGAGGCATAGCGAGAAGTAAATTTGGTTTGGCGATTAAATTTTACTTTCTCGCTATTTTTTTGAACAGAAAATGTCAACAGACCCTAATGGAATGACTTTAAATTCACTTTTATAACTAAGCAAAGCCACAATTAATCAGAAATTATGATAAGATCAGCTTTCTTAAAAAATGTGTTTTTTATAAAGATGAATTGCTTAGGTAATTTTTACTGTCTTTAGCACATTTTATTATTTTTTCTTTTTTTTAATTCACATCCTATTTTGAACAGATTTTTAATCGCTCAATTTAGGATTGTATTTGCTTATCTTTATAATGCTTATATTTCAAATCCTAAATTGTGACACTCAAAATTGGAGAGGTAATTAAGAACTCAAAACTAATGGAGATAGCAATGGATCGAATTGCAATTATTGGTGCTGGCCCAAGTGGCATGGCCCAATTAAGAGCGTTTCAGTCAGCAAAGGCCAAAGGTCTACAAGTTCCTGAAATTGTATGTTTCGAAAAACAAAATGATTGGGGCGGGCTATGGAACTATACTTGGCGCACTGGTATAGATGAACATGGGGAACCTGTCCACGGCAGTATGTACCGCTATTTATGGTCAAATGGCCCCAAAGAAGCGCTAGAATTTGCCGATTATACTTTTGATGAACATTTCAAAAAACCAATCGCTTCATATCCACCACGTGCAGTACTGTGGGATTACATCAAAGGCCGTGCAGAAAAAGCACAGGTCAAAGATTTAGTTCGTTTCAATAGTGCCGTTCAGCATATTGCCTATGATGAAACAACGCAAAAATTCACGGTAGATGTCGAAGATTATACACAACAACAGCATTATTCAGAACAATTTGATTATGTTGTCGTTGCATCTGGACACTTCTCTACCCCACGCGTTCCTGTTTATGAAGGCTTTGATCAATTCCATGGTCGCATTTTACACGCACACGACTTCCGTGATGCGCTGGAATTTAAAGGCAAGTCTGTGTTATTGGTTGGCAGCAGCTACTCTGCCGAAGACATTGGTTCGCAATGTTATAAATACGGTGCTAAGCAAATTTACAGTTGCTATCGTAGTAAAGCCATGGGCTTTAAATGGCCTAAAAACTGGTCTGAAAAGCCACAATTACTGCGTGTAGATGAAAATACTGCTTATTTTAGTGATGGAACATCTGCCAAAATTGATGCCATTATTTTATGCACAGGCTATTTGCACCACTTCCCATTTATTGAAGATAACCTACGCCTCAGAACACATAACTGCCTTTATCCGCAGGGTTTATATCAGGGTGTGGTGTGGGAAAAGAATCCTCGCTTGTTCTACTTGGGCATGCAAGATCAATGGTACACCTTCAATATGTTCGATGCGCAAGCATGGTTTGTCCGTGATGTGATTTTGGGCAAAATTGCTTTACCAAGCACGGCAGAAATGCAGAGCCATACGCAGACCTTACATCAAAAAGAGCAGCGCCTATTGAACGATGAACAATCTGCCCGCTTCCAAGGTGACTACATCAAACGCCTGATTGCGCAGACGGACTATCCATCATTCAATATTGATGCAGTGCATGATATTTTCATGCAATGGAAAAAGCATAAAAAAGAAAACATTATGGGCTTTAGAGATAAAGTCTATCGCTCAGTAATGACTGGAAAAATGGCTAAGCCACATCACACGCCATGGTTATATGCGCTAGATGATTCTTTAGAAAACTATTTGGAAGATGAAGCACAACGTGAAGCGATGTAAGGCTTAATCACAAAAAGCCACACAATACGCAGCAAAATAGCCAACAAGCCCCATAAGTTATGGTCATGGGGTTTGTTGTTTGGACTGCCACCACTCTCCGAGACAAATAAGGCCGTACAGCCTTTACGACGTAACAACCCTGATGAACATGAACCTCTCGAAGCAAAGAAAGAAATCCTTTGCCTTAAAGCACCGGACGTTTCAATTGCTTCAGTCGCTTTGCAACATGGATTGAATACAAATCTTGTATCCAAATGGATTCGCTTAATTGATGCTAAGCCAGGGAATGATCGCTCACCACTACCGAATAAACCTGCATTTATTGCCTTATCTTGCTCTGCACCATTAGATCCTACTCCTACTGACATGTTAAAGGTTCAAATTACTTTACCCCACTCAAAAGCAGAAATTGGCTTGAAATGGCAAGTATCAGAAATATCTGCTTTAGCAGAATTACTCAAGGCACTTGCAACATGATCCGCATTGATGAAATCTGGCTTTCTACCCAGCCGATGGACATGCGTGCGGGTATGGATACTGCCATGGCTCAGGTGCTGAGAGCCTTTGGCTCGATCAAACCGCATTGCGCCTACCTGTTCTGTAATAAGCGTGGCCATCGCATGAAAGTGCTGGTGCATGATGGATTGGGCATCTGGCTGTGTGCCCGGCGGCTGGAACAGGGTAAATTTCACTGGGCTCAGATTCACCAGGGTGAAACCGTAGCCCTCAGCCCAGAGCAGTTGCAGGCACTGATCCAGGGTTTACCCTGGCAGAGAATTGGACGACAGCAGGTGGTGACGATGCTCTAAACCAGGCTCGTACATTCTGCTATTCTCCAAACGTTCTATTTCATTCTCTTCATGACCTCAGGCATACTGCGGTCATGAAAACGCTGCCTGATTTAAACCAACTGACCCATGAGCAACTGCTGGAATTTACCCGGCAATTGGCGATGCAGCATCAGTCTTTGGCACAATCAAATCAGCAATTAGATGCCAAAGTTCAACATCTGGAAGTCACCAATCAACAATTAGATGGCAAAGTTCAACATCTGGAAGCATGCAACCAACATCTCTCTATTCTCACTCAAAAATACGAGCATGAACTGGCTCTGTTTAAAAAGCACAAATTCGCCCAAAAGAATGAACACCTAACAGCAAAACAAATCCATCTGTGGGACGAAGCAGTCGAAGAGGATATCGCAGCCGTTGATCTGGAACTGGAACGGCTGAATGCAGATAAAACTGATGC